>NZ_AONB01000002.1:0-306689 GCF_000585235.1 Nitrincola nitratireducens | reverse complement strand
CAGTCTCAGCCTTCAACAATGCAGGCTTCGCGATTTTTTCTGACTCGCTCATAGACGTCAGTGGTGGAAATTGGGTCGTCTGGATTCATGCCCTCGCCTTAATTACTGGCGGTATGGGATTTATTGTCATTTACGAACTCATGACACCTCAAAAGCGCCTCAGTATCCACAGCCGCCTAATGATATACGGTACCCTTTTTCTTCTGATACTGGGGACTCTAGCCTTGCTTTTGTTCGAGCGTAACGCTTCAAGTTTAGGCTCAGGACTTAATCGCATTACCTCAGCCTTTTTTCAAGCAGCGACAACACGAACCGCAGGCTTCAATTCAATCGATTTAAATGAAATGAGCCATGCAAGCCATGTGTTTATGATGATCAATATGGTCATAGGGGCTGGGCCGGGTTCAACTGCAGGTGGGATACGATTCACCACCTTTATTTTACTTTTGACGGGCCTATTCGCGGTACTACAAGGTAGAGACTCTACACGCCTGTTGGGTCGAACCCTCGACGTTGAACATTTATTAAGGGCCTCTGGCATTCTAATTCTGACACTGGCACTCTTAACAGGCATTTGTATTCTATTGCTCGCATTAGAATCCGAGCAGGACCCATTAGTGGTCATTTTTGAGGTCGTATCGGCTCTCGGCACAGTGGGTCTTTCACTGGGTCTTACTGGTGATCTACAAATAGCCTCCAAACTTTTAATCATTTGTGTGATGCTGATTGGAAAGGTTTCACCTGTCTTACTTTTTACAGCACTCGCAAGCCGCCCTGAAAGACCCATTCGTTATGCAGGCGGTCGCATTGCTTTAGGGTAAAAAAATTAATCACTAATCAGCCGATACCCTATGCCCGGAAGCGTTTCGATTAAACTCGGCTGATTAGCATCTTCTCCCAAACGGGCGCGAAGACGCGCAACTAAAATGCGCAGATAATGTGTGTCGTCTGAATGCGACTTACCCCAAATGCGTTGCATGAGCTGTGACTGCGTCATCACACTTCCAGGATTCTCACTTAGACAGCAAAGCAAAGCATACTCTTTTTTAGACAAGCGTATATCGCGGCCTAAATACGTGACACGCCGTTGTGCATAATGAATAGAAAGCCCTTTACATTCAAAGCTCGAGGCTGAGATAGGTGTAGAGCGTAATTGAATTCGTATTCTAGCCAAAAGCTCCGGCACGCTAAACGGTTTAACAACATAATCGTTGGCCCCCGCATCCAAAGCCTTCACCTTGTCCGACTCTTGATTACGAACCGACAACACGATCACGGGTACTTGGCTGAACTCGCGAATCGACTGCAAGACATGCTGTCCATCAAGATCTGGCAGCCCCAAGTCTAGCAAGACAACATCAGGATTGCCCAAGCCGACTTGGGCAATCGCTTCCCGACCAGTTTGTGCAATGGCAATATCATAGCCTTGTGATTTGAGACTAATGCTCAAAAACTTAACGATTTGTGACTCATCATCGACTATCAAAATTTTAGACATCTGTATTTATCCAGCTATAGGCAACATAACGCGCATGCACGTACCCTGCGCTGAATTAAGAGGATCAAGAATCATCAACTGTCCGCCATGCGCGCCAATCATTCCTTTAGCGATGGCTAAGCCCAACCCTTCACCTGCGTGATGCTGATCCCCTCTACCGAGCGTGTTAAAAAAATCAAAAGCGCTCTCACGCAGCTCTTCAGGAATTCCCGGTCCTTTATCCAGGATGTCGATCACAACCCAATCATCATTTGAATGGCACCTCACTTGTATCTCTTCTTTCTCAGGAGAAAATTTGACCGCATTTTCGGTCAAATTATACAAAGCCTGTTCAATCAAAGCAGGATGAACGTTTACTTCCGGCAGCGATGCCAAACCTGAAAGCACAATATTGGCATCCGGAAAACGCTTGAGTACGCGCGCCCTTAGCACCTGTAAAATATCAACCAAGGCAATCGTTTGCCGATCGATTGATAAACCGCCATAGCCAAGGCGCGTCATATGTAGCAGATTTTGGATGTAGCGTTCCAAACGTTGGGCTTCAGACATAACCGAGGACAAGAGTTCATGTTTATCCTCTTCAGATAGGCTATTTTTTAATTCCAGCAGAGAAGATGTCGCCCCAATCATCGTTACTAATGGGGTTTTTAAATCATGCGACAAGGAACTCATTAACGCAGAGCGAAGGATCTCTCGATCTTTTTCAATTTCAACACGTTGAAGCGCCTGCTGTGTCGCAGCTTCTTGTTCTATGCGCTTACGCAGCTGCTGAGTTTGTTGTCCAATCATAAGGGCTACGAATAAAAAAACACCTAATGCGAGCATGTCCTCAGTTTCATTCATCACCAAGGTGAACTTGGGCTCAGTAAATAAATAATTAAAACACAGCAAACTGACAATTGCGGTACATAAAGCGGGGCCTAATCCCTGCTTGACGGCCACCAACAACACACACAATAAAAGAAGCAACAGCTTGATATGATGATGAAAGTCAGTGAACAATAAGAGCGCGATAGATGTAAAAACAGGCAATAGGCCTGAGATTAACCAAATGCCTATCTTTCGTTTGTGCAAGTGTCGGATACCTTCAAACATTCAACTCAACTCCATTGGATCTTGCATACTATGCGTTTAGTATGAAAATAACATTCACTCGTAATAACACCCTATTTTAGCCAATCAAGTACCGAACGAGCGCCGCTGCCAAAATACCAGCGCTGATCGCAACTAAAGGCTTTTTAACCACTAACATAACAACCAGAGTCGTCAGCAGTGCTAACCGAGCACCCTGGTCTCCCTCTAAAGCCATAGGGGCAACAAGCGCAACAAGCACCGAACCCGACATAGCGCCAATGAACTGTTTAACTCGATAACTAATCGGCACAAAGGACATCACAAAAACGCCCCCTAAACGGGTAGCGAGCGTCACAAATGACATAATCAGAATCACCACAATGGCACCGATACCCGCCGTTTCAATGCTCATGATTCTTCTCCATCCAGACAGCACCTAAAATCCCGCCTGCTAAGGCCCCAACAATGACATGAGTGTTTTCAGGCAAATAACGATAAGCCAGTAAGGATGAACATGCCGCCAGTATCCAAATAACCACGATGCGCCCATTTTTTTCACCACCAATTACCATGGACAGCATAAAACAGCCCATCACCATATCCAGCCCCAAGCTTCTAGGGTCTTGAATAGCACTGCCGAATGCCATACCCAACCAAGTGCCTATCATCCAAAACAACCAAAGTGCAAATCCTCCACCCAACACCAAGCCTAAACCTGGCTCGCCTCGGTTAAATGCCTGCATCGACATCGCCCAATTCGCATCGGATACCAAACACATTACCCCGTAACGCTTTGCTGGTGGTAAATGCTTAATCCAAGGATACAGGGTAGCCCCCATCAGCAAATGACGTGCATTGATGGCAAACACGGTAATCATCAGCGGGATAACCGCGACATGGGCTCCCCATAACTCCAAGGCTGCAAATTGAGAAGACCCTGCAAATACCCATGCACTCATCATCAAAATTGAGCTACTCTCTAAACCTGCCTGAGTGGCGGCCAAGCCAAAAGCCACACCAAAGACAGTGACAAACAATGAGATGGGCAAAAGTTGTTTAAAGCCGTCCCAGACAAGTTGACGATTTAATAAACATTCCTGCAACCTTGTATTGGACACGTTTGTATTTCCTAATAATTCGTTGATACACTATACGCCTAACGAACTCACTTCAAAGCGCATAATACACAAACTTACCATGCAATAACCAAATAGAAAAATACGCTCATGCGATCCCCATCAAAAGCAGTAGAACTGCCTATACAGCCTACGGATCAAAACACTTCACCAATCCATTTAACCAATGAAAGGACAGTCTATTTCTCTTGATCCCAAACTTGAGTGTGACTCGCTTTTCGGTTAAGGGTTGCACTTAAATGTTGCCGAAGTGCGTAGGAAGCCTCAACTATCTTGCCTTCTTCTAATAAATCCAGAATTTCTAGATGTTCCGTACAATTTGCAACAATTCGGTCACGGTTAACTTTCGCTTTATACTCCATTAATTTACGCATTTTATTCACACGTTGTAGTGCCATTAAAAAATAGGGGTTTCCTGAAAGCTTAATTAACTCTTCATGAAATAATGCGCCGAAGCCCAATATTTGCTCATCTGTAAAAGTCCCTTCAGGTGCACTCAAAATCCGGTTTTGTATACTTCTTTGCTCATTAATCACCTGTCGATTTAAAGTGAATGTAGGCTCCAGCAATGCAGCAGGCTCAATAGCCATACGAAAACGATACAGCTCACTAAATGCCTCTGTTGTTTTTGCCACAGCTAATAAATGCCATCCATAGCCGGCATTACGCTCAGCCCACCCTTCGCGCATTGCACGATTCATAATATCTATCGCTTTTGATTTAGTAATAGAGTAACGCTCTCTAATAAGCTGCTCAGTAACAGTTTCAGGAATAGAATCTCTCAACCAATCATTTGCTAAACAGTGATAAGGATCCGCCTCACTTAGAATTGGTGACTCACTCCATTCATTCACGTCTTCTGGTAGCACCTCACACACAAAAAATCCCTTATTTGGCTCTCGATACACAATCTTCATTCTTTCAAGCTCAACCAATGCCGCATTCACTGGAGTCCTTGAAACTTTATACTCTTCTGATATGATTTTTACATTAAGGCGCTCACCCAAACGCCTCTGGCCGGTCAAGACTTCCTGCAACAGCTGGCGAGCTAGCTTACCTGTAACACCACTATCTCTTTTATTCATTGTTTACCCTTAACTATTTCGCACCCAATACTCGAACATGTATTTTACGCTTAATCATGAAGACTAGCACACACCCTTAATTGATTTTTTAACCCTAAAAATGCAAGATACCTATTGCATCAATATATGCTTAAGGCTAAACACAATCGCTTGAATCAATAGGTCTACTAAATGAATATCCATCAAGAGACAGCAGCATATTTAAATACACTTTGGACAACAAATGAGATCTGCTCAGACTTACCCAGCCACCTAAAACCCACCACGCTTGAAGAAGGATATCGTGCTCAGGAAGCGTTTATTCATCTATCTCAATCGCCTTGTACAGGGTGGAAGCTTGGGGTAGCCAGTGAAAATCAGCTTACCCAAGCACAGTTGAACCGCCCTCTCGTTGGACGAATTTTGAGTAATCGTTGTTTTGAAAAAAACAAACACGTCGTTGTTCCTGAATCAGGAGTAATTACGATTGAAGGTGAAATTGGATTGATTTTAAAACACGACATCTTACCCAATAGGGTAGAACCTATATCATGGATGGATGTTAGCCACATTTGCCTCACCTTTGAAATAGTTCGATCACGGTTTATCAATCGCAGAGCCGTTGGGTGGCCGAGCTTCGTTGCCGACAACGTTGGCTTCGAGGCTTTAATTACCAGTGATCCACTGCCCATGATCCCTTGTGATACAATTTTAGATGAACTACTACACAAAAGTTACATTGAATTGGATGGACAGGCTATTGCTTACCCTCTTCAAGATAAAGATGGAATCAATCCTCTAACATCACTTACACATCTTGCCAATCACGCGCGACAAGAGAACATCACACTTTACGCAGGTGAGCTAGTATCAACCGGAGCGTTCTACAAACCATTTGACCTCCCTCACCGAAACCACGGTATCAGTGCAATTTATCCATGGAATACGTTCGGGTTTTCAGTTTAAAAGTAATGCAAGCTGAAAATTATTAATTAATCAACGGGTACTAGACTCGTTGATTAAAAACCATACAGACAGGGCTACCAATTGACACTTTATGCGGAGATAAACTCAATTTACCTGTATTAGGGTCGACTGAAAATGTAATAACAGAATCACTGTCCTCATTTAGAACGTATAACCAACGACCATTTGGACTCAGCGTAAAGAAGCGCGGTGTTCGCCCTTCACTACTGACAGACTGAAGCATTTTCAACATGCCGGTACGCTGATTAATCTTGAAGACTGCTATACTATCCTCTCCACGATTACTCACATATAAAATATCTCCATTATCATTTACTTGTATACCTGATGCTCGGCTATTGCCAGTATATTTTTCACAAAGAGCGCTGATTGTTTGGAAGGGTATTAGCTCCCCAGTCACTATTTCAAACTTATAGCTTGTGATTGTAGAGTCTAACTCATTAATCACATACACCCACTTATTTGAAGGATGAAAGACTAAATTTCTAGGCCCCGCCCCTTCTCGCGTTTCAATCATCCTTTTTTCTTTAGACACTAATTTTCCAGCTCTAAAAGGAAAACTAAATACTTTATCAAGTCCTTTATCTGGAACTACAACAAACTGACCAGTTCGATCAAAAGGGTTAAAGTGTGGTTTGGAAAATGGTTGCTCAACTCGATGTGGACCTGGGTTTCCTTCAAGAGTTACTATTTGCTTTAATTCACCCACCGCCCCCTCCTCTAAAATATCTAGAACCACCAAACCACTTGTAAGATGATTTGAAATGACTAAGGAGCGTTCATCAAGTGATAATGCCAAATGCACTGGATTCGTTCCGGAAACCGTCTTGGTATTAAGATGCGTTATTGAACCGTCACATGGGTCAATTCTAAATGCACTTACTTCGACTCCATCACCATGTACTGAGTATAAGAGAGAGGAATCTTTATTAGTCAACAAGTAAGAAGGATTTATCCAACCTCTACTAATAGAGCGTAAAACTAATTCTCCAGTTAGCTCATTACATTCAACGAGACTAATTCCTTCACCCCGAGCATTACGCTCCCTAGTTGTTCTAGATCCTATATATGCCAGCATGTCAAGCACTCCCTTCTAAGGGAGCTATCAAGGCCCCTTTAATACCATGGCGCTGAAGTGAACGTGCAACAAAACCTGACTCCTTCATGCGCTCAACAAAAAACCAAAGATATTCAGCTGCAAATTCCCCCTTACTTTTAGGAACACCCATTGCCTGTTTAATATTCATAAAATGCCCGGGAAGGAGCCTATGATTTGGAAAGCGCTTTAAATCAAACTCTAACTGCTGCGTGACACCTGCAGCAACTTCTGCTTCAATCTCAACAAACTCATCTACGACTGTTGGAGAAGTTGCCGCCTGAATGATGGTTGCATTTTTTAACACTCGTGTCAGATATAAATCATATGCACTCCCTTTTCCAACCACTACTCGGTTATTAAACTGATCTATCTCATCCATTGATTGAATAGGCGAAGTATTAGGTACTAAATAGCTACCAGTAATCAAAATATAAGGGGCTGTAAAATTAATCAACTTTCCTCGAAGTGGATCAATCGCAAAAAAGCCGATATCTGCATACTCCTGGGTCACTGCCTCTACTGACTTTCCAGCAGAATCAAACAGGATCATCTCTGCTGTTACTCCTAACTCTTTCGCAAACTCCTTAGCTAAATCAACAGATACACCAACCGGTTCATCTGTTTCCTTTGAGCGATTTGCTAAAACTGGATTCCCTAAGTTAATTGAAACCCTTAACACGCCTGTCGGAGCAAAATGATTTTTTAACTCTTTCAAATTCATATTCTATCCTTTACAAAAGCTACGTTAATCATCGACATCATATTGAACCACTGACAAAGGTCTGATTCAGTATCATCGGTAGAACACCGCCCACTCGAAGAAGCTCAATTTCTAACTGGGTTTCAATACCGAGTATTGCGTTGATAGTTTCTACATGACCGTTCAGACGCAGTATCTGAACCTGAACATTGCCTCGGCAGACTAAGACATGATCAGGAGCGCAGACCTTTAATCGGTCGCCAATCGCAAAGTCTAATGAATAAGGAGTTAGACCTTCTGGTAAAATCAGAGGTAAAATACCCATCCCAATTAAATTAGATCGATGGATACGCTCAAAGCTAACTGCTAATACTGCACGAACACCAAGCAATCGCTGCCCTTTTGCAGCCCAATCACGTGATGAACCCATCCCATAACGTTCTCCTGCAACAATGACAACAGACTCCCCCTTGGATTCATAGCGCTGTGATGCCTCCCAAATAGGAAGAATCTCTTTAGAAGGAATATGCATCGTATGCACTACAGGTGCCGATGGTGTGAGTAGATTTACCAAAGATTTATTGTGAAATGTAGCACGTAACATCACCTCCCAATTCCCTCGTCGTGATGCAAATACATTTAAATCGTTACGAAGCTCACCTCGCTCAACCAAAAAATCAGCAACTAAACTCTCTGGTGGTATCGCACTGGCGGGTGATATATGGTCTGTTGTTACATCATCACCCATGATCATTAATGGATAAGCCTCATACTCACCTAATAAGCTTCCACTATCAATCGATGCAAACGGAGGGCGTCTCAAAATAGTAGAGGTATCATCCCATGGAAAACATTCACCATCCGGTGCCTCTATGCTATCCCATAAAGGATTCAGCGATGCGTGTGTAAAGTCACGAATAAAGTCAATTTTGTTAACGCCTTTTGCAAGCGCATCTTTTATTTCCATTTCAGATGGCCATAAATCACTTAAATATACGGGTTTTCCTACTGAATTAATTTGAACAGGCTCACTAATCAGGTTTTTTTCGGCATCCCCAGATAGCGCGGCAATAACAACTAATGCTGGCGAAGTAATGTAGCCTAAGTCGATATCGGGGTGTACTCGACCAGGAAAATTGCGGTTACCCGATAATATAGCTACCGGCTGAATAAATCCTTGCTTATAAGACTCAAAAATCTCGTGTGTAAGAGGTCCTGAATTCCCAATACAGGTTGTACATCCAAATCCAACGATCCCAAATCCCAGTTTGTTTAAGGGAGCTAAAAGATTTGCTCTATCCAGATAGGATTGTGCTGCGGGAGACCCTGGAGCCAGAGATGTTTTCACCCAGCTAGGAACATTTAAACCCAGAGCAAGCGCTTTTTTTGCAACAATGCCAGCCGCCATCAATAATGCGGGATCTGATGTATTCGTACAACTCGTGATCGCTGCAATCGCAACAGGGAAACGAGGAATGTGTTGGTATCCAACCTGACGAGGCAACACACACGCATTCAGTGTAAGGGGTATCTCGTCTAATGTAACAATATCCTGTGGACGCTTTGGCCCTGCTGCATGATATCCAATTGCGCCCAAATCAATTTCAAGTGAAGTTGTATAAACTGGAGTCGCAATAGGATCAAACCAAAGTCCTGCAGCTTTGATGTATTTTTCAACCAACTCGACATTTTCCGCACTTCGACCAGTCTCTTTCAGGTAAGTTATTGTATGATCATCAACTGGGAAGAAGCCCGTTGTCGCACCATATTCTGGTGCCATATTTGCAATAACTGATCGCGCGCTAGCTGTCAGGGTCGAGACACCCGGCCCAAAAAACTCAACAAATTCTCCGCTGACTCCAAGCTTTCGCAACCTATGGGTTACAGTCAATGCTATATCAGAAGCTTGAACCGAGGGGGCTAACTTACCTATCAACTTAACGCCAACCACATCTGGAATACGAATCATCGTTGGCATACCAAACATTACAGTTTGAGCTTCCAGCCCTCCAACCCCCCATCCTAAAACCCCAATACCGTTAATCATAGGTGTGTGGCTATCCGTACCCAGCATCATATCTGGTATTAACCAACGTTCTTCCTCACGCTGAACAACTTTAACAACACTGGCAAGCTGCTCAAGATTAATGGTATGCATAATGCCGGTACCGGGGGGGTGTATTGTTACATTACCCAAGGCTTTTGCAGCCCACCTAAGAAAACGGTAGCGCTCATAATTTCTTCGGATCTCATGCTTCGTATTATCAGCTAAAGCAGTAGAGCTTGCATACACTTCTACCGCCAACGAATGATCAACAGCCACATCTACATGCAGGGTGGGAGTCAGTTGCTTAGCATCCTTCCCTGCCTCCCTGAGCGTATCTCGCATTGCGGCAATATCTACGAGAGCTGGTGTGCTCGTCGTATCATGCATTAATACTCGTCCTGGCTGATAGGGAACCTCTTGAGTACTCGTTCTATTCTCAAGCCAACTTAAAAACCCTTCGATACCTGATTCAAGATCTCTGCCCGATGAATATTGACAAACATTAATCAGCAAAAGTTTAAGTACCACAGGTAGTGTCTTAACTTTGCATCCAAAACCTTTTTCTAAATTTAGAAAATTAAATGACTGATTCTTTATTTTGATCTGATCTTTTAAGTGAAAGACATTGTTTTTTGTATTCATTATAAACGTTTCCTAACAAATTGTGCCTTTATCGACCAGATTATTAGCAGTAACGCCACCGTAATAGCTATAGCTGAAATAGGTCGAGAAATAAAAACACTCAAGTCACCTTTAAAAATAAGCATTGCTCTACGGAAATTCTCCTCTAGAGGCTGACCTAATATCAAACCTAAAATCAAAGGAACAACTTCTAATTTTAGAAGCCAAGCTATATATCCAAAAAAACCAAATACTAGCAAAAGATACAAATCAAATATATTGTAATGAGTACTGAAAACACCGATACAAGTAAATAATAAAATGCCTGGAAACAACCACTGATATGGGATACTAAGTAAACGAACCCAAACACCTATCAAAGGTATATTCAGAATCAACAACATTACATTCCCAATAAAAAAGCTTACAATCAACCCCCAAAAAAGTTCGGGATTATTTGTCATTACCATAGGACCAGGCTGAATACCTTGCACAATCAGACCAGCCAACAACAGAGCCATTATTGCATCTCCTGGTATCCCCAAAGTCAAGGTTGGAATAAATGCTGTTCCAACACCCGCATTATTACACGCTTCAGGTGCAGCGACTCCCTCTATAGCTCCTTTTCCAAATTTCTCTGGATTTTTTGATACTCTCTTTTCAACAGCATAAGCTAAAAAAGTTGCCATCCCCCCACCTGTACCGGGTAGAGATCCAAAAAATGATCCTATACTTGCCCCTCTGATGATAGGACTAAATGATTGTTTCCAGTCTTCTCGCGTTGGCATTTGATCACGCAATCTAAATTTCTGGTTAATAGGTTGAATATTAGGACTTCCTGCACTTCTCATAACCTCAGAAATAGCAAAAACGCCCATCGCTACAACAATAAGACCAACCCCTTCTGATAGATCAGGAAAGCCAAAAGTAAAGCGTTCAACACCACTAATGACATCCGTACCCACAAATGAAATTAAAAGACCAATCACCATCATTGCAAGTCCTTTTATTGGTGACCCATCCCCAACAGTTGAGGCCGCTACTAACCCTAACAACATCAACCCAAAATATTCAGGAGGACCAAAATTCAATGCGGCTGAAGCCAGCATAGGAGCGAACATCATGAGTAATAAAATACCAATTGTAGAGCCAACGAATGATGCGATCGACTTCATAAAAAGGGCTATACCACCTCTTCCTTTTTTAGCCATTGGATATCCGTCTAAAACAGCAACAGCTGCTGCTGGATGCCCCGGAACACCTAACAAAATAGAGCAAGTTGCGCCACCATAGTCTGCTCCAAAATACACACCCGCCAACATGATTAATGCCCCTGTTGGATCTAAGTGATATGTGAGTGGCAATAGTAAGGAGATAGTAATCAACGCACCTAATCCAGGGATTACGCCAACAAGAGTTCCTAAAAACACTCCAACCAAGCAGTACCATAAATTCTGAAGTGTGAATGCTTCATTTGCACCAATAGCCAAATGATTCAAGAATGAGTTAATAATATCCATAATTCACCAAATAATAGGAACAGTCATTTTTAGAAAAAAAACAAATATAACCCAAGAAATAAAACATAAAGCTAGAGATAAGTATAGTGACCGCTTCCAGTTAAATCTTCGATCTGCATAAGAAGATATAAAAACCAGAAAAACAGTTGATAAAATCAATCCAAAATGATTAATTGTACTAGCAAAAACAAATACAGAAATCCCAACAGGCAACACCTTCCTTAAATCAAAAACTCGATCCTCTTTATCTTCTTTGTTTTTTAATTGAGAAATAATAATTGTAACAAAACCCAAAAAAGCCAATAAAACAGATAAATAAAATGGCATGTAACCAGGTCCCATACTGCGAAGAGTGCCCATTCTATAATTAGAATCAACATAAATCGCAATAGCAGCACCAATTAAAACCAGCAAAAACCCAGAAATAAAATCTCGTGAAAAAGTCATCGAAGAACTCCTTGGTATAGGCACTGCAACATACAGCGCCTTAGTCAAGATCTAATTAATCGATCGAGAAATTAGCACTTTCTATAATTGAAGAAAACCGAATACGCTCAGATGCAAGAAAACTTCTAAAATCATCAACAGACATGGGAGCAGACTCTCCTCCCATATTCTTAAGTCTAGATGAAAGATCTGAACTACCAAGAGAATTTACAACAGCCTCATTAATTTTATGTATAATACTATCAGGAGTTCCTGTCGGTGCGAATAAACCGAACCAGTTTTCTAGTTCGTAATCACTGAGCATTGGATGTTCTGATAAAGCAGGTATTGACTCATCAAATTCTGCTCTTTTTCCAGATGTAACACCAATTGCTCTGACCTTACCGTCTTCAATAAACCCCCTAGCTGAAGTAAAACTAACAAAAGTTAAGTCTACGTCGCCAGACGCAACATCAACCATCTGTCTTGAAGAACCTTGGTAAGGAATATGCGTCATATTTATACCTACCAAGCTATTTAGAAACTCTCCATTTAAATGCTGCGGATTACCAATACCACTCGAAGCATACGTTAGCTTATCTGGGTTTGCTTTTGCATAATCAATAAATTCATCAAGAGAAGTTACAGGCACTCTTGGGCTAATGACTAATACATTTGGGATTCGACTGACAAGTGTAATTGGAGTGAGGTCATTTGTTGGTGAGTACTGCATCTTATCTTGATATACAAACTCATTTATCGCTGTTTCACCAGCTGAACCAAGTAACAGCGTATAACCATCTGGATTGGATTTAGCGACATAATTAGCGCCAATCATTCCACTTCCACCTGGTTTATTTTCAACAATAACATCTCTTCCAAGACTTTCTCGAAGATTATCCGCCAAAATTCTTGCAACCGTATCAACTCCACCTCCAGCATTATATGGAACAACAATACTGACTGTTTTGATAGGAAACTCGTCTGAAAGCGCTGAAAAAGGGAGCGCTGATACACCTAGAAGACAGGCAGCAATCACGTTTTTTTTAACTGTATTTATCATTTTTGTTCTCCACTGGTACATGCTAAAAATGCACTTTAAGACACTTAAAATCATTCGTCAACATCGACACAGAAGCAAAATAAAATAAAAACTAAATAAAACACAATAAAACCTTTAATATCAATAACATATAAAAAAATAAAACCATGTAAAAACAAATCAAAAAACAAATATGTACTTATGATTATTAATATGCAATATTTCACACTGATTGATGAATGATACTTATCGGTATAGCGATCACCTCACATAGCTAGATAATTAAAAGCTATTTATCGATTCTGATTAATAAAATATACAAATGGATACAAAATGCGTTTAGCAAAACTAATCAAAGCAATCACTTTCATTTCCATCGCTAGTGTAGGTGGGTGGGTAGTAACCTTGACTGGTATTCCAATTGGATGGTTAATTGGTAGCCTAGTTGTCACCATACTCTGTGGAGCACTAGGTATTCATGCACCCTCGATTCAACCTGTCATGTCATTCGTCAGAAGCTCCATCGGCGCCCTACTTGGAGCCTCCGTTACATTGAGCTTTTTTTCTTTACTCATCGAAGCATGGGGTTCAATTATCTTTTTAATAAGCTCAATGGCTCTGACGATAGGACTAGGATATTTACTACTACGTCGATTTTTCAAGCTAGATGCTCCAACTTCAATGCTCTGTTCTCTTCCGGGAGGAATGACTGAGATATCCCTATTAAGTGACAGAACTCGCTGTGACCAAGCACAAGTTGCCATTGCACATCTTTTCCGAGTAGCACTAGCTGTTTTGACATTGCCTTTCATCATCTCACTTTTCAGTGGAGTTGAATTTACACATGTATCAAATGGAGAGCAGGTCTTATTGATGTCTGCTACAGACTGGGGATGGCTTTTAATCTGTATTCTTGCTGGCGTTTATTGTGAGAAACGTTTTAACCTTCAAGTCAGTGTGATTCTTATCCCATTTGTCTTGTGTGCAGGATTGCATCTCACCGGTGTCGCAACGTTGGAAATTCCCTCAGGAATGTTGCTATAGCCCAAATTCTTATTGGGGTTAATATAGGTGCGAAATTTCGTCTACTTACGCGCTCGAGCCTTAAAAAGGCAATGAATGCCGCATTGGCAATTGTTACCCTTCAGATTGGAGTATCCGTGGCTGTTGGCTTCGCTGCAGCAGCTACTCTCAGCGGTGATACGATAACGTACTTAATTTCTTATGCGCCTGGTGGACTTGCTGAAATGTCAATTATTGCCGTGGCAATGCAACTTGAGGCTGCCTTTGTTGCTCTGAACCATCTATTGAGACTAACACTTTCATTATTAATTGCCCCATTATTGCTTCGATTCGTAAAATAGTTGGAAGCGAATGTAGCCATTTTAACATAGCAGAGCAACTTAATATGCTTAACTTGATCGGAACGATGGTCATTACTGAATGCTCAATCGTATCCTAAAGCAAAACTATTTCTTATGCGTTACGCTCATGCTGATGGCCAGTATTAAAATCAATCAAACAGGCAATACTATATGAAACTGACAATCAAATTCATCAATCCTTGGCTCGTGTCAATTGCGCTCATGTTGTTTGCTGGAATCAGTTCGGCTCAGCCACTGATGCAGGTCTATAAGTCAGAAACCTGTGGTTGCTGTAATGATTGGGTTGAGCATATTGAGGCAGCAGGCATAAGGGTGCAAAGCACGAATCTGCGCGATATGAACCGACAGAAGGAGGCTTTAGGCGTTCCGATGGCGCTAGCCTCATGCCACACAGCAGTCATTGACGGTTACGTAATAGAGGGACATGTTCCAGCGAAGGACATTCTGCGCATGTTAAGCGAAAAGCCAGCAATCAAAGGCTTAACGGTACCGGGTATGCCACATGGCTCACCAGGAATGGAGACAGGGCGTATCGACTCCTATGAGGTTCTCACATTTCAGGCTGAGGACTCATCAACAGAGGTATGGTCACGCTACCCTAACCCTTAACTCCATACCAATCTAAGGGCCACCTTGTCGCGCTGTCGGCGATAAGGTGGTTTTCTCATCTGATATCCAATTCCGCTAACCGCACTAAATCCTCAGGTCGGTCGACATCCCACAGGCGCGCAGGTTCGCTCCAAGACAACCCTTGCTCTCGTAAACGACTCCGAGTTTGTTCCATGACCTGATCGGTGCTCCAGTTAATTCCACGAAAAACCTCCAGACAGGGCGTATTTAGGCCAACCAAGACATACCCTCCATCTTCTGCTGGAAGGAAAACCGCATCCTGCTCAGACAATGCACGGTGACACGCCATAAAATGCGCCGTTGTCAGTGCAGGACAATCACTTCCGATTAACAACATCGGTGCATTTGTTGCCACAAACGCTTCGTGCATACGCGCGCCCAAATCCCCTTCAGACTGAGGCTTTAAACGCAGCCTTGGCCAGCGCATTTGCTGCTTGAGAAAAAAAGGATCGGTTGAATTGCCTGCCGTCCAAAGGGTTACCTCAGCATCCTGAAGCAACATCGCCGTGGCCAGACTTTTTTCCACGAGTTGTGCATGAAGTTGTGCGGCACCCTCGGCACCCAACGCTGGAATCAAACGTGTTTTGCAGGCGCCCGCAACAGGCGCACGCGCAAAGATGGCTATTTGCACTCGTAATACTCCTTCACCAACTGCTCAGCACTCGCCCCACGCCAATAGCGCCAGCGCAGCGACCACATCAATAGAATCGTTCGCCACACCCCTTGTTGCTCCCAGCGCCGTCCTGAGGTTTCGACTGTCTCTGGCCAACATTGAGCCGACATCTTGAATTTAAGGCGACGTGACAGCTCAATATCTTCCATGAGCGGCTGCTCTGGGTATCCAGAGATGGTATTAAATAATTCACGGTGCACTAGAATGCATTGATCTCCTGTTGCGATACTGGTTAAACAGGAGCGACGATTCATCATCCAGGCAATCACCCGCAGCATCGGATGTTGTCCAATGATTCTGACATTAAACCGCCCCCAACTTGGCGTATCTGCCGCGATTACCGTCATTAAACGTTGTGTAGCCGCTGGTGTTAATGCCGTATCCGCATGTAAAAACACCAACCAAGTCCCCCTTGCAACTGCGGCCCCTTGATTCATTTGACGTGCACGACCTCGCTCACTAACAAGGCATTGATCAACCAGCCCTTTCGTCAACTTAGGACTGCCATCCTGACTACCGCCATCGACCACAACGAGCTCCACACCTTGCTCACGCAATGCCTGTAACGCAAGCAAGCGCGACTGAAGATGGGGCGCTTCATTGAGCACAGGGATAATCACACTCGCTTTAAAAATCACAGGGGATGTTCGATCAAGTGGGATATGGGAGACATGATGTTCAGACACTTCGTATAATCCTAGACACATAAACCAACTGAATGATGACACCGGCCCTAATCAGGCGACGTCTCAGTGATGCTTGCATCGCAGCAAACCACTTTACTTCTAAGCGCCCCTTCATTCTGTCGTTTTACCTTGGGATGCGTCTGTCGACGTCGGTTTCAATGCCTGCGCACGGTTGATGGAAACGGTCGAAAAGGCAATAGAAGTAAGTTCTTCAAACCCAATTTTTGCTGTTGCTGATAATATTCGAGTCCTAGAACCATGTTGTCGTGCCCATCCCGTGGCTGCGCTCTGTAGGTTCCAAACAGACGATCCCAGCAGGATAGAAAAAAGCCAAAGTTACTGTCTGTTTCGTCACGATGTATCGAGTGATGTATTCGATGCATGTCCGGTGTAATCACAAACCAACGCACAATCTGATCAACCTTGGCGGATATGCGAAGGTTCGCATGGCTGAACATAGACGCTGCGTTAAGTAAGGCTTCAAACACCAATACTGTCAAAGGATCGATGCCAAGGGCGGCGATAATCGCCACTTTGTATAGCAACGAGATCAGTATTTCTAAAGGATGAAAGCGAAGTCCAGTGGTCACGTCCAGATCCAAGTCCGCATGATGAACCTGATGCAACCGCCAAAAAGCAGGCAACGCATGGGACAAGACATGCTGCAAGTAAATTGCCAAATCCAACAGCAGCAGCCCTAACACAAATTTAAACCAATAAGGCAGCTCAACTAGGTTCAGTAATCCCCAACCTTCGCTCTGTACATGTACCGCCATCACGACAGCCGCCGCGCCTAAAGTCAAACGCTGAATCAACACATTTAGGCCAATCAAGCCCAGATTGATCCCCCAACGCAGTCGCCTTGATTCGCGCCAGGCTCTTTTGGGACGCGCCCACTCCCAGCCTGCCACCAGCACGAGCACGCCTAAAAAAATGCTCAAACGCCAAACCGCTTCATCGCCCATTCGTTTCTATCCCCTGTTGATATAGCTTAAGCGAGAGCCCCGCCGCAGCTGCTCCCCTGCCCCGCCGTGCATCCATAACAGTGATCAGCCACACGAATTGGGCGACCTGCTAAATTCACATCGAGAAGATCACGTAAATGAACGGGGGTGCGAGCATCACCCAATGGCAATTTAAGCTGCTGATTGAAATCACAATCGTGCACCTGCCCCAAATAATCGACAGACAAGGTGTTCAGACACATCAAACTCGACATCGTTGCCGTATTAAAATTGGACTTCAGCAGATGCATATACGCATCAAACTGACCTTTACTGACCAAGGTACTGCCAAAGCGTTGAATAGGCATATTGGCGAGGGTGAACAGTCGGTTGAAATCGATACCGAAGTGCGTCTTTAATTCGCGCTTGTAGGCCGCCTCTAGCGATTGTTGAGGTGGTGGCAGTGAAGGCCCCAAGGGGTTATACACCAAATCCAAGACCAGTCCCGAGTCTGGCTGACCGTATCCAAGCGCGTTCAATGCCTGCAAGCCTGCGATACTGGCATCGAACACCCCCTCACCTCGCTGAGCATTCACATTCTCCGCCGAGTAGCAGGGTAAGGATGCCACCACCGTAACGCCCTGCTCTGCTAAGAAGGCTGCCGTTGTCTCTTGCCCAGGCTCACTCAGAATCGTTAAATTACAGCGATCTATCACCTCCACCCCACGCTGGCGCGCCTCTTGTACAAGCCAACGAAACTCGGGATGCAGCTCAGGAGCACCTCCGGTTATATCCAATGTCCGGATGGATGGGTGTCGATCCAGCATCGCCAAAAGAAGCGCGAGGGTTTCATGGCTCATCGCCTCTTTCCGCTTCGGGCTGGACGCAACATGGCAATGAAAACAGGATTGATTGCAGGTTAAGGTGATATTGGCCTGCAACACCTGTAACGCCGTCCGTTGAAGAGCCGGGAAATCCGTCGCAATTAAGCGCGGTAGCATCGCATTCATTAAACACTCCTAGAGCCGTCATTGTCTTTGTAGCTTAGTCGCCTCAACTCATTTTTTATTACAAAAAATTGTTTTTTGACATTTTCTTAAAATGAATCATGATGGTTATCTCTTTTCTTGGCTATCTTGGGAAGCATACCTATGCAAAACACTCCTATCGGTATTATTGGCGGCAGTGGCTTATACCAAATTGAAGGCCTGTCAGAACGCCAAGAACACGATCTCATTACGCCGTTTGGCCAACCTTCCGATCGCTTCGTTTCTGGGAAATTAGCAGGTGTTCCTGTTGTATTCTTGGCTCGGCATGGCCAAACACACCATTTACTCCCCAGCGAAGTCCCCTACCGAGCGAACATCTATGCGTTTAAAAAACTCGGTGTTAAACACCTTTTCAGCTTTTCGGCTGTCGGCTCATTGAGCGAGGATATTGCCCCCTTAGACATGGTGATTCCTGATCAGTACATCGATATGACGCGCCAACGCATCAATACCTTTTTTGGACAAGGCACGGTTGCTCATGTTTCATTAGCCGATCCTATTTGTGCAAACCTAGCTCAAGTACTCGCCAACGCCGCCGAAGGGTGTTTAACTCAACAAGGACGTAATCTGCACGTTGGTGGTACTTATCTGTGTATTGAAGGCCCACAGTTTTCGACGCGTGCAGAGTCCCATTGGTTCCGAAGCCTTGGTGCAAACATCATCGGCATGACCAATATGCCGGAAGCACGCCTCGCCCGTGAAGCCCAAATGGCCTATGTGAGCTTAGGCATGGTCACTGACTATGATGCTTGGCATCCAAGAGAGCAAGCGGTTACCGCGGACTATGCCATTAAAAACTTAATGAAAAACAGCGAGAATGCCCAACAGATCCTGATGGGCCTACTGGCAGGCTTGCAGGACCAACGACCAGACTCTTTGGCACACACGGCCTTACAGCAAGGGTTGGTCACGCCCTTGAGTTCGATGAATGTGAATACACGTGAATGGGTCGAGGTGCTATTGCAGTAAGCCTAATCCATCTGTTTAATCAGGGATCCATTTTTAGATAAAACAATTTGCTTTTATCGTATGATTCGATAACAGATTTTAACGATTAAAATGCCTCTGGAGGTTACATTGGATCATCACAATCAAGAACACCCCGTTAGAGGTCGCTTAACCATTCGAACGCTGGCAATGCCAGCCGACACCAACCCGTCAGGTGACATCTTTGGTGGCTGGGTACTGTCTCAGATGGACTTAGCGGCCGGTATTTGTGCAGGTCAGCGCGCTCAATGCAGAGTGGTCACGGTTGCACTTGATGGCATGAGCTTTATCCGGCCTGTAAAAGTCGGCGACATTCTTGGCGTCTACACCGAAGTCTCACGCGTTGGCCGTAGCTCGCTGGATATTCATGTCGAGTGCTGGGTGAGGCGTGGTCGTATCGGTAAGCGCGAAAAAGTCACAGAAGCCGTCTTCAAGTTTGTTGCCTTGGATGACGATGGCAAGCCAACCAAAGTGCCCGACACAGCTTCTCTTCCACCCTATGTGGAGAGTGAGATTTAGGGATTGATATTCGTATTTTTTGGGTCGGCCAGCTTATTTTGATTACCCTTACTAAAACAAACCTCACAATCAGCTGGCTAATAGCCGTATACGCCACCCGTTGCCTAGGTTTAGCAAAAACAAATGAGCAATTATTTACTCATTTATACCTTCATATGCTATATTTTGAGCAATTATTTACTCAAAAGGACTGTAATGGAACTGGGTATTGAAATCTACTATGCAGGACAATGGCACGAAGCCGCCGTTCTAGAGTTATTGCAGACGGATCAGGGTCGCCAAAGTGCTGTTCGCCTGATGTATCAGCAAGATTACGCACTGAACTGGATGTTTAGAGATGACCTACATGCATGTAGTCTCAACTTACCTGTTGAGTTAATGCTGAATCATACGTCCAATCGGTGGTTTGGTTTTTTAGACGATATTGCTCCATCAGGAGCAAGCCGTCGCTTTTGGGTCAACCGACTTGGAATCAGTCACCTTTCTCAAGGCTCCCAAGACAGCATATTATTAGAAAAATGTACGATCGCACCTGTAGGAAATATACGAATTCATAATGCTGTACCAGCCCGCGATAAATACTCTCTTCTTGAAAATCGACGTTTTGAAATCAGTGACGCAGTGGAGCGTCAAGTTGATTTTTTGGACTATGCTCAAGAAATGGGGGCCGCTAGCGGGGGAGCAACTGGCGCTGGTGGAGAAGCCCCAAAACTACTTCTACGCTGCTCTGAAGAAGACAAAATTTGGATTGATACTTGGCAAGATGAGCCCAGTCAATCCGATCACTTCTATCTAGTGAAATTTCCACGTGGTCAAATGTCCGCAATTGATTGTGATATCTTACGTGCCGAGTTTCATTTCTATCACGAGTTGTCTTTACTGGGAATCAATACTATATCAGTTAAGCGTATGCGCTTAATTGAAGGTTCTAGATACCCATCTCTTTGGTTGCCTCGTTTTGATGTCATGTTTGAAGAAGGACAAATACAGCGTTTTGGACTTGAGTCAGTGTATTCAATCCTTGAAAAAGAAGCTGGCAGTTTTTTAAATCATTTTGAAGTTATTGTAAAACTGGTTGAAAAGCTGTCTCGACAACAACAAGTAATCGATGGTAACTGCACATTTGATCAGCAAGCATTTGTCAGCCAGTGGTTGCAGCGTGATCTGTTGAATGTGATATTTGCCAATTCAGACAACCATGGACGAAACACAGCTTTTTTAAAGACACCATTAGGTATCGACCTATCACCGATATATGATTTTGCTCCAATGAAAGCGGACCCTGAAGGCATTATACGCACCATGAAATGGGGTGTTCCTTTCGAGCAGGGCGGTGAATTCAATTGGCATGCAATTACCGAGCAATTGGCACCTATCGCTACCCCATCTCAATTAATGGATGACTTACGCACTTTAGCGTCCCAATTAGTGGGTTTAAAAGAGCGTTTACGCATACGAGGCGTTTCTGAAACTCTACTTAAAATGCCAACAACGGGTATGACCAGTATCGAACAGAGGCTAAGAAGATGGGGGCTCATTTGAAATCCCTAAGCGGCCAAGAGCGTGAAGCCGTATTGCTCAAAATGGTACAGGCTTTGTATCAAGGCGAAACCACTGAAGGGATGCTGCTCCGAACGTTACGTAAGCAAGTTCTAGGTCTCACACAGGAACAGTATGCGGCACTGGTCGGCATCAGCCGACGAACATTATCCGATATTGAGCGTGACAAAGCACAGCTGACGTTGAGTGTGATGAACCGAGTATTTAAACCTATTGGACTCAAAGTCGGACTGCTGCCAAGATCACCAAAGCTTCTGCAGCAAGTAATACAAGATGAAAAAGCTTAGACTCTAAAGTATCGAACTGTTTGTAACTCCCTCAACGCAGGCCACCTCAATCATGAAGCTGACCTGCGCTCGTATCGCTTAACGCTCATAGGCAGGCATTTGCCAGGTTTCAGCGCGCGCCGCTGCCAACCACTCCTGCATTGCAGGCAGGTCGTACATCGCCTGCGCCCAACGATCAAACGCCGGGGATACCTTCAAGCCATAATTTCGCACCCGCCACATCACGGGGGCAAACATGGCATCAACGTGACTAAAGCGTCCCGCTAAAAACGGACCTGCTGGTTTATCGACGTGTTCAAAGCGTGCCCAAATTTGTGCCAATCGTTGCAGGTCTTGAATCACCGCTGCATTCGGCTCCACTGCTTTTTCAGTACGGCAATTCATCGGAAACTGACTGCGCAACGCACTAAAACCACTGTGCACTTCAGCAGAGGCCGAACGTGCCAAGCACGTAGCGCACGCGACTCAGGCCATAATTGGCACTCTGGATAACTCTCTGCCAAGTATTCCAAAATGGCTAAACTGTCCCAAATTACTAAATCGTCCACGATAAGTACCGGCACCTGCGCAGGTAACACCTGCTGTTCACTGAACTGCTTTAAGCTGTCGCCATGAGCGAAAGGAAGAAGAGTTTCTTCAAATGGAATACCCGCCACTTTCATCGCCAGCCAAGGTCTCAAGGACCAAGATGAATAATTTTTATAGGCTATATAGAGGTGCATCTAACTCTCCTGATCACGTATTGAATGAATGTGTTTTTAGATTAATGCGCTATACTGCGCAATAAAAGCGAATAATTTAGAACATATTGAATGAGATTTACGAACAATGACACCTAGGCAAGTGCGCAGTGTCTTAAAAGTACTCGATTTAGGGAGTGTCCAAGCGGCGGCCAAAGCACTGCACTTGGCACCGTCCAGTGTCTCAGCTCAGCTAAAAGAGCTTTCGAACGAATTGGGTCTACAGCTTTTTGCAACCCATGGCCGAGGCTTAGTGCCTACGGCTGCGGCACGCCAACTTGAACCCGCTTTGCGTAGTTTTGTTCATCAGGCCGACGAAATTCATTACCGTGCGCAGCATCTCGGTAACGAAGCGAAGGGCCAATTGCGGGTATTTGCCCCCAGCTCTATGTGCATTTATCGGTTACCCGCATTAATTGAAGCGCTTCAACAGGATGCGCCAGGCATAGAACTCTTACTGACGCATGAGCCTTTTGACTATCGTCGTGCATTTGAGCAGGGCGAGCTTGATGCCGCCATTCTAGTGACTGAGTCGTTAACATCCAGTAGTGATTTAACCCAGCACCCCTTGCATACAGAGGAAGTTATTTTTGTCTGCCACCCTCAACGTTTTCAAAACTCAGCACTCACATTAGCTCAATTAACTGAGCTCCCTGTGATTACCACTGAGCCCGGATGCACCTACCGCGTCCGCGCCGAAGCGCATTTTCGCCGTCAGGGATTGCAACTCAAACCGCGACAATCCTTTGCCAATGTTGAGGTCATACGTCGTTGTCTTTTTGCTGACATGGGCATAGGGCTTCTACCGCGCTGCGTTGTCGAAGCGGATCTCGCGACTGGGCAGTTGCTCGAACAACCCGTGGTCGATACGCCCTACCCTTTTATTTCTAGCCTCGTGTATCCATCCGAACGCTTTCGTTCTCCTCTTTTGGATAGGTTGATTCAGGTGGTTGAAAGTCAATCGACGTATGGTGTACGGCTTTAAGGGTCTTAGGGTCTTAGGCATCACCCTACTCGAAAACAGCAAGTCGCTCTGAAATCTGTAACAGCGACTTTCATTAAGCGGACAGACAATCAAAATAGCGTCACGACACTCCATACTAAAGTCGACCACCTCCAACCTCTAACTCCCTAAGCACATCTTAACGTATTTTCTTCAACACTTTTTGAACAAGCCCACGGCCCACTCTCCTTAATCATATAAGACTATATGTCACACATCTGCACACAATTCCACACTACACAGTTGACTTACTTAATATGTTAAGTAAAATGAAATCACATATTAGGCTATCAAATCTTTCAAATAGCGATTATTCATTATTTGAGAAAATTATCGCCTTCCACTCATATAAGGTGCTCTAGGCATGTTAACGACTGCGCAAATAGAAATAGCGGCCAACCGCCTTCATCAGGCAGAAGTCGAACGTAAACAAATACCGGCTTTAACACTTGAGTATCCAGAAATGGATATGGCCGATGCTTACGCCATTCAAAAAAAATGGGTAGACCATAAGATTGAACAAGGTCGTAAGGTGATCGGCTATAAAATTGGCCTGACCTCAAGAGCCATGCAGATGGCTTCAAATATAGATGAACCGGATTATGGCGTGTTATTGGATGACATGCTGTTTGAAGACGGTGCAACCATTAGCGCTGCAGATTTCCTCGATCCCCGTATCGAGGTCGAATTAGCGTTTATTTTGAAAAAGCCGTTATTTGGTGAAAATGTCTCCATTTTTGATGTATTGGAGGCTACTGACTACGTCATTCCTTCATTGGAACTCATTGCCGCGCGCTGCCTTAGAACGGATCCGATAACCGGCTATACGCGCAAGGTGTATGACACCATTTCAGATAATGCGGCGAATGCTGGGATTATCCTGGGTGGACGCCCTATTCGTCCAATGGATGTTGATCTTCGCTGGGCGGGCTGCATGCTCTATCTCAATGGTCAGATTGAAGAAACCGGTCTGGCCGGAGGCGTATTAGGTAATCCTCTTAAAGGGATCACCTGGGTTTGTAAACGCTTCGCACCGCATGGCATAGGTTTAGAACCTGGGCAGATTATTTTATCTGGATCCTTTACTCGCCCCGTGCCAGTAAAAGCGGGTGACACTGTTCATGCTGACTTTGGCTCACTGGGCAGCGTATCACTGAACTTCGACTAATCATTTGTCGCTGACACACAGCAGGAGTCGATTATGGAACTGCCTAAAAACCGCTTTAAACAAGGCTTAAACTCAGGCCAACCACAGTATGGTTTGTGGCTGGGTTTACCTGATAACAGTGCAGCAGAAATCGCCGCCGTTGCGGGCTTCGACTGGCTGCTCATCGATGGTGAGCATGCGCCCTTTGATCTGCGCACGATCATGTCTCACCTTCAGGCACTGGCTCCCTATGATGTAGCACCAATTGTGCGCTGTGTAGAGGGGAATACGGCACTCATAAAACAGCTGCTTGATATTGGTGTGCAAACACTATTAGTGCCGATGGTGGATAGTGCTGAACAAGCCGAACAACTGGTGAAAGCGGTTCGCTACCCTCCCGAAGGCATACGAGGATTGGGCACCTCTTTAGCAAGAGCGGCACGCTGGAACCAGATACCCGGATACCTCCAAAAGGCGAACCGTGAAATCTGTTTAATCGTGCAGGTTGAAACCGCCACGGCAATGGACAATCTTGACGCCATTTTAGCCGTTGAGGGTATCGATGCTGTGTTCATTGGCCCCTCTGACCTTTCAGCCTCTATGGGCTATGTCGGAGATGCCGGTAATCCAGCAGTGGTCGCTTCGATTAACCAAGGATTGAACAAGATCCGAGACGCTGGCAAGTACGCAGGTCTGCTCTGTCTCGACCCTTCATTAGCACAAAACTATATCAAACAAGGCGCCAATTTTGTCGGTGTCGGTGTTGATACCCTGATTTTGGCCAATGAAACCCGAAAACTGGCACAACGCTTTAAGCAACAAACACCGATTGAAGATGAAAAACCTCAGGCTGGCTATTGATTGTCACCCTCAATACGAGAAGGTTAACCATGATTGCAAACACACTAGTGAAGAGTAAGCTGGTCTGTGTCGCGCTTAACGACAAACACCAACTGACGGCTTTACAAGACTCATTTAAAAAAGACCCCTATAAAAAACCGCCAACCCAACCGGTTCTCTATTACAAGCCACGCAACACGTGGAATGTTGATGGTGCAGAAATCGAGTGGGCCAAAGACTTTGACGGTCAGGATGTCGCCAGTATGGTCGTTGGTGCCAGCTTAGGCATCGTCATCGGTCAAGAAACCTGCCGTGTATCCGTTGAAAACGCTTTGGACTTTATCGGTGGGTATACACTGGTGGCCGACTATTCGCTGCCTGAACAAAACTACTATCGCCCAGATATCAAAGGGAAATGTTTAGATGGCTCCGCTCCCGTAGGACCCAAGATTATTGACAGCAGCAGTCTCGACAACCTCGACGACCTGCAAGTGGTCATTAAGGTGAATGGCGAGCGCAAAAGCCTGTTTGCAATCGCCGATATGGAGCGTGGTGTTGCCGAATTAATCAGCATCATCTCGCACATTATGACTCTGCAACCGGGTGAAATTATTGCTGTTGGCTTTGCGGGTGATCGCGTTCCGGTCAGTAAAGGTGACACAGTAGACGCCAGCATTGAGGGTGTTGGCACCCTAACCAATACGCTAGGAGGTGCCTAAGCATGAGACACGCCCGTATCATTTTTGAGGGTCGCGAACTGGATATCGATATTGACTCAGAGGATAGAATCACCACCACATCTGGTGAAGTACTCAATGTCACGCTGGATTCCGATCAAATCACATGGCTACCACCGGTCAAAGAGCCCGGCACGATCTTTGCCTTAGGTCTAAACTATGCTGATCACGCCACTGAACTCGCATTCGAACCCCCTAAAGAGCCGTTGGTGTTCATCAAACACGCCAACACCCTGACCGGCCATAAGCAGATTAGCTATCGCCCAGATAACATAGAGTTCCAGCACTATGAGTGCGAGTTAGTCGCTGTGATCGGCAAGTCTGGCAAAAATATCAAGCGAGAAGACGCACTAGACTATATCGCTGGCTATACCGTGTGTAATGACTTTGCTATCCGCGATTACCTTGAGAATTACTACCGTCCTAACTTACGGGTAAAAAGCCGAGACTCCTTATTGCCCATGGGCCCTTGGATCGTTGATACCGCCGACGTGCCTGACGTGATGAATCTTCGTCTCACGACAGCCGTTAACGGCGAAATCACTCAGGATGGCTCTACCAAAGATATGATTTTTGACGTGCCTTTTTTGGTCGAGTACCTCAGTCACATTATGACGCTCAATCCCGGTGACATGATTGCCACAGGGACACCGCATGGCGTCGTGGATATGCAACCTGGCGACATTGTCGTATGCAGTGTTGAAAACATCTGCTCCCTAGAGACACGCATTGTCTCAGAGCAAGCCTATTACGGCGACAAATACTAAGGTTCGGGAGAATACTCATGAGCGATACACTGAAAAGTAATTTAGAGCGTGCTGAACACTATCTCGAGCGCTTCAAACAACAGACCACCGGACATTACATTAACGGTGAGTTCACCTTAGGTCAGGGTGGTAAGGAATACGACAACTATACGCCCACGGACAATAGCTCGCTTGGCAAAGTGATGGCGGGGTCTGTCGAGGACATGAACGCGGCCTGCGAAGCCGCTGAAGCCGCATTTGAGAGCTGGTCAAATACACCAGGATCCGAGCGTAAGCGTTTGCTGAATAAGTTCGCGGATCGATTGGTCGAGCGTGCGGATGAGATCGCATTAGTCGAGTCGATGGACTGCGGACAAGCCATTCGCTTTATGAAACAGGCCGCCGTTCGTGGTGCTGCCAACTTCCGTTTCTTTGCTGACAAAGCACCTGAAGCTCAAAACGGTCTAGCACTGCATCAAGAAGAACACACCAACTACACAATTCGAAAAGCGATCGGGCCTGTAGGGATTATCACCCCTTGGAACACGCCTTTCATGCTATCGACTTGGAAAATTGCCCCCGCACTGGCGGCAGGCTGTACCGTTGTTCACAAGCCTGCAGAGTTAACCCCCTTAAGTGCCTATATTCTTGCCGAAATCGCCGATGAAGTGTTGCCAAAAGGCGTGTGGAATATGGTGAATGGCTTTGGAGAAGGCGTTGGTAAACGCATGACAGAGCATCCTGCAATTAAAGCCGTGGCATTGGTCGGTGAAACGGCAACTGGCTCCCATATCATGCGTCAAGGGGCTGATACCCTAAAACGCATGCACTTTGAGCTCGGTGGAAAAAACCCCGTCATCGTCTTTGATGATGCCGACTTCGAGCGCGCATTGGATGCCGTTGTCTTCATGATTTACAGCTTGAACGGTCAGCGCTGCACCTCCTCCAGCCGCCTATTGATCCAGAGCGGTATTCGTGACCGTTTTATTGCGGCACTTGAGCAACGCGTGCGTAATCTTCGTGTCGGCCACTCACTCGACCCGGAAACTGAAGTCGGGCCACTGGTTGCCACCGAACATTACAACAAGGTACTGAGCTATTTCGACATCGCGAAACAAGATGGCGCGACCACTGCTGTTGGTGGTCGTCGCATCAGCGAAGCACAAGGCAATATTAATCCAGCCGGAAATTACCTAGAGCCAACACTCTTCACCGGTGCGAATAACCAAATGCGCATCGCCCAAGAAGAAATCTTCGGGCCTGTGCTGACGGCCATCAGCTTCGACACAGAAGACGAAGCCGTTCAGATTGCCAATGACACGCAATATGGCTTGTCCGGCTATATCTGGACTGAAAACACAGGACGTGCGATGCGCATGGCCAAACAGGTTGAAGCTGGAATGTTGTGGGTAAACTCAGAAAACAACCGTAATCTTCCTTCGCCCTTTGGCGGTGTGAAAATGTCCGGTATTGGCCGTGATGGCGGCGACTGGAGCTTTGATTTTTATATGGAAACCAAAAACGTCTGCATTGCCCACGGTACTCACCGTGTACCAACGTTAGGCAAGCGCTAATCATCGTTTCTCGCTTGCACTTCAGTTGGCACCTTAGTGTGCCGACTGGAGTGCGACTTTGATGCTACAATAAATGCATGAGCACCTCAGAGCAGCGTGAATGGATACCCAATATCATTCTAGGACAGGATTATGACCGTCGTTATATCGATGATCCTATCCATTATGACGCCTTAGAGAATTTGGCCGTTTTTTTTGGCCGAGATATGCCCGTACACCGTCATGCCCAATATCTCCAACTGCACTATATTGACCGCGGTGACCTCTGTTTCCATATCGATGATAAAATATACCAAGCACAAGGTCCTGCCTTGGTCTTAACTCCACCTTCGGTCCCTCATTCATTTTTAACCCGTGACGATGCCTGTGGTCATGTACTCACCTTGCATCAATCCTTACTCTGGCAATTGCTTAAATCGGGTGTGAAACATGAATACGAGCATGAAGTCTGTATCTCTTTTAACGACTTAAATGAACAAGAGACGCGACATTGGCACACGCTGGTTGAAACCCTGGAGAATATTCGAGATGAATGGCAACAAAGCGATCCTTCCCGGGATTTGGCGTTGCAAACGCTGGTGATCTTGCTGCTGATTACGGTCAGCAGACTGACTCAAGCACGCGCTCAAAGCACCTCGGTCAACGTGAATATTGATGATCTACAAAGCTTTCGGATGTTTTCAAACTTAATACAAGATCATTATCGTGAACACTGGCAACTCACCGAGTACACTCGCAGCCTCGGCCTTTCAGAGAGTCGCCTACACCTCATTTGCCGCCGGATAGCCAATCGCTCCCCTAAGAAAATCATTCACGATCATTTAATTCAAGAGGCCAAACGATTACTGACCTTCAGTGACCTTTCCTGTAGCGATATCGGCTATCAATTAGGATTCAGTGATCCTGCGTATTTTGCGCGTTTTTTTAAACGCCATACGGGTGTGACAAGTCAGCAGTTTCGTCAGCAACAGCGTTAACTCCAGCAACATTCCTTAAAACGCATCCATTCAAGCATGAAAATGCGAGGGTACAGAAACCTAAATTTTTAAGTTCTGCTCCCTCGTTATTTCCGAGACTATACAGAAAAACCAGATAGATACCGCTCAGCCTGTTCACAAGCGCGACGAATCAGCTCAGGTGCCAGTTCACGAGCTGTATCCGTTTCCTGACGGCTGCGAATCCAACCTAAATAGGTGCACCCTCTCGCTGTTAGAAACAACTCCATGTGGCTCAAGTCCTCATCTGACAACACACGTTTCTGCCGATAGCCATCAATCAACGCTTGCTTAACCACCGGGTAACAAGCCTCTTCCTGAATAAAATACAAGGCTGTTGCCAGCTCAAACATATGCCAGCCAAACCCCGCATCATCAAAGTCAATCAGATGTAAGCGATTGTTTTCTGCCATGAGATTTTCTGGCACAAAGTCGGCATGAATCAAGCCATAGCGCTCAGGAGAGCGGTCATGCTTCGACAGTTCGGTGCTGAGTCGATCACGCACACGTTCCAACAACTGCCGCTGTGAATCATTCAGTAACTCAAGCTCCCAGAAACGCCCCCAGAAAGGGGAATCTCCCACTAGCCCATCATGATCCCATGCATGACGTTCAAACCCTTCTGGTAGCGTCCAATTACTGGACTGATTATGCAGCTCAGCAGCGGTACGTCCTAAGCTCGTGTAAATCTCAGCGATGCGTTCAATGTCATCACCAACACCCTCCTCCATGGACCCCAACGGCACGCCATTGACCCATTCAAACAGGTCAATAGTACGAGGTTCGATGATCTTATCCGTGGTTTCACTGACGAATAGGTGTCCATCGACTGTTGGAAGTACCCTCGGCACAGCCATGCCACTTTCAAGCAGTGCAGAAATCCACTCCAGCTCGGAACGAAGGGATGCTTCGCTATGATAGCCTTGCCTATGAATACGCAGGGCGTAGGCTTGTCCACCGTCGGTCGTCACTTTATACACCGCATTTTCGCGGTACTTCACCAAGGACAACTTGCTGCCACTCAACGCCCAGTTATCCAGGGATTTATGTGCCAATGCCAACAGGTATTCGTGTTGCTGCTCCGGGGCCAGATTTTCAAATGAATTCATACAACCTCCTGACAAGCAACCTGAGTCAATACTTCATCCAGCGTGTGCAGCAACATATCTGCGTGCTCTATCTGGAAAGGCATGGGGGGGCGCAACTTGAGAATGGCGCCATGTACCCCCGTGGTGCTGATCAGCACCCCCTTGTCACGCATCAAATTAATAACACTGCGTGCCTTAGCCTTCGCGGGTGTTTTCAAGACCCTGTCTTGTACCAACTCAACGCCAAAGAACATGCCCAGTTCACGGACCTCGCCAATGAGTTCGTGTCGTTGCTGCAGTTTACGCAGCCCTTCAGTTACATAGGCTCCAGTGGTTACGGCGTTCTGCATCAAATTGTCGTTTTCCAATGCATCAAGCACGGCCATACCCACCGCACAGGAAACGGGCGAGCCGCCGAAGGTGTTGAAATACATGGCTTCTTTGCTGAAGGCTTCAATCATGTCAGGGCGTGCCACCACTCCAGCCAGAGGATGGCCGTTGCCCATAGGTTTTCCCATGGTGACAATATCGGGCGTGACGTCGTACCACTGGTGAGCCCAAAAATGCTTACCACTGCGACCAAATCCTGCCTGAACTTCATCGGCAATGAACACGCCTCCCGCTTGACGCACCTTCGCCACGGCTTTCTCCAGAAAGCCCTTAGGTACATTGAGCAAGCCTTCATTGGCAAAGTCAGGGCACACCAAAATGCCAGCCACTTGCACGCCCTCGGAGTGAAACTCATCTATGGCTTGTTGAACCTGATCAGCATAGGCTTGCGCCAGATCATCCCCTTCAAGTCCGTTGAGCGGTCGATAGGAATCTGGGATCGGGAAAGACTTAACGCGCTTAGTGGTGCGCGATTCTGGCATAAAGCCCGTTCCTATCTCCGCAACCGCTTCAGTGTTCCCATGGTAGGCAAAGTTGGTCACGATAATTCCCTGCGCCCCGGTGCAAAAGCGCGCCATACGCAACGCCAGCTCGTTGGCCTCACTGCCGGTGCAGGTTAGCATGGCCATCTCTAGCCCTTCATTGAAGGTGCCAGTCAGGCGTTCCAAATAATCAACAATGTTGTTATGCAAGTAACGCGTGTGAACATTGAGGGTCGACGCCTGGCGGCTCATCGCCTCCACTACGCGAGGATTGCAGTGCCCCACATGAGGGACATTGTTGTACACGTCTAAGTAGCGCTTCCCCTCTTGATCCCAGAGCCAGACGCCCTCACCACGTACCAATTGCAGAGGTCTCTCATAAAATAGCGGGGAGTGCTGCCCCATAACACGATATCTTCTGGAAAGAAGATCCTGAACCTGATTGCTGGCCATATCGATACCCGCCTCCTCAGCTTAAATTTCATCGACTGATTCAGCGGTTAGTATTTGGTTTTCAGGCGTGAAACGGCATCCATCAAAAGATGGGGATCAACGATTCAGGTCAGCCATGATCTTGGCAACCAGCTCACTGCGAGCACGCACACCGGTCTTCTGGAAAATATGATGAAGATGGGTTTTAACCGTCGCCAGTCCCAGTGATAGCAAACTGGCAATGTCTTTGTTGCCACTCCCGCGCAGAACACACTCCAACACATCCAGCTCACGATCAGTCAACGCATATTTTGTCGCGATACTTTTCCGTTCCTGATCCCGTTGCGGCATGTAAATGGCGTTCAGAGAAAACTCAATAAACGGCTGTATTTTTTGCAGCAATTGCAATTCCTCACGCGAAAAATTACCCATCGACTCTTCACGTAAAATACTAATACCCGCAAGAATTTTTCCATCTTGGCGAAAAAACATATCGACGACATAGCGGTGGTTATAGGGCACCATAAATTTTTGGTAGTAGAGTGTTTGTTTAAGAAAATGTGGTGCAATACGCGAATCAAGCGTGACTAAGGTTTCATCACTATCGGCAAAACGTTCGGGGTTGAGAGGGTCAAGGGCACCGTACTCGGTACGATAGTCTTTTTCAATATCAGGCGTCAGATTATAGAGTAAGGCGTTGCTGTGCTGCATATTGGGATTAACGAGAAAAAAAGCCAAACCACTCGAAGCCACTAATCGGCTAATTAAAGCCAGCGCCTCGTGCTGGAAGGGATGTGCCCCCTTTAGTTCATTTATTAGCATCATATTCTGTCTCAATAGAATGTATGGCAGGCATTGGCTTAACGTCAGAGGCAATAACCAAGCCACTGAGTCTCGGGGAATCGCTATCCTAGCCTCCTGCACAGTGACAGACAGCCTGATAAAACCTCACGCTAAAAAGGCTCCCTGACGGGAGCCAAAAGTCACTTATCCGTTAAGCAGTGACCAGGGGGAAATAAACGATTACTTATGGCGATTGATAACCTGAAGCTGGGTGTACTCAAGAAGCCCTTCCACTCCAAACTCAACTCCCACGCCAGACAGTTTGCAGCCACCAAAAGGGATATGAGGCAGTACTTCTGCGTGTTTGTTAATCCAAACCGTGCCGCACTCTAACTGACGAGCAACCGTTTCGGCCAACTCAAGATCTGAACCCCATACGGAGCCTCCCAGACCATACTCACAGCTATTCGCCATGCGCACCGCATCGTCTATCTCTAAGTAAGAGATAAGGGGCAACACCGGGCCAAACTGCTCTTCATCGACAAGGCGTACACCCTTCGAAACATTGGATACGATGGTTGGTGGATAAAAATACCCTGGCTCTGAGCTGGCTTCACCACCACAAATAATATGTCCCCCATTGCGACGAGCGTCCTCCACTAGCTCCGAAACCAACCGATACTGTCTGGCATTTTGCACAGGGCCAAAGGTTGTTGCAGGATTAAGTCCGTTTCCAACGACTTGCTGTGAAGCAAGATCTGCCAAAGCCTTACCCATTTCTTCATACTGACTTTCGTGGACATAGAGTCGCTTAATGGCCGCACAGGTTTGCCCCATGTTCAGAAATGCGGTGTTAAAAATGCTCTCTGCAACTTGATTGATATCCGTATCCGGAAGAACAATGGCCGCATCATTGCCACCGAGCTCAAGTGTTAATCGCTTGAGTGTATTGGCAGAATTAGACAGGATACGCTGGCCCGTCGGGGTCGACCCTGTGAAGATCACTTTATTGATGTCGATGTGGCGACTGATGGCATTGCCAATGTCGGCCTCACCCAGCACAACGTTTACAACCCCTTTAGGCAGCACTTCGTTGATAATCTGTACAAGTCGCAGCGTATTTAACGGCGTCAAACCAGAGGGTTTGGAAACAACCGTATTGCCCGCGCGCAGTGCAGGCATGATATGCCAGATCGCGATCATTAAGGGCCAGTTCCAAGGGGTGATCGAGGCAACAACGCCAAGCGGTTTTCTGTGCGCTGTCGTGTATCGGGTATCGCTATTCTCGAAAACCTGCTCTGGGATGTCCAGCTCAGCAGTATAGCGTGTCCAACCCACTGCAGCTCCGACTTCTATCTGTGCAAGAGCTAAAGGCTTACCCTGTTCCTGCACGATAATACTCGCCAGCTCATCTGCATGTTGCTCCAGATGATCCGCAATCTCGTGCAGGAGACGTTTACGCTCAGCATCCGGTGTCTGACGCCAAGTAGAGTAAGCCCTTTTCGCCGCCGCAACGGCTTGGTCAAGTTGTTCAGTACTGGCCATATTGCACTGGCAAATAATGTCTTCGGTCGCTGGATTGATGACTGAGAAGGGCTCTCCAGTACCGATGAGGGGCATACCATCAATTAGCATTGTTTTTATATTTATCATATGTATTTCCTATGAATTAAGACAAGAGACCGTCGTCTCTTGTCACCTGTTGATGTAATCGTGGTATCAGAATGGAACTACGACAACAAATTGGCCATAGACGTTGGTCTTTTTACCACCGATCTGACTCGTATTGCTGTTGTCTGGGGAGTAAACACCGATCAACGGGCTCACGATCAGATTTGGGGTAATGACCCATTCTGCATAGAGATTGATTTCTTGAGCATCATTGGCACCGCTACCCGCCTTGTCCTTAAAGTCAAAATATAGGGCACCCACGCTTAACATTTCAGTCGGTGACGCTTTGATGCCTATGTGATGCACATCAGCACCTGAGTTAAATGGACCGGCATAGTTGGCCGCAACCTCACCTTGAAACCATGTCCCATACCCACGGTTAAATCCGAAAAACAGAGGATCAAACCCCGTGTCAAAAGAGGAGTATCGGTAATTCACGCTGGGTGACCAAGGCAGGTCTGCAAAGGTCCAACCTGCTTCAACATACCAAGCATCTGCACTTGCAGAATTATCTCCTTGATCCTGGGTCACGAACTCACCCGATAAGAACAGATTCTCAACACCTGCATTACCTTGATAGCGCAGACTGACAGTTTCTTGCCCATCTCGTGCAGTTGAACCAAATGCATCAAGCCCTTTGATATAGCTGACACCAAAAGTCCCTTCAGGAATCACATACTCCGTGTTGATACCCGCAAGTTCCATCTTGGACTGAGCAAGGTTATCGGACTTCAGCCAAAACAGATCAGCCGAACGCCTTCGTCACCACCAACACGAACAATGGCCGTCCGATCAAAGGCCTGGCGACCCGCTAGCCAATAGGCACCGCCACGGTTCAGCTCTGGATCGAGTCCATCACCTAAATTCAGCGCATCTCCGTTAATAAGAAAACCATCGCCGATGGAAAAACTCTGACGCCCGAAGGAAATATCCAGCCCATCTTGACCGAGAGCAGGGAATAAATCCCCAGAACGCCATCCTAGGTAAGCATCTTCCAAATCGGTCTTAGACTCCTTACCGGAGGTCAAGCCAGCAGCATCACCGTCACCCCAGGTCGCGGTGCTGACTAGGTTCAGACCACCGTATACGGAAGCATTGCTTCCACTATAGGCATGCTGCCCCGAAAAACCGTATTTGATATAGCCTTCCTGCCAATCTGAACCGCCACCTTTGCTATTTGGCTGGTAGTTTTTTTTGCTAGAGAACACACCAAAAACAGCCTCGATATCTAAGTTTAATTCTGTGCCATTTTCACTGTAGAGAGTATGTGCAGTAGCAGAACCTGACGCCAAGGCAATCGCCGAGCCAAGCAAAACTGCCGTTAAAGAAGGTTTCATATTTTTTGTCATCGGTTTATTCCTCAGCATGACTAGAGACAAGTATTTTTTATTTTCAAAAGGATAATTAGGCGATTAGGATTGATGCTTCTCCTGTTTAGATTCCCGATGCTGGCTCCAAGCGTACACACCGATTGAGAGTAGAATCATAATGAACAAGGTCAGGCTAATGGGTCGCTGCAAGAAGATGGTAATATCTCCACCCGCTACGCCTAGAGCCTGTTGGGTTCTAGCCAAGAACAGCGGACCCAAAACAAGGCCTAATACAATGGGTACTGCAGGTATATTGTTGCGTTTTAATACATAACCGAAAATTGCAAAGCCCAGCGCAATTAAACAGTCACTGAATTGGAAGTTCTGGCTGTAACTCCCAATAAAACCCAGCACCAAAATAAAAGCGCCAATGAACCGACCGCGAATACGGGTCAGGTTAACAATCCACTTAGTCGCAAAGGTCAGGTAGGTGAATGCCACGACATTCATTAGCAGCAGTGAAATGTACAGACCGGATATAAACTCAGGGCGTTCGACAAACAACGTGGGACCCGGAATGTAGTTGTGCACCATAAAGACAGCCAGCATCATCGCCATCAAGGCATCTGCTGGAATCCCGAAAGCCAATAAGGGCACCATAACCGATCCTGTGACCGCATTATTGGATGTTTCCGTCGCAATGAGTCCTTCAGGTGCGCCATTGCCAAACTGCTCAGGTGTTTTAGAAAACTTCTGTGCCAAGGTGTATGAAAAAAACTGTGAACCAAATTCACCAACACCGGGTAACAATCCCATAACCACACCCAGCGCAGCCGAGCGAATTACCGTAACTTTGTGTTTTAACAGATCAAATACACCTGAAAAAATACTGCTTCCTGTCAACTTTGTGACCTGTGCATCATTGCCTCTTTGCGACAGCAGTATGAACGCTTGAGACATCGCAAACAGGCCAATAACAGCAGGCACCAAAGGGATACCGGACAGCAACCAGCTTTGTCCGAAGGTGTATACTTGTGTGCTATAGGAGAGGTTCAATCCAATGGTGCCCAGAAAAATGCCCAAACCCAGCATCATGGCCGCTTCAACCACATGTTTGCGGTGAGCCAGCACAACAAAGACCATCCCCAAAGCCGCCAACATGGCAAACTCAGCGGAACCAAACTTGCGTGCAATCTGTGATAAAGTCGGAGCCAACATCACCAGAGAGAAGACACTAATCAGGCCACCAACAAAGGACGATGTATAGGCAATGGACAGGGCTCTTCGTGCTTCCCCGCGCTTGGCCATAGGATAGCCATCATACGTGGTGAGCACCGCGACGGGTGTACCAGGAGTGTTCAATAAAATAGCGGGGATCGCACCTCCGTACCAAGCGCCGCCATAAACACCCAACAGCAGCGACACACCCGCCAAGGCTCCATCGAGAAACTGATAGGGAGTAGGATCGCCATGACACCTGCGGGTTCAAGTCCTGGAATAGAACCAATCGTCACACCGATGAGTGCCCCAATGATGATGGCGACGATCACATCAAACGTCGCAATTTCATTCAAGCCTAACAATATTGCATCCATAGTGATCAAACCTCTCAGAGATAGCGATTGGCAAAATCTGCCAAATGATCGGGTAAGAGTGAGTACAGCCACACATCAGGCAACCATACAGAAACAGCCACACGGAAGATGAGCACCAGCGCTATTAGAGTCGCAATCGTGGCGAGCACCCACGTCCGATTAAACAGCCGAGACAGCCATAGCAGCACCGTTACAAAAATAAACGTGGCAGGGACAAAACCAATAATGGATAGGGATTTAATATAGAGGTAAAACAGCACGGATGAGATGAGCGCCGTTCGATAGCTATCAAGTATGGCGACCAGACTATCAAGAGGATTCTGTCGGAACACAGTACTGCGCCACACATTGCCATCACCACGTGAGAGCTGAATCACTCTAAAAGCGGAAAAAATGGCTAAGATACCCAGACCCAATAATGAGCCATCATGGGTTGCGTATACCACCCTCGTCTGGTGTCTACCCAAGCGGCTTGCTCAGGTATTAGCATGAGCAGCACGACAGAGAGGATAAGCAAGATCCAATAAATATCGGCTTTGACAAGAGGTTTATTAGACACAGTGGTATCTCTTTTCGGATAATCGATTAATCAAAACGTCAGGAGATGAAGACGACCCGAATAAAAGGCCGTCCCCCTTACTCGAAACTACTTGTTCATGTACTCAAGCAACTCTTTGGTATTTTCGAAATCCTTGGCCACCAACTCTTCAGCCTCACGTCCACCAATCCAGTAGATACCGGCACCGGTCGTGTTGCTGATATCTCGAACACGATCCGAATTCAAAGCCGCTTGCGCAATGTCGGCAATTTTCTCTTTCACGCTCTCCGGTGTACCCGCCTTCACAAACAAGCCATTCCATGTCGTTTGAGTGATGCCTGTCTGCTCAGCAAGGGTGGCAATCTCGGGCGCTATACTTAAGCGTTCATGGGTTAATGAGGTCAGGATTTTGACCTCACCCGACGATAAGCAGGACAGAATCAACTGAGTTGTGGTGTTGATGATGGTCGCATCACCTGTTGCAAGCGTCGCGCAGTTATTTTCATCAAAGGCAGCATCGCTGGCGATACGAATCCCTTGCTGTTCTGCAGCCTTGAAGGTGATTGCTGTTGGTAAGGCTTGATAGCCGAAATGCCCAAGGGAGATGTTATTTTCTTTGGAGTATTCCGCGAGTTCTGCCAGATTGTTATAGGGCGCATCGGCATTCGCTGCGATGACAAAGGGATAATCAAGGAAAATACCCACAGGTTCAAAGGTGTTCTGGTCGTAAGGCGCATTACCGGAATGAATGTGTGTTGTTAAAATATCGGCAACGAAGGAACCCACCATTTGACCGTCGGCTCGGGCTCTCGATACATCCAACGCCCCCACAATGCCACCACCTCCGGGCTTGTTAATAACAGATGCGGGAACGCCTGTTTGTTTATGCATTTCGTCTGCGATCATGCGCGTCACTATGTCTTCCAAATCACCCGGTGGCCAAGGTACAACAAAGCTGACCGGGCGCTTTGGATAATCGGCCACGGCCGATACGGACGCCAAAAGCGGTGAGATTGCCAGTGTAGCAACGAACAGGGTTTTAGTTATTTTCTTCATCGTGTTACCTCGTAATTGATAGATTGACTGGTGCTATTCACTTCCCCTTCAGAGGAACGATCAGCACGGGTATGGATGTTTGTTGAATGACTTTTTGTGTCGTAGACCCAAGAAATATGCGCGATGCGGTGGAGCCTCCACGATCCCCCATCACAATTAAGTCGGCATTTTGATTTCGAGCAACGTCTACAATGACTGTGTCAGGTTTTCCGATCCTTACCTCAATTTGAGGTGCCTGCTTCAGTTTGATATCACTCGGTATTTCACTTTCCAGAAAATCTGAAATGCGTTGTTCGATTTTGGCTCGGTATTGATCCATGAGCTGACGGGTGTGTTTCAACTGGGCCTGAGAAATCAGATAATCCCGAATCATCGCATCGGCATCTGTAACCGGTGGTTCAATGGCATGCAAAAAAATGATATGCGCTTCATGTCTGACGGCTTGCTCTACAGCCATTCGAAATGCAGGGCGGCTGCCTTCCGCGATGTCAGATGCATAAACGATGGCTCTTACTTTCGGTAGCATACTGTCTTGCCCTCTTTTGCATCGTAGCGTGATTCATTACAAAAGAATTACGCTACTCTCACTATCAACCATAAGGTTGATAGTCCACTCTTTGCCGATTTCCGGCCTGTTCATATCCAAAGCACCTTAACAACGTTGAGCGTTCTAACGCGTTCACAGCCGACTAAATCGGTAAGGTGCTGGATCAATAATGGGTTGCACACCGCTCACTAAATCAGCGGCCAACTGACCGGCGGCGGGACCTGTCCCAAAACCATGTCCTGAAAACCCTGTGGCCACAAAAAGACCGGGAAGGGCATTAATACGGTCAATGACCGGATTGGAGTCGGGTGTGACATCAAGCAAACCCGCCCAGGCTTCCTCAATTTTGGCGTCATCAAATGCAGGCCAAGCGGCTTTCAGGTTATTCAGTGCATCTTGATTTAGTTCATGATTGGGGAGTGGATCGTTGGTGCGAACCTGCTCAAAGGGTGTCTGAGCATCGGACGTCCAGCGCCTCTTCATCTTCAAATCATTCATAAATGCCCGCCCGAAACCGATCTTCAGAAAACTCCGTTGAGTTCGCAGTTGATCCAGATAACGGTGGCCGATCAGCAAATGATCCAGCGTAACTGGCGCATCAAGCTTGCCGCGCTGGGTGATGATGTAGCCACCATCCTGATGCTTGCGGAACGAAAAGTTAGGGCCACCCACGGCAATATCCGTTGGGCCTTTCATCGGCTGGGTGCGCAGTACAGAGCAAATCAACGGAAGAGTCGGCAATGAAATCCCCAAATTAGCGAGAAAACGACGAGACCACGCACCTCCGGCCAACAGTACCTGTTCGCAACGAATTTCACCCTTTTCTGTAACGACACCCGATACAGCTCCGGCTGACATAGTCAGGGTGCGAACGGCACAGTTCTGTATCAGAATTGCGCCCTTTTTCATCGCGGCATTGGCTATAGCACTGGTGGTGATCGCAGGTTCAGCGTAACCATCTGACGGGGTATAGATCCCCCCGACCCAAGCCCCCTTGCCACCCGGAACCAACTGATCTATTCCAGCGGGTGAAAGAAGCTTGGAATCCAGCTCTAGAGGATGGACGGACTCATGCCAAGCCTCATACATCGCCATCTGTTCTTGCGTTCGCGCCAGGAACATGATGCCCGCCTGACGATACCCCACAGAGCGACCAATGCGCTCTGGCATCTGCGCCCATAGACGGTCCGCGGCCTGAGCCATCGGAACATCACTAACATGACGACTGGTTTTGCGAATCCATCCTAAATTGCGGGATGATTGCTCAGCGGCAATCTGGCCTTTTTCGAGTAGAACCACGGGGATATTGCGCTCGGCAAGTGCCAAAGCGGCAGTTACACCCACAATTCCCCCGCCAATTATCACCACCTGTGTCGTGACGGGCTGTTCATCTGATGTATTAACGCGTTCCAGTGCTTTTGTCATTGCAGTTGCCCTGATGCCTGTACAACGAGGCTAGCCTTGGACGGCGACCTCGATAGAGAGTATTAAGCGATGGTGATTTCTTCGACGTCGGCTTTTGACGCACCGCGATACGCGGTAACTTCAAGCTCAACCTTATAAACGTTCGAACCCAGTGGTGGGCAGGTAACGGTTGTTGCCGGGTTAATACCACGGAACTTGCTGCCAATGAATTCCATAACCTTTGGGGTGTCTTCTGGGTACTGGATGAAAACGCGTGACATCACAACGTCCGCCAGCGAGGCATCAACGGCCGCCAGTGCTCTTTCTATATTTCTAAATACCTGCTCCGTCTGCTCAATCACGTCCTCCGGAATTTCTTGGGTATCTGGGTTACGACCCGCCGTGTTGGACACGTGGATTAAGTTATCCACAGCGACGACGCGAGAATAACTCGCAATCTCTTCAAACTTGGAGCCTGTTTTAACTTTGATGATCTTGGTCATGGGTTTAATCCTAAAAATATCAACTTAATCAATTAGATTCGATGAAACTGCTTTATTTTTGAGCATCAGCGAAGGACCGGGGTGTCCCATAGATTCAAGGGAACTCCAATGTTTTTCTCACAGGCTGTGCGATAAATTTTGGTGGCCCAAGCCACATCTTCCACTGGCATGCCCCCCACCGACATGATGATGATTTCATCGTCGTTTTGACGGGCTGGCGCATCTCCGGCGAGAATCGCACCTAAGTCCTCAAGCTCATCGCTGGACATTAAGCCGTCTTCAATCATGTCCATGAAGCGCATACCCACTAAGGGGATATAATTGTGGGCAGGTTTAGGCACCTCCTCATACCAGGCTTTATAAAGCCCGATACTGTCCATTACCTTACGAACACCTAGACCGCTCATGCCATCATCGAGGCTGCAACTGGCGGGCATTGCTAAGTAAGCACCCGGCTTGACCCATTCACGTTTAACAATTGGATACTTGGAGGGATCACCGACTTCACCCGAATTGCAGTAGGTGACAATATCGGAGCCACGAACTACCTCTTCGTTGCTATCAACGACTTCAATCTGGGTGATTTGCGGGTATTCCTGTTCGACCCAGGCGATAAAGTTGTCTAGGCTCTGCTTACCGCGCCCTTTGATCTTAATCGTGTCAATACTGGGACGAACGGCCATAAACGATGCAACCGAGGTTTTCCCCATCACACCGGGGCCGAGCAGGCCAATGACTTTCGCGTCTTTGCGAGCCAAGTGTCGCGCCCCCACACCCGGAATCGCACCGGTACGGTAAGCTGACAACAAGTTGGCTGACATATACGCCAAAGGGGCACCGGTATCGATGTCGCTTAAAATAAACATCAAAATTGAGCGAGGCAGGCCTTTTTCACGGTTAGCAATATTAGAGCCGTACCATTTAACACCACAGGTCTGAAAATCGCCGCCTAAATACGCAGGCATCGCCATCAGACGTCTATCGGCCGTCGGCTTGGGCATCGTTGCAAAGGGTGAATTCTCTGGAAAGGTAATCATCGCGCCATGGGAGTCGCTGTTCGGCCCGGCCATCCGATAATCACCCTTGTGAAGCAAGATAAACATTTCTTCCATCGTATCCACGCAAGCAGACATATCCGTCACGCCCGCTTTGATCATGTCCGGTTCAGAAAGATAAATAAAATCAATTTTTGTATTTATAGACATTGAATCACCCGTAACTTTATATCGCGACTATGGTCTTTAGCGCCGTTTTGTCAGGTCATGATTTGGTAATCATTCCGTCACTTTTCTCGATAGTATCCCTGCCCGCCGAACGCGTATTGAATATTTACGACATTTGATCAAAAGGACTGAATTATTTTGGAATGATTATTGCTTGATTTATTTCAAATGAACCTTACTTGGTAGTTAATATGTTAAGTGTTCCTGTTAGTAACAACTCACGTGTTTCGTTTAGTAACAAAATATCAGGCGCATACGTTGAGCAACCCTGGTTTGTATTAACTTCGTCGAAACACTATGACCTTGCAATTAGCAAGGATAAGATCATTTCCCAATGCTATGCATTCGAAGCGGATCATTCTGGGGGTCCGACCTTTGCGATCCCTGATGGATGTATTGATATACTGTTTGATTGTGATCAAATTAATCCTGAAGCGAAGGTCTGTGGTTCGACACTGGAGGCACGTAATGCTGAATTAAAACATCAACATAGATATTTTGGCGTGCGTTATAAGCTTGGCGTTATACCCGGTTTTCTAGGCGTTTCTGCAGATGAACTTGTGAACTGCGAGGTAAATCTTTTAGATATTATGCCAAAACTTGAGTCAGCCTTTGCACAAATTGTGAGTGAGGGTAATTTTAATAACCAAGTTGAGTTATTCAGGCGCTGTTATGAGGGTAAAACACCGAGAACTCCCTCTCCTCTCACCTTAGAAACCATTAAAATCATCTGCGAGAACAAGGGTGCTCTGCGCATCGGACAGTTAGAAGCCCTGACTGGCTACACCTGTCGCACACTGCAGCGACAGTTTCAAAGTGATATGGGTATGTCACCAAAAACCTTTAGTCGGATTGTACGCTGCCAGTTTGCCGTCCATGAGATCAACTGCCATGACAGCATAGCCTTTTCAGATCTTGCATCGGATCTTGGCTTCAGCGATCAGCCACATTTTTTACGTGAATTCAAAAAGTGCGTTTCAGCCACACCTGCCAATTATCAACGACACGTACAGCAGAGTGCTTACATGCAACGGATACGCTGCGCTTGAACCAAAAAAGTGCAATCAATCAAATTTTGCACACAAATACAGCCAATTTATAGAAGAGTGCATTTAATAAACGCGCTTTATAGAAACATATCCATAGACTTTTTCAATTTCAATTAAAATCACAAAAGTAAATTTTTATTAAAAGTGATATTCTCTATAAAATCACTCACCAAATCATATAAAATGTATACCTCACACATAACCTGTATTTAATAAGTGTACATTTTAATGCTCAAATACGAAGAATCCTTACCGCTCAAATTGCTGAAAGCCCGTGAAGCAACCATGAACTTTTTCCGCCCGGTGCTTTTGGACATTTCATTGACTGAACAACAATGGCGAATTATTCGTGCGCTCGCTGAACATAAAGAGCTTGAATCCAAACAGTTAGCTGACCTATGTTGCATTCTAAGTCCCAGTCTTACGGGTATCATTAGTCGCTTAGAACAACAAGGCTACACTCAGCGACGTCGGTCAAATGAAGACCAACGGCGTATTTTAATTAGCCTAACCGAAAAAGCAGAAACCATGTTTAAGCGCGTGACCCCGTTACTGGAAGCGCGATATCAAGAAATCACAGAGCAATACACTCAAGAGAATCTTGACCTGCTCTATGAGCTTCTGAACAAACTCACACAAATTAAACCGGTCAGTGAAGGATCAAAAACAGAATGAGTAACAGCCCTGAGTAGACCCCAAATGGATCTCATGTTTGCCAGCCTAGCTGCTGAAAACACCCAGCAGCTGGCTAGATATGAGGTGAACTATTCACTCCCCAAGGGTACGACAAACACTGGGCGTTTTGAGTGCGTGAGTGTTTTAGCCGCTGTAGACCCAAGTAGAATTTGATTGAGCGCCGAATGCTTGCGGGTCCCCATCACAATGACATCGGCATCTATTTCGTCCGCAACCTTTAGAATCACCTTCCAAGGTGTACCTTCCTCGACTCTGACGTCAACCTGAGCAATATTCAAACGATCATCGGCTTCTAGCTCTTGCTGACAGAATCGCTCCAAGCGCACAGCAACCTTGTCACGGAGTTTTTCAACCCCCTCTTTTAAAAAACCCTCGATATCGTCTTTTTCCATCATATTACTGAGCACACTCTTTGCCGTAGCGGAGACCGCCTCAATCACATGCAAGTAAGTCAGCTGGGCATCATAATGATTGCAAAGACTAACCGCGGCGCGAAAAGCAGGTCGTGAGCCCTGCTCTAGATCTGACACATAGAGTATTTTGCGAAAATTCGACAGCATGAAACCTCCTGTTATCGGTATAACAATGTTGGCAGGAACAATGAGATCTGCACCACAAAAATGATGAGCAGTAATCGCAAAATATCAGCGACCCAGAAGGGACCTACGCCTTTAAAGATTGTGCTGGTTTTTACGTCTCTTAACACAGCACTCAACACGAACACGTTCATTCCAACAGGCGGCGTAATGAGGCTAATCTCAATCGCGATCACCACCACAATCCCAAACCAAACCAGATCGTAGCCCAATGCAGCAACCAGCGGATAGAAAATCGGGATCGTTAACAGCATCATCGATAAACTCTCGAACACCATGCCCAAGATCAGGTAAATCCCTACAATGACAAGAATGACGACAATCGGCTGAACGTCTAAGGAATTAACAAAGCTCAGCAGAATATCAGGAAGGCCTGCGCGGTTGATAAAGTCCGAGAAAATGAGCGCGCCTATCACCACAACCAACAGCATGACAGAGGTACGCGCCGTATCCGTTAAGGTATCAAAAAGGCTGCTCCAAGTCAGTGACTTGCGCATTAACGCAATGACAAACGCACCGCCGGCTCCAATACCCGCCGCTTCGGTGGGGGTAAAGATACCGAGGTAAATCCCTCCCATAACAATGACAAATAGCGCTAACACACCCAACACACCGCGCAAGGCGATCAAGCGTTCACGCCAAGGCGTCCGATCACCTGCAGGGCCTGCACTTGGGTTACGCCAAACCACATATTGCACAGCGCCCAAGTAAAAGAGTATGGCAATAAAACCGGGTATAAAGCCAGCCGCGAAAAGCTCACGAATACTGGTTTCCGTCAGCAAACCGTAGACCACCAGGATGACACTGGGTGGAATCAGAATGCCCAAAGACCCACCCGCGGCAATGGTCGCGGTCGCCAATGAGTCACTATAGCCATACTTACGCATCGATGGCATGGCCACCTTACTCATGGTTGCCGATGTCGCCAGACTAGAACCACTGATCGCAGAAAAGCCACCACAGGCCACAACCGTCGCCATGGCCAGTCCACCTTTTTTATGCCCTAAAAAGGCATTTGACGCCTGATACAGCTCCTGCGAAAGACCCGAGCGCATTACCAGATTTCCCATCAGGATAAACAGGGGAATCACCGACAGACTATAGTTTTGCACCGTCGAGACAACTCGGTTTGCAGCCATCGACATGGGCCCCGTCCAACGAAACGTATCCCAATTATCCCAGGATAATCCCATCATCACAGCAAAGCCGAAGAAACCAACCAACCCCATCGCAAAGGCAATCGGCATCCTCACCACGATAATTAATAACAGCAGAACAACAAAGCCGATAAGTATAACGGACATAAAAAACTACCTGTGATAGAGACTAGTTGGATTTATCTTGAAAGAAGATTCGATAAACACCGTAGGTGATCATGCCCAATGCCGTCGCCCAACTCATGATGGCGATATACTGCACGATATAACCACTGGATATGCCCAAGAACTCTGTCACTTCACCTCGACGAATCGAACGTTCGCCCAATTGATAAATGCGATGCCCAAGATAATAAAATGAACCTGAGATCACGATGGCAGACAAAAGTGATAAGCACTTAACCACAAAGGTGCTCAGATAACGGTCCAACAAATCGACAACAATATGGCCTCCTCTCCAGGTCACCACAGGCATCGCTGCAAAGATTAAGATGGCCATGCCGATTTCAGTCAATTCAATTGAACCCGGCAAGTTTATTGAACACATATCGGCCCACCACATCGACACAGGTAATCAACATCAAGACCATTAACATTACAGCGGCGATTAATTCGAGTAGAAAGGCCAACCAACGGATTGGCCCCTTCTCGTCATAATGTGCCTTTAACCAGGCTACAAATGACATGTGTCTCTCCTACCTAGTTTTGCTCAGCATATTCAAGCGCCAGGCGTCTCAAATCGGCCAACGCAGCGGCCGCATCGACGCCAGCACGTTGAACACTGGCGACCCATGCGTCATCCATGCCTTGAATCAACTGGTTAAATTCCTGCACCATCGGATGATTTTCATCCAACTCGATAACATTCACCCCTTTCTCACGCGCATAGGCAATACCATCAATATCGGCCTGGTCCCACTCTTTACCCGCCATTGCTGACAGCTTAAGACCCGACACACTGCGAATAGCATCCGCATCACGTGGCTCAAGTTGCTCCATAAACTCTGGATCGATGAACATCGCAAAACTGCCTAGATACAGGCCACCTGGAAAGAGGGTTAAATTAGGTGCCACCTCATCCAAACGCAATGAGCGCTGCTCTTGGGCTGGCATAAAGACACCGTCAATAACACCCTGCTGTAACATCTCATAGACACGAGGTCCAGGTGCCGCAACAGCCGTCACTTCCATACGCTCACCCAGCGCAGATTGAACACCACCCCCAATGCGTATACGTTTATTGCGTAAATCACGTAGGCTGTTAATTGGCTCACGGGTGTGCAACTGGCCGGGTCCATGCGTAATCAACGCAAGTAACTCAAGGCCTTCATACTCATTCGCCTTTGCAAAATGCGTCTCATGAACCTGCCATAATGCCGCCGAAGCTGCCTCGGCATTTACACCCATGCCAGGTTGCTCAACCGCCATAGGCAGGGTGAAACGTCCAGGCAAGTAGCCGTGGAAGCTCCATCCGGCGTTAATTACGCCATCCTCCACTAGGTCATAATAGGCGGCTGGATTACCAAGATCATGCTCAATTCGCACCGTTACTCGCCCTTCTGTCGCTTCCTCGACCCAAGCGCCCCAAGTCGGCAAGACAACGGCATTCATGGGATTGCTGGGGGGCATCCACGTGCCGACGACCAGGGTAGTAGACGCGGTTGCAAGTGATGCCCCGACCATACCAACGATGAATAGAGAGGCAGCTGTTAGACGTTTAATTTTAGTTGGGAGTGATTTCATAGTATGTCTCCAATTGTTTTTATTGTATTGCATGTCTTGAGGTTAGTAAGAACGTTTAAGACACAGTCAAAATTCAATTACCTGATGTACAATTTTTGTTTATACGGTTTGTACTTAGATCATCCTCTTGAGTATAAGTACACGTAAAAACCTTATTTTCAATGGCGTTCAACAAGAACAAACACTCAATTACTTTTAAAAAGGGCATGAATATTGTTTTTGTTATATTTTAAAACAGGGTCAAGCTCCGTCATCTCGAAGGAGATCTGGCAATAGCTTTCGTTCGTGATCGGCTCCATCCAGCGACACAAGATCTCAAATACCTGATCTGCCACTTGCTGCTTCAGAGTCATGTCTCGCCCGTGACCTATCTTGAGTGTTAGGTTTATGAAGGCGAAATCTGATCGACCGTCCGCCACACGAAAGTCATCACAACGGATGGCACGACTGCGCACTCCCCCTAAAGGAAATGCCCCCGTAGAGACCACATACTCATGCAACTCTTTAAACAAGGGTTGAAAGTCCAACCGATGATGCAAGTTGCCTGAATATTCAACGATAAAATGTGGCACTGAAACACCTCACACACTGTCATCTTTCTTAAAAAATGTTTAACAATTATTCAATCGTAAACTAAATCAAATTTAATTAATATATTAAGTGATGTCAACGCTACTAAAATATAGTTTTAATTTTTATTCAGCTTTTTTCACGTGTCAGTAACAATGCCAGAAAGGAACCACACCCCAAAAGACCGATGACCCAACCCATTACCCACGGGGTTCCATCGTGTAATCCACTCACTAACCCACTGGCCAAGGCACCGATTCCAAATTGAGTCGCCACGGCTATTCCGGCGGCGGCACCGGCTTGTTCAGGAAAACGTGACAAGAGACTCGCCATGCAGTTTGCGCCCAATACACCCGTGACACTGACAAAACTGAATAACGCCAGCACAATTAACGTCAGCCCACCAATATCGAATAACGTGGCGCAAAACAGCACTAAACCTGAAACCGCAGCCTGGCTTGCACCTAGCCACAATAATCGCTGTGTTCCCCACTGCCCGACGTAACGCGCATTTAAGCTGACCAGCAGGATAATTCCGCCAACATTCATGCTAAACAGCCAAGCGTAAGCCTGAGGCGACACACCAAAGTAATCAATGTACACAAATGGGGAAGCCGTTATGAAGGCAAACATGCCCGCAAAGGTTAACGACATGCACAAGATGTACCCCACCGCGACGGGCTGTAGCAAAATGTTTCCATAGGCTTTATAGACAGCGGAAAAGCTCGTACCACGAGAGCTACCATGATGGGTTTCGGGTATTTTCCAGATACAAAAGACCAATACAACCAATGCAAAGATAAACAGCACCCCAAAAAGCGCGCGCCAACCTGCCAGCAAGATCAAATACCCGCCGACCAATGGCGCAATGAGCGTTGCAATCATTGTGACTAAATGCATGAGGGATAAGACTCGCGCCGCCTCACTGATTGGAAACAAATCTCGAACAATCGCTCTTGCCAAGACAGACGCCGAAGCCGCCCCCAAGGCTTGCAAAAAGCGAAATGCAATCAGCCACTGTGCTGAGCTTGCCAAGATACATGCCACACTGGCAACGAGATAAAGGCTAATACCAACCAATAAAAGCGGCCTTCGCCCTAACTTGTCCGATAAAGGACCGTAGACCAGCATCCCTACAAACAGCCCAATCAAAAAGCTGCTGATGGTCAACTGAATCTCGCTTTGCACCGCACCAAGATCATCAGCGATCAAGGGCAAACTGGGCAAATACATATCAATTGACAGAGGCCCAAACGCAACCAGCGCAGCCAGCAGCACAATCAACCGATGAGGACGTGATACAGTGACCATCTAGAATCTACCTTCCTATTAAAGACGTCCAGCCGTTGCACCTGCAGCATCTGCAATAGAGGCCTGAGGTCCCGGCACTTCATCTCCCGCGACCGGTGACACAGGAAAGATTGCATTGATTTGCCCCGTTCCCGAACTACCAAAATAGGGTGAAACCACCTCTACTTTTTGATCATAGCGTGACCAGCCCAACGCCCCTAATAACATGGCGGTATCGTGCATAAAGCCTTCGCCATGGCCTTTAACCGCATACTCAGGGAGCATGGCACAAAAATCTGCCCACTCACCGGCTTCCCACATACGCACCACATCATGATCCAATCGCTCTAAAAACGGGCTCCAGACCTTCGTTGAAAAACTGGGTGCTTGGCCGTTCTGCGCAAAACGGTGAGATAACGAGCCACTGGCCAAAATTGCCACGGTACCGTCGTAGTGTTTCTCTATCGCTTGTCTAAGCGCCCAACCTAAACGCGCACTGTCATTCAAGTAGTGGGCCATGCACATCGCCGAAATGGAGACCACTTTAAAATGCTGATCTTCATTCATATAGCGCATGGGAACCAACGTGCCGTACTCTGGATCAAGCGACGTATTGGCATGCGCAAGTGTTTCAACGCCTTGTGCATTGCACTCATCCGCAATCAACTGACCTAGCTGTGGATTACCGCTGAACTCAAACTCCATATTGGAAATGAAATGGGGTAACTCATTGCTGGTGTAGGTGCCTTTGAAATGTGCACCGCAATTAATATGATAGGCGGCGTTAACCAGCCAGTGAGTATCAAACACCACCAGCGTATCAACCCCCAGCTCTCGGCAACGGCGACCAATTTCTTTATGGCCATCGATGGCGGCTTGCCGAAACCCCTTTTGAGGCCCATCTAACTCTGAAAGGTACATGGACGGTACATGCGTGATTTTAGCCGCCAATGCCAGCTTACCCATAACTTACACCTCATTACTCATCATTATATTGTTTTGCTGATCGACACTGTGACCAACTGTAAACCTGTGCTGCCATTGCCAGTAACGCGGTCAATAGGATTGCAGCGAAAATCCAAATAGGATCAAAACGAATTAACCAGGAAGCGCTCTGCGCCACCATTGAGCCCACCAATAACTGAATAAACCCCATCATGCCTGAAGCCGCACCTGTCGAACCTGCGCTGCTGCTGATTGCCGCCGTTTGTGCAACCGGTTGACTCAACCCTCTGCCCAAGATCATCAGGGCCATAGGTAAAAACAGCGTCGGCAAACTCAACCCCTGCACGCAGTAAAAAATCAACAAGAGCAAGGCACCCAACACAGCCAGTCCATTTCCAATGACGATGAGTCCATCAAGATCAATATGATGCGCCAGCCGTGTCGACATAAAACTGCCCAACAAAAACGCAAGCGACACCGTCAAAAACCAAAATCCATAATCAGCAGACGTGCCGCCAAGGCTTTCGACAACAAGATAGGGTGCGCTACCAATAAATAGATAAAATCCGCACGCTAAGGCTGTTGTCGTGAGGACATATCCTCGATACGCCACTGACTTGAGAAGTCCCTTATAAGACTGCAGTACTGAAAAAAGGCTAAGGCTGGAACGTCGCTCTGCACAGGTTTCAGGTAAATACCATAAGGCAATCAACCAAACAGTGCCTCCCATCGCAATCGATAGATAAAAGACAGACTGCCAACCACTCCATAGATTGAGCACGCCACCCAAAGCAGGTGCCAAGGTTTGCGCTAAGGCAATGGCCATCACTAGATAGCCCATTCGACCTGCAGCCCCTTGGCGTCCATACACATCCAATAAAACAGTGCGAGCCAAGGCCATGGCTGCACTCCCTCCCAATGCCTGGAGTATGCGACCTACAATCAGTGCCTCGACCGTCCCTGACAATGCGGCGATGCCACTGCCCAGCACATGCAATCCAAAACCAACCAGAATCACTGGACGTCGACCAAAGTAATCCCCTAACTGACCACTGATCAACTGCCCAAACGCAAGGGTCAGCAGGTAGAGGGTAAACGTCAACTGCATGACACCCGCATCAACCCCCAACATCCGCGCTGCATCCGGCATTGCAGGTAGAAAGGCATTCAAGGCGAGCGGACTTGCCGTTGCCATTAAAATCAGCAAGGCCGATGCTGGCGGTGTCAGCATGGTCGAACTATGACGGATTTCGGATGACAAGAAGGCGTAACTCAGTCATGTCCTCTATGGCGTACCGTACCCCTTCACGACCCAAACCACTGTCTTTTACACCCCCGTAGCATGTGATCCACTCGCCAAGAAGGAACATCACCAATGACAACGCCGCCCACTTCTAACTCATCCCAAGCTTTTTGAATTTTGTAAATATCGCGGGTAAAAATTCCAGCTTGCAATCCAAAAGCGGAGTTATTGACCTCCTGTAATACCGCATCAAAATCCTTAAAGCGAGACAAAATCGCAACAGGTCCAAAGGCCTCTTGGGTGTTCACATCGAGAGAGGGATCGACATTTTCAAGTAAGGTCGCTTGCAGCATTGCCCCCTGACGTTCGCCACCCGCTAAGAGCGTCGCACCGTTTGAGGTGGCATCCAGCACCCAATTATGCAAACGTATCGCCTCTTTCTCAGAAATCATCGGGCCTATAAAGGTTTGCTCGTCTTTTGGATCGCCAGACGGCAGCGCTTTAACCGCCGCCGTTAATTTATCACGCACCTCGTCATAATGATCCTCGTGCACTAAGATACGCTGCACACTGATACAACTTTGACCGGATTGATAATAGGCACCAAACACGATTCGGCTAACCGCATCGTCCAGATTCGCTCCTTGATCTACAATGCACGCAGCATTGCCACCTAACTCCAGGACCACCGGTTTTTTACCGGCTTTAGCCTTAAGCTGCCAACCCACCTCGGGTGAACCAGTAAAGCTGAGTAACTTAAGGCGATCATCTGTCGTGAAAAGATCGGCACCATCACGATGGCAAGGCAAAATCGAAAAGGCACCTTTCGGCAAGTCCGTTTCCGCTAACACCTCTCCAATAATAATCGCACCAATCGGTGTTAAGCTCGCAGGCTTCAGCACAAACGGACAACCAGCCGCGATTGCAGGCGCGACTTTGTGTGCCGCAAGATTAAGCGGGAAATTAAATGGAGATATAAACGAACAAGGACCGATAGGCACACGCTTCCACATTCCCGTATAGCCCTCGGCTCGGGGGGTAATGTCCATAGGAATCACCTCACCACCGATCCGAACCGCCTCTTCTGCTGCGATCTTAAACGTATCGATTAAGCGAGTGACTTCTCCTCGTGCATCCTTGATCGGCTTTCCAGCCTCAACACACAAAGCCTGAGCCAACTCCTCCGCCCGCTCTTGAAAACGTTTAACACAGTGGTTCAAAATGGATTGACGTTTCCATGAAGGTAGCTTGCGCATCGGCTCTGTTGCTTGTTCAGCCGCAGCAATGGCTTGATCGATCACCGCAGCATCGGCAATCGCGACACGTGTTGCCACCTCACCTGTGAATTTATCGTAAACAATCAAATCCTGGTTGGGGGTTTGGGGCTCATTCGCAAGATAAAAGGGGTAATGTGCTCGCAACATCGCGATGTAATCTCCAGTAATTGGCTTTGCGTTAATCGTTATCTAACGGCTAAAAAATTCATTTCAGATGACAGGAAAGACGACATTGGCCTGACCCGTTCCAGAGCTAGGGAAATACTCGCCAATCAGCTCACCTTTTCCAGAGTAGCGATCCCAGCCTAAGGCACCGAAGAGCATTGCGGTATCATGCATTCCCCCTTCGCCAGAGCAAAACTGCGCATATTCAGGTAGCATTTTTAGGAAGGTGGAAATATCTCCCTGCTGCCAAAGCTCTAGAACACGCAAATCAACTTGCCGATTGAACTCACGAGAAATGGTGAAGGTACCGTTATTCTCGGCATAGAGTTCGTTTTCCCAGATTTTGTGAGATAACGATCCTGATGCCAGCAGCAGCACTTTTCGGTCACTGGCTTCAACGGCTTCGCGAATGGCCTCACCCAGTGTTTTGGAGTCTTGCAGACTGTGAACCGTGCACCAAGCCGCAATTGAAATAATGGGCATGTCACCTGGCTGCATAAAGTGCATTGGAACCAAGGTTCCGTACTCTAAATCCAATGTTTCAACCTGATGAGAAAGCGTGTGCACACCTTTTTCGGTTGCTCGAGCAGCGATGGCATCACCGAGTTCCGGATCACCGCGATATGCATAGTCCAGATTTTGGATAAAATGTGGAAACTCGTGGCTGGTGTAACGCCCTTTGAATACAGGATTACTGTTAATATGAAAGCCTGCATTCACTAACCAATGTGTATCCAACACAATCACCGTGTCCGCACCTTTTTCACGTGCTCGACGCATGATTTCTTTGTGTCCATCAATGGCTTGCTGTCGACACCCCTGGAGTTTTCCGGGTTGTTCAGAGAGGAGCATGGTTGGAACATGAGTAACCTTGGCTGCTAAAACGATTTCGCCCATGGCAAGCACCTTTTTAGTTTTTATTTAGTATAAAGGAATTTATTTAACATATTAAGTATTAAAAATCCTAGTACATATGAAAGAGGCTGTCAATCGTATAACGGCTAAGCATTGAGTCATGTCAAAAATAATTAAAATCCAAATAATTGCTTAAAAAATGCTCCTAGTCGTTTGATTTTAAATCATTTAAAAACCCGAAAACCCTAATAACACACGCAACAAAACAGAAAAGTACCATAAATAAATAATTTATTACCTTTCTGCTAAGGAGTACTTTTGCCCATAATCTAACCCAGTTAACGCATTTAGCTTAATAGCGACCTCATTAAAATAAGTGATAAAGTACAGAGGCTTCTGACTCATGACACAACACAATCCTATGCTTAAAAAATTAAACGAAATTTTGCCCGCCATTCGAGAGAATGCCCCTCTTGCGGTTAAACTTCGCCAAGTTCCTAAAGAAAATGTCGACATGCTTCATGGGATTGGACTCAACCGAGCATTTCTTCCTAAGGCCTATGGGGGTCTTGAGATGTCACTTCCTGAGTTCACCGACTGTATAGCGGCTCTTGCTGGTGCATGCTGTTCAACCGCTTGGGCCTACAGCCTTTTGTGCACCCATAACCACCAAATGTCGATGTTTAGCAAACAAGCACAAGATGAGTTCTGGGGAACGAATCCTGACGCTGTTGCATCCAGCAGCATTGCTCCTTTCGGTAAGCATGAAGAAACCGAAGGTGGCATTATTTTTACAGGCGATATGAAATGGAGTTCGGGCGTTGATCATGCAGACTGGATTATCGTCGGCTTCCTTCGCACTAAATCCGATGGTGCTAAGGTGTATAGCTTTGCTGTCATCCCTCGCAGCGACTTTACCATTATCGACGACTGGTATTCGGTCGGCATGCAGGGCAGTGGTACAAAAACGGCCCACATTGATGGTGTCTTTGTGCCCGAACATCGCATACAAGCAGCAATCGATATGATGGAAGGCCGTCACGTTGGGCGCGATCTCTATCCTGATAGTAAAATTTATCACACCCCTTACCGCCCATACTTTGCATGTGGCTTTGCCGCCATGAGCCTTGGTGTTGCGGAGCGGATGATCGACGTTTACAAAGAACTCACTCAAAACCGTGTTAGAGCCTACACGGGTGCCGCTGTCCGTGAGTCCATCCCCCCGATTCTGCGCATTGCTGAATCCTATCAACAAGTTGCGGCTGCACGTGCTTTTCTGGAAAAAACCTGGCAAGAACACAAAGAGTATGGCGAGCGCCACGAATATCCTACCCGCTATGTGTTGGCGCATTGGCGAACCAATCAGGCCTATGCAATCAAGATGTGCGTTGAAGCCGTCAATCGCCTGTGGGCAGTGATGGGCGCATCCAACTGGTATGAAGATCGTGAGTCTCAGCGCCTCTGGCATGAGTCGAACATGACCGCTGCACACGCCTACACTGATTATGATGTCTGCGCTCAAATCCTCGGTCGTGAATTACTGGGACTCGAGCCAGATCCATCCTTACTCTAATCATTTTCAAGTCACTGGGCTGTGATTCAATACGCCCAGTGAACTCCACACTCTTCGTGTTAGGCCAAAGGTTATCTTATGAGCACACTCTCAACCGAATTCGACCCCAAAGCGTTTCGTCGCGCATTAGGCAATTTTGCGACAGGGGTTACTGTGATCACGGCCACCGCTTCTGATGGAAGCCGTGCAGGCGTCACCGCCAATAGCTTCAACTCTGTTTCACTCGACCCACCCCTTATTTTATGGAGCATCAGTAAAAACTCTGGCAGCTATTCAGTCTTCGAAAAAGCCAGCCACTTTGCCGTTAACATCCTTGCGGCCGATCAAATACACCTTTCCAATCACTTTGCACGCCCAAGTGACGATAAGTTTAAAGACATTCAGTTTGCATTGGGTTTAGGGGACGCTGCCATTCTGCCAGACACCTCTGCTTGCTTTCAGTGTGAGCAGTATCAAACCCTAGATGGAGGAGATCACTGGATTCTCGTAGGAAAAGTGGTGTCCTTCGTCGATACCGGTCGTGCGCCTTTGGTGTATCACGGTGGGGCCTATTCTGCTGTCATCCCCCATGCAGGTCTAAGCCCGAAAAAACATCGGCATCGGATGCGGCGCAAAGCAAAAATGAGCAACGCTTGGCGGACAACCTCTACTACCAAATGCTCCAAGCCGTAAAACGCTACCAAGCGGACTATCAACCTTTACAATTGGCAACGGGGCTGCGCACAATCGAGGCACGTATGCTTTTAACGCTAAACGATTTCGGTACCCTCTCTACACAAGAGCTTGAAGATCGAATCGGCATGCCCGACAATGATTTAAACGTTGCCGTTGATACGCTGTGCCGTAAAGGCTGGTTAGTACGCGAAGGAAATCAGCTCAGCATTAATCCGAATGGAGCCGAACAAGCCGAAACGCTCTGGCGTATCGCGAATGATCGACAACAAGCGGTATTTGGTCAATTCTCAGACGAAGAAATTGCCATCTTTCGTAAAGTCTTGAGTGCGATCTAAATCGCTTGAAGGAAGCGATATGCTAGCGCCGTGATACCTGCTCAATGGATGCATGAGTAGGTTAACAACACCCAACGTCGAAACGCTCTTGCGATGAACGCGACTGGAAACTAACCTGCATCTGGGTTATAAAGCTCAGATCAGGTTTTTTTACGGGTTCATTCTATGCAAAGGAAGCGCATGACGCATCAGGTTTATTCGTTGGGTTTCGTTTTACTGGCCTGCTTATCTGCCACAACCTTGCACGCTCAAATCCTGCATTACACGGATGATAAAGGGCGTCGTATCTATGTGGATAACATCAGCAAAGTTCCCCAGCAGTATCGCAACCAACTCGAAGTTCGCGGCACTCAACTGACGCCAGAACGCCGTAATGAGCTGGATCTAAAGCGCCAAGAGCAGCAAAATATTCAGCAACTGCAACAGCATCTACGACAGCTCGATCAGGCCATTTCCGCATTGCACACACCACTGACCATGCGTGGCAATTCGGTAATGCTCCCCGTTAAAGTCACCTTACAGGGCCGCACGGCCAATACCTTAATGATTCTGGATACGGGTGCCTCTTCAACCGTATTTCATCGCGATAAATTATCCCGATTACCCATTGATGCACGTCCCTCTGGGTATGCGCAGGTCGCCAGTGGTGATCTGATCGAAACCTTTTCAGCACGCTTTGATCGGATTGAAATCGGCCCCTATCGGATTGATGGACCTCGCGCCAGCATCATAGACTTCCAAGGAGCTGGCGCTCATGATGGTTTATTGGGCATGGATTTTCTGCGGCGGGTCGATTACCGCATCGACTTTGACGCCTCACAGATCATCTGGGACCCCACCCGCATTGCCGAACTCAAACAACAGCGGGTGGATCTGGAAGCGGCCATCGTTGCACTGACGGACGCCACTCAAACGCCGGAGTAGCGCAGCTACTCTGGCGTTTACCTGCAACACTCCAAGGCTAATGCCTTTGCGGCGCCGAAATCCGTTTTGCCGGAACCCAGTTTCGGCAGTGCAGCCACCCGACACCACTGATCCGGTATTGCCAGATTGTTCAGGCCACTTTTTATTAATGCCTGCTTGAGCGAATCGGTGTCCAGCTCCACATCGTGCAGCGCCACCAGTTTTTCACCCTTTTTAGCGTCGGAAACGGCGACAACGATCACCTCAACATCAGGGTCTTCAAGTAAGTGGCTAATGGCCTGTTCGGTTTGACCTAGGCTAATCATTTCACCCGCGACTTTGGCAAAACGGGAATAGCGGTCGACAATAAACAGAAAACCATCACTGTCGATATAGCCTTTATCACCCGTCACGTACCAACGCGTCCCCTTGATATTTTTGATCACCGAGTCGGTCTTGTCCGGATTATTCAGGTACCCCTGCATCACTTGGACACCCCCAATCAGAATCATCCCCGCCTCTCCCGTTGGCAACTCTTCAAAGGTTTCGGGATCCACCACTCTGCAACTGGTGCCAGGCAAGGGCATTCCGACTGAGCCAAGCTTCTGGCCACGCTGCACTTGCCAGCGCTCACTTTCAATTTTGTCTGGCAGATTAACGCTGGCAACGGGCGTGGTTTCCGTCGCGCCATAGCCTTCGTAAAGTGGCTTACTGAACTTAAGCGTAAAGCTATTGCGCACGTCTTCATTCAGCTTCTCTGCACCGGCCACCACCAGTCGCAAGCTGCTTAACATTAAGGGATGTATTTTGCTATTGCGGTTATAAAGCCGTAAGAAGGTCGAGGTTCCAAATAGAATCGTTGCTTGATAACGGGCAATGGCCTGGGCACTCGCCACCACATCCGTCGGATCAGGATGGCACACCACGGGCACACTTTCGATCAAGGGCATAAACTGCGTAATGGTTAAGCCAAAGGCATGAAACAAGCAGATTCGCCATGACAATGTCCTGCTCCTCGGTATTCAGCACCTCCGCTGTTTGTTTCACATTGGCCATGATGTTTTTATGGCTCAGACACACCCCTTTGGGCGCACCTTCGCTGCCACTAGAGAACAATATTGCAGCCGTGGCATCGCTGTTATGCGCACGGGAATGCAGCCAACACAGCAACCACGCGGGTAATACAGTCACACTCACCAAGGTCAATAGTTTTTCAACAAGACTGACCTTCTCAAACGCATCTTCGAGATACACAACCTTAAGGCGATTCAGCAAAGCCTCCAAATGTATACCACGACCCTCCAACTTCTTCATAAAACGACGTGACGTATACAGGGTACGGATGTCCGCTTGAGCAACCGCTGCCTCTAGCGCGGCAAGGCTCGCGGTATAGTTCAGATTAACCAGTGTTTTGCCTCGCAACAAGGCCGCCATATTCGCCAACATGCCACCGGCACTGCTTGGCAGCAGCAGGCCTAGGTTTTGCTCAGGGCTGTGCCGCTTGATTCGACGTGCCAAAACAATCGAACCTGTTAGAGCTTGGTAACCCGACAGATCACGCCCACTCACGACGTCGGCAATGGCTAAACGACGCCCTGTGCGCTTGGCTGAGTGTATCCAGGCTTTGGACACAGTCGGCAAGGTTTCGACATAGGCTTCCCAAGAGGATATTGATAAATCGAACACTCGCCGTTTAAGCACATCGGCTGTCGTTGTCGCTGGCAAGGGTGCGCCAAAGGCCACAATCAGATCGCGACGAGTCAAGCGCAGGGAGTTGTTTTTGAGATGGCTGGACGAACGTGAGAATTGGCTACCCCACAAACCGCGCAGATAAAAGGGCAAAATCACCACATCTGACGTGACATCCATGCACGCACGTTCGTAACCACGACGAAAATCCCCCAAATGCCCTGTGCGACTAATCGTGCCTTCGGGAAAGAGACAGACCACTTCACCTTTATTTAACGCATCGCTGACGGTCTTCAACGCATTGCGACTGCTCACACCCTGCTCAATCGGAATACAACCAAATAAATCGAACAACCAAGTGAGGTACCAGCGTTCGTAAATACTGCGCAACATCACAAAACGCACGGGGCGTGGACTGGCCAGTTGCACAATTGCCCAATCCACCCAACTGATATGATTGCCCAACAACAAAACGCCACCCTGTGCGGGCATATGCTCCAACCCTTGCACCGCCACCTTATAACGACGCGACATCACCCAACTGAGCACACAGCGGGTCAAGCTTTGCGGCAACTGGTAAATGGTATAGAAACAGCCCACCAGTGCCACAATCGCAATCAGCTCTAACAATGCTTTGCTGCTCAAACCCAACAAAGAGAAGGCCACCGTCAGCAGTAAAAAGCTCAGCATCACCACCGTCTGAACCCAATTGTTCGCCGCGAGTGTCCGGCCCATTTCAGACTCATCGGCATGAAACTGGATCAAGGCATTTAAAGGCACGATAAAAATCCCACCCATGAATCCGATAAACAGAAAGGTCAATGCGGCGGCCATCAGTGTTTCGGTAAATGGCAGGTACAACAAGCCCATTGCAATACCAAGCGCACCCAGCGGTAATAACCCAGTCTCAATATAATCACGCGAAAAGCGACCCGCAAACACAGACCCCAATGCAATCCCCACGCCAGAGCAGGCTAAAATACCCTGCACGAAGATCGTATTGGTCAAGAACATTTCCTCTTTAGCGAAGGCAGGGAAAGCCGCCAGCATCACCTGCCCCACCCCCCAAAACGTCGCCAAGCCAATCACTGACAGGCGAATCACCTTGCTTTTCAACAGTGGCTGCAAGTCTTTGCCAAACAATCGACCGCTCAGGTATTTTTTGGTTTCAAAGGTCGTGTTCACACCCGTTGCTGGCTGCACTGGCAGCCGATACATCATGGCCAACTCAATCACACTGTTCAGCACCAGCAGCCAACCAATAGGCGCGATTGCGCGCAGGATATCGGCTTCGGATAGGCTGCCAGCAGGGTACCAGTGTTCGAACAGAATGGAGAACGCAAAAATACCGACCAGAATGGCGCAGATGGACAATGCAGACACAAGACCATTGGCTTCGCCTAAATGCTCCTTACCAAACAGCTCACGAATATAGCCATACTTGGCCGGTGAATAGACCGCCGACTGTGCCGCCAGCAAAAAGGTCATGGCGAAGGCCGCCCAGAACCACCCCATATAGTAACAAGCGGTAATACCCAAGGTGATTGCCACCGCCGCCCAAGCGGATGCCTGCATAATGGACGTCTTTCGATACTTGTCGGACAAAAAACCGGCTGGACTGAGCAAGACAATAAACGGCAAAAGGATCAAGCCGTTAACACTCGCGATCAGGATGACCTGCAGTGGGCCATCGTAGAGTTTGAACACCGTATTCTGAATAATAATCTTGTGGCCCAAATCCACAAAGGCGTTGAGAAACACCGCCACGAGAAAGGGAATGGCTCCTGCGAAATGTCTGAGTTTAAGCATGACTCTGGTCCTTTACGAGTTATCAGATGTGACGGCAATTGTATCCACAGGGATCAAAATAGAAACCTTCATATTCATTGTGTTATTATTTTCGTCTCAAGGTATCGTATGATAATACTTTTTACCGATTCCATTAGGATTCACTATGCCGCAAACCACTGCCCTCCTCTCTGCCCTCAAACAACGCCTGCGCGCCAACGGCGTAACCTATGCCGATGTCGCCCACGCATTGGGCCTGAGCGAAGCCTCGATCAAGCGCCTGTTTGCTCAGCAGGGCTTCACCCTCGCGCGTCTTGAACAAGTGTGCACCCTCGCCAATACCGACCTTGCTGAACTGGTGCAAAGCATGCTACTCCAGCAACGCCAAGTTGAACAACTGAGTGAAGAACAAGAAGCCGAAATCGCCTCAGACGTCTTACTGTTGATGGTGACCGTCAGTGTCATTAATGGCTTCAGCTACGACGACCTGCTCAGCCACTTCCGCCTAACCCCAGCAGAATGCATCCAAAAGCTCGCCCAGCTTGATCGGCTTAAGCTGATCGACCTTCATCCTGGCAACCGCATCAAACTGCGCATTGCCCCCAACTTCCGTTGGAAACCCGATGGCCCGATACAACGTTTCTTTTTACAGTATGTGCAAAAGGACTTTTTTGACTCCCGCTTTGACGACAAATCTGAAAAGCTCATGGTACTCAATGGTTTACTTAGCCACACCAGCAACGCAGAAATGCAGGAAAAAATTGATCGACTTAGCATGGAATTTAACGAGCGGCTAAAAAAAGACAGGCACTTGCCCATGACTGACAAACACGGCACCACTATGGTGATTGCATTGAGGCAGTGGCGCTACAGTCTGTTTGATGAGTATATGAAATAAGCTGGCTGGGATGGGGGGCTTAGTCTATAAGGTTGAAGATGATGACCGTTCACCCTCCAGTTGATGCCATATCCGTAGAATAATAATGACACTTAGGTGTTATATGCGTGGTACCGCCGTCAGTCGTATAAAGAATGGATCGGTTCAAAAAACCTATCAGTTATCAGTTGTTAATTCAGCTAGAAACAATGAATTTCAAATAAATTAACACACACTAATGCATTGATTTTTTTATAAAAATTCAAAAAATTAAAAAATAAAAATATTTTGTAAGGAAAAGTGATTTCGTGCAACTCACCTATGAGCGCTAAACGCTCTAATCAATAAACACATCGAGGTGAAACATGAAGACAACTACTAAAACTCTGCTTTCTGCAACAGGCGCTGCTCTAATCGGTTTAGGTATGGCTGCTTCTGCTTCTGCTGCAAATCCATTTGCGACCGAAGTCTTAACCCAAGGTTACACGCAAGTTGCTCAATATGGTTCAACTGAAGCTAAATGTGGTGAGGCCAAATGTGGTGAAGCCAAGTGCGGTGAGGCCAAGTGCGGTGAAGAAAAAATTGAAGAAGCTAAATGTGGCGAAGGTAAATGTGGCGGCTAATCTAGGCGGCTTAGGTTCGCCCATGGATCGGGCTCCTTTTCTTTTCTGATTGAATTCGATTTCGGTTTAAGTGACCTTAAGGAGATAGTTAATGAAAACGACCGATCAAGTAGGCCTTGGTTTCCGTCGAGAGCACCTTAAGGCAATCACTCCTGGCGAGAAAGTATCCGTTGATTTTTTTGAGGTTGCCCCCGAAAACTGGATGAACATTGGTGGTCGGTTAGCCAAAAATTTTCGTGAATTTACCGAGCGTTACCGCTTTTATACCCACGGTTTATCGCTTTCATTAGGAAGTCCTGCGCCATTGGATATGGATTTCGTCAAACAAATTAAACGTTTTTTAGACGATCACAAGATAGACGTCTACAGCGAGCATCTTAGCGCTTGCAGTGATGACGGTCATCTTTATGATCTTATGCCGATTCCCTTTACGGAAGACGCCGTGTATTGGGTAGCTGAACGAATTAAACAGGTCATGGATTGTTTAGAAAGGCCTTTTTATGTAGAAAACGTGTCCTATTACGCACAAATACATCAACAAATGTCTGAACTTGAGTTTACTCAAGCCATACTAGATGAAGCCAACTGTCAGCTTCTACTTGATGTAAATAATGTCTATGTGAATAGTGTTAATCATCGCTATGACGCTAAAGCGTTCATTCAGGGAATTGATCCCGACAGGATTGGCTATCTTCATATCGCCGGTCATCATCAGGAAGCTGAAGATTTAATTATTGATACCCATGGCGCTGCCGTTTCCAATCCTGTTTGGCAATTATTACATGTGGTATACCACCATGCAGGCTTAAAACCCACATTATTGGAGCGTGACTTTAACCTTCCGCCACTAGCTGAGCTTTATAAAGAAACTGATATTATTAAATCGATACAGTTGTCAGGTGGTTACCATGCTGCAGCATAACCCACCAGCGTACGCTGAACACTTGCTTAAATTAACTCATGCTATTCGCAACCCAGAAGAGGTTTCGCTCGAAATCGAGCCTCGCAGACTGGCGGTCTATCAACGTCTCTTTTTTAATAATATTAATAATTTTATCAGCAGTGCATTTCCTGTGTTTAAACAGATAGTGTCTGATGAGTGGTGGTTAAATGAGATTCGCGGATTTATGTCCAATTATCGCTGTCAGTCACCAAGGTTTTACGATATTGCTGAACAGTTTTTGGATTATCTGCAAAGTGATGTTAGACCTAGCACTGAGCAGGATCCCCCTTTTATGCATGAGCTGATGCGTTACGAATGGCTAGAGCTATTTCTTGAATTAGCAGATGCAGAATTTGATGGTGGGGAAACTCCGAAACTTAATTATGGTATAAACTTATCCCCTTTAAGTTTACTTGAAGCTTACAGCTATCCTGTTCACTTAATTAATCGAGATAACCAGCCGACTGAACCCAGTCTACACCCTACGTTCTTGTTAGTGTATCGAAACCGAAATGACAAAATAGTTTTTGAACATCTTAATCCGTTTAGTGCCCATCTATTTGCACTAATATCGGACCAACCAGAAACAGCACTTGAAAATCATCTACAACAGATAGCCATTCAATTTGGGCTTGAGCCCAATCAGCATTTTCTGAATCAGGGTCTTTCTCTAGTGCAAGGTTGGCATGATCGAGATGTACTCAGCAGAGCTAGAGGAGAGTCGTCATGATAAGTACACTGATAAGTCATTCTCGCAACGTGATGAACTGCTTACGGCATCTCGATGGCTTAGCGCCTTTGTTAATGCGCCTTTACCTAGCACCTGTCATGATGCAAGCAGGATGGATGAAGTTGGCTAATTTTGAAAGTACGGTGAATTGGTTTGGAAATCCTGATTGGGGATTGGGGCTACCTTTTCCTGAATTGATGGTCATTCTAGCCGGTGGTGCTGAACTAATCGGTGGTTTATTACTGATCCCAGGATTGGCGGTACGTTGGTTTAGTGTTCCTTTAATGGTAACGATGCTGGTCGCCGCCCTGACTGTGCATTGGCAAAATGGCTGGCTAGCCATTGCTGACGCCTCAAGTTGGCTGGCAAACGATAGAGTTCACGCCTCAACCGAGCAACTGCAACGTGGCCGAGAAATTTTAAGAACACATGGAAACTTTAGTTGGTTAACTCAAAACGGAAATTTCGTCATCTTGAATAATGGTGTCGAATTTGCGGCCACCTATTTTATTATGTTTTTGACACTTTTTTACACGGGTGGAGGACGCTACGTAAGCTTAGATTATTGGATTAAATATCATTACTATAAAGAGAAGTCACTTCATGAGTAGCACTGTTATGAATCCTAGCGAAATATTTGATACCAGCCATCAGGAGGCTTCTATAAGGGACTATACACAACGCCTAAATAATATAAGACCAAGACTGTTGGCTTTTGCTCGACTACAAATGAGCGATAAATCTTTTGCTGAAGATTTAGTTCAAGAAACACTAATAACGGCTTGGGAAAAGCTACATGACTTCAGAGGTGAGTCACGTTTTGAAACTTGGGTATTTGGTATATTACGTTATAAGTTACTCGATGAAATACGTCGTAAAACCCGTATTGCTAGTTTCCAATTTTCTTCAGATGACCTTCCAGAAATCGATATGCTTTTTAAAGATAATGAGCAATGGACTGACGAAGCCGCGCCATCAACCTGGACAACACCTGATGACTCTTTAGAAAATGATCATTTTTGGCAGGTTTTTGATATTTGTGTATATCATCTACCCGAAAAAACAGCGCGTGTTTTTACCCTGAGAGAATTAATGGGCCTTGAAACAGATGAAATATGTGATTCATTAAACATCAGTGAAGATAACTGCTGGACAATTTTACATAGAGCACGTGTAAAACTAAGAAGCTGTTTAGAACGCAGCTGGTTTTCGCAAGGAGAAATAAAATGAAATCTATGTACTCCTGTAAACATGCAACGACTCTAATGTCTAAAAAGCTAGAGACTCGATTAAGTTTCAGAGAGTGGGTTTGGCTTTACACTCATCTTGCGTTATGCGCGAACTGTCGCCGTTGCTATCGCCAATTTAAACTACTAGATAAGGCAAATAAGAGTAGACGGGCATTTATGCAAAATATTGCTGCCTCCCAGGCTTCGCATATAACACCTAAATCGTGATCTTAGAAACTTAAAAGGCCCTTGGTGCCGAATTTAGTAAAAGGAAATATTCATGAAAAAGACTCTGCTCTCCACCACCATCTTTGCCTTGCTCTGCGCTCCTGCCTTCGCCCATGATATCAAAGTCACCGGCTATGCGCTGAGCAGTGACGGCACCAGTCTTGTCTCTTTGCCTGGTCTGACCGAGGTCGGCGAGACAATCACCTTATCCAGCAGCTTGGCCGCAATTGCCTATCGTCCTGTGACGGGCGAACTGATCGGTATTGCACCGAATGCGGCTGTCTACACCATCGATCCAGCAACTGGCGCGCTGACAGCGACCGATAACCTAAAAGGCGATAATGTTGGAATCACCGAAGGTGCAATGGTTGGTTTCGACTTCAACAACAGCATTGATGCGATCCGCATTGTGGCAACCGACGGGTCGAACCATGTCTATTTCCCCTCAGGGTTCGGTGATAATGACGAACGTGCCAATTCAGTACGCCGTTTCACCGATTTGTTCTATGCCCAAGGTGACAAAAACGAAGGCGCTATCCCTGCTGTTTTTGCAAGCGCCTATACCAATGCAATCAAGGGTAAGACCGCATCCGAGACCGTACAATATGTGCTAGATGCAGAAACCAACACACTGCTGAATCTTGCCAATAACGCTGGGTCGCTGACCACCGTTGCTGCTCTAACACTGGATGGTAAAGCAGTGGATATCAGTGCAATGGGTGATATGGAAATCGTCTCGCCTGCAGAGGGCACGAATATGGCATATGCCATGCTGATGATGCAAAGTGCCAACACTTCTGGTGTTTACTCCATTGATCTGGCAACAGGTGAACTCACTCTGCGAGCCAATCTGGGCGAGATGGGCTTTAAAGGTTTTGCTGCTATGTTGGATGATTAAGCACTCGCAAAAGTAAGATGGGCCTGAGCCCATCTTACCAGCTCAACTTTTTGTACCTTATCTAAACTTAATTTCTTGTCAAGATGCCACAAATGATAAGAGTCTTTTAATTAATTCTCGTCCAGAATGTCATATTCACAGACTGTTTTTCAAGAAGCTCTAAATACTCCAATGCAACCCTGTTATCTAACCATTGCTGGCAGTATTCCTCAGCTTTTTCCTGCGAACTGGCGATAGCCCTAAAGGATATACGGTTCTGGTCGTCACTACCTCTGAAAGCGAGTGATAGTCTATATTCAGCCAGTGCCTAGCCACTATAGCCGAATGAATCTTACCCCACAGAAGATATACCGCAGATTCACGGTGACTTGCTGGCACCCTAACCACTCTATCTTCGTTGCTAGACATCATCCGTGATCCATTCGGTAAAGCCGCTTCAATTTTAGACAGTAAAGAACGCGCGGAAGCAGCAAAACTTTTTCCAGTCAAAGACGCAGTGAAGCTTACTCCAGTGATCAGTGCTTCCAACTCATCCGGCGACAATTGTAAAGGTGGTAACTCGAATCCTTCAGACAAGCGATATCCAACACCCGGTTCGCAATAAACAGGTATTCCAGATATAGACAAATCATCAACATAGCGATAAATGGTTCTTTCAGACACGATTAATTTCTCAGCCAACTGCTTGGCAGTAAGTGGCTGGTGTCTACGCAGGATATTGGTTAACTGAAAAAGCCTATCTGATTTTCGCACGCTCTCCCTCCAGCTCATGCCACACCCGTAGAATAATAATGACACTGAGGTGTTATATGCGTGGCTCCTTGTTTGCCACTGATCGATCTTTGGCTAACTCAATAACAGCATGCCCCAATTGAACTAATGTCCCAAAGTTTGGCGTCGTTTCGGGCTTCAATGAACGGTATGCACTAGTGCGGCTTTTTATGCCGGCTTTTGCAATGACTTGACCATGACCAAACTGTTCAACATAAGAGCGAATGACCGCTTGTAGAATGTCTGGGCGGCCTTCCATCATAGACTCCCATGATGCTTGTTTGATAACAGCTTCCATTTCTTGAACATTAAAACTTGACTCAACAGACGTTTGTGAGCCTGTTGTAATGTCACGAAGTGTCACCGCAGAGAGCTCATGACCACTCCAGTTTAAAGATCCATCGCCAGTCAAAGAAAATCGTTTAAAATCCTTAACCTCTGAAAATGGCGCTTTTGTAAAGTACTCCGCCAAGTCGGCGTGACCTTGGAAACCGTCATTGAACGTCAGCTCTAATGTATGACCTGATACAAAATCAACATCTATGACTTTTAACATACATCACCTAACTTACTTGGGTTTTCACCTTTCACCGCTTTGTTCCACATAGCCATTAGTTGTTCGCTATGCATTTGTATGTGGTTTTCAGCACGTTTTCGTTGCTTATTGGGTAAATACCCCTCTAAACACTCGCCCGTTTCAATAGCAATAATTAACTCATAACTGCCGTACTTAACGTGAAGATGAGGCAATTTATGCTGCTTGTTATCAAAGAAATACAAGCAAAATGAAAGACCTAAAAGAGCATCAATTTCTGGCATAGCTGACTCTAGTTCATCCTTGTAAAGAGACTATAGCAATGTATCTTAAAAGAGACAATATGCATAAACATACAAAGCGAGCCTTTGGTACGACTGCTGGATGGCTTTGATACTCATTAAGCCCTCCCAATAGCTTAGGCTGATTGACTAGAACAGCTCATTGCCATCTTGTTTCAAATAAACTTATTTTCTTCCAAGCTTTTGAACACTCATGTCCACGGGCTACCAACGAAAGCCTGTTCAGTATGCATTTCTAACTGAACAGGCTAGTAATTGTATTTACTATGCCTTCGATGACAGCTACGACCCCGTCGATCATGGCTTCGAAGGTGCCAATTACTATCTCCAAAATTCCCTCATCGCTGTGGATAAGAGGTGCTGCTGCTCCAGCAACGGAAATAACCATAACCGCCATCACAATAGAGTTGAAGCCCATAACCAAAATGTAAATTACAGAGGTCATGAGCAGGGCCGCACACAGGGAATTAAAGACTCTCAGTCCTTTTGACCGTTCCACTTTCTTTTTCATATACAACTCCGTTTGTGACTGGATGACAACTTTCCGAATATGTTTAACACTTGCCATAAATGGCCGAGTCATACGAGACCCAGTGACCGAAGGGATTATCTTTGATGGCTTGGTTATGCATCCGGCTCCGACCAAACAGCATATTCGTTTCCATTTGGATCGGTAAAGTGAAACCTCCTGCCACCTGGAAAATCGAATATATCCTGAACCACCTTGCCACCTGACGATATGACTTTCTTAACCGTTTCTTCAAGCTCCGAGCTATAAAGAACAACCAGTACACTACCGCGCTCGGGTGAGCATACTTTGTCAGATTTATAAAAGCCGCCATCTATACCTGCATTCTCGATCGCCACATACTCGGGGCCATAGTCAACGAATGACCATCCGAAAGCAGAAGTAAAGAACGCCTTCGTTGCTTCAAGATTCCTTGACGGAATCTCGACATAGTTGATTTTTCCAGTTTCCTTCATGTCGCTCTCCTGTATGAATAACGAGCCTGTTGAAAAACCTAATTCTGATAAGCCACTCTACTATAACCCGTTGTATATTATCAATTTTTAACTGATGACTTCAGTCAACCATCACTTATTAACTCTGTACTTTCAGCCTTTACTTTTATAAGTATAGGCCATTGACCTCTCAAGGCCTTATTCTAGAGCCAATCCAGCCTGATTTCTGTCGCCTCATCGACTGTGGTCGGCTATTGATAAAGCAATCGTAATGAAGTGCCGCACGGTGTCGCAAGATTAGGCTTTGAAGATAATATTGGTTTCGTAGGAAGTGCCCATGGATATGTTTGCTGTAAGTGATTCACAGCCAACGATGACAGATGAAGTAGGATCACTGGCTCAGGGGCTTGATACTGGCCGCTAACGCGGCCAATAAAAAACTAATGCCTGTCGACAATAGTTTGGACTCATAGGTGTTTGTTTATGCCTTGTTCCAATCTCTCGCACGAACCCTGCCCGTTTGATAATAGGTTGAAACTAGCTCGATATAATCACGAAAATCTTCATTCTCAGTTAGTATCCTGTTAGTGGACTCCCAGTCTACGTCTGGACGAGAACGTGCAGGTAATATCATCTCACTTTCGCTGGGATTTTCAGGGTTAAGAAGAATTACCCCTATTCCGTGCAACGCAGACAACATCCTTAACTCTTTTTCAGTATTTGCGTCAGCAATCGACGTGCCTACCAAGTAACCTTCATTTGCCCAGCTAGAATTACTTACGGCCTGAAAGAAGCTTTTTCTGGCATTGGAACCATTGAGCTCTTTCTTCACTTCGAACGACCACAAACGGACACTCTGACCAGCCCCCTGCTTCACACAGCTTCTGATTAATTCGTTCCATTCTTTATCAATGGGCTGCATCGCAACAATATCCGGATGCAACCATTGATTTCCGCCACTACCCCTTGAGTTTTTGGAGCGTTTTTCATCTATTCGAAGACAGTAAAGCTTTAGTTCCGTTTTTAGGTATTCAATCAGTAATGGATACAGCTCATGCTCGGATAATATGTGATTTGTAGCTGGTGCAGTATCTACTGGGACCTCATCGTCATCAACGCCATCAAAATCCGAAACATCGGGTATATCGGTCGACTTTTTATCTGGGTCATACCAGTAAAGTCTCGGGCGAGGTTTATCTTGCCAAAAAACATGGGAGCTTTGATTTGCAATTTGATCCTTCTGTGCGCCAATTTCGGCAACTATCTGAGTGATAAATGCTTTCTCATCGACAAATCTGGGATTGTTGCGCTTTTCTGCATAGTCATCTGAATAGAGACTGACTATTGCTTCAGCTATAGTTCTCGCGTTGAAACGCTCTTTCGGATTATCCCGAAGAAACTGAACCACTTTCTGTGACTGTGATAATTTTGACAAACCCTACTCCTTACTGGAAAGTCCATGCCCTCGACACGTTAGCGCTCGTCGTGAACGGCATTGTTGCCCCTGTGTCGCTATTTTCTCGATATTGTACACCATGCAGTACATTAACCACTGCGCATTGACCTTGGTTTTGCCCCTTAAGGTAAATCGATTCAGTGCCTTGTGCTTTCTAAATTACCAAACACGGGTTCTACCGTGCCTAATCGCTGACTGTAGATATGACGCCCCATCGGGCTGTCTATCTTTTGCTTCATTTTCTCAATAAACCCCGGTGCAGCCTTGCGATCACTCCCTTAGATTTCTTCATCTTGGCACTTTCAGGGTCAGTGATATTACCTTTAACTGGAGTACCCCGTTGACCGTACCGCTCAGGTGCCGTTGTTAAGTGTTTTTTTATCTTGGCTGAAACCTTTTCAAGCTTCACGATCTGGGCACGTTCACGGTCGGTGACCTCAATGGGTTGATCCTGTTGATCACCCGTTTGATGCGCTTTTAGCATTCGCTCTACGGAGCGATCAATCTTGGCTTTCTTACGATTCAACTCCGCATGTGTGCCACTCCACTCCTTGGCAGCGTTCGAGGGCATCTTGCAGCCATCAATCGCGAACATCTCCCGTCCGATTAGATTTAAGCTATCACACACCATTAGAACGTGTGTGAACAAGGGTGCAATCACCTCATCCATTCGAGAGATGAAATCGGCTAAAGTGCTGTGATGGGGTTGGCTGTCAGCTGACAGTGCCATGAACAGGACATTCTCACTGCAGGCTTGGAGCAGTAAAGCGGCGGAAAATCGGTCGCTGTGCAGCCGATTGTTAAAGCCTGCCTAGCCAGTACTGCGGACGTCGCCGGTCATGGGCAACAGCCAGGACTTGAAAACCATTAGACTTTTCTCGGTAAACAACAGATAGCGGAAATCTGTGAAGGGGTGCTCTACGGATATCTGGCGGCAACTCAATTTGCCAGGCTTTTGGTGACTCGCCGACTAAATTGGCCAGGGCCTCAAATTCCTCTATGAAGGTGCCACCCAATCCCGGAACTTTTGATTCGTAATAGCCAACCGATTCCAGGAACTCGGCTTCCGCTGCCGGGTGAAAAGAATAGTTCATTTGATGAGTGCTCTAGCCTTCCTAATGACATCCTCACCGGACACAGCCTGAACTGTGCCATTATCGAGCTCTTCGCCTCTACGCCGGGCCTCAAGCAACCAATCGGATCTGAGCTCTTCTTCTGACGGAGACTCTAGGCTCAATACCAGTCGCTGGATTAATTGGGCTCGCTCCTTTTTAGGAAGGTGGAGAGCCTCGTCTTCAATTTTCTGGAGATTCATGGAGGGATCCTCTCGTTCGTGTATCGCTCAATTTTGACACGGATGGGGACTAGGAGCAACGACTCGGTTTTTCGCTTTTTCCGATGCTTGATGCCTCCATACTTTCGATCCGCCAATAGCTCTAACAAAGACTCTTGACTTGCACGAAACAACAATCGTGTAAATAAAGCCTCGTTGTAACGCCATAGCGCTAGATACTCATGTGGTAAAGTATCCTCCAGCAACCTGTCTCCAGTGATGATCAGTGCTCCGGCAATCATGCTGAATGATGTTTTTGATCAATGGAAATCCTATATTGGCGACTATGATCCTCTAGTGGCGAATCCCCCCGACTGTATTACAGGCTTGACTGCAGAGACATCCACATTATGCCTGCAAGAAAATTTAAGCCGACTTAACACACGTCTCGATGAAATTTTAATACTATCAAGTACCATCAAGCTCACCATGTATCGCGACAATCCTTCACCTGAAGGTGAAAATCATACTGAGGATTATGATCATATCTATGCCCTTGATACGTTAACTCAAACTTGGAAAACGGCGGTTCATTTTCAATGCCAGTTTGAAAGCCTGGATTATCATTTTTCAGAAGACTACCCAGTTAAACAGCTACAGTGCCTTGAACACTACACATATAATTTTTTAACGCACCTTCTCATGTCTTTAGAGCTATGTTGTAGAGCTGAGCTAGCTAAAAAACTTTCCGCCACGACGGCTGAAAATGACTTGTTTCCACCCTTCGATTTTCGACGCACACTACTGCCCAAAGAGTTTCTTGCAAACTTGACGTCTGGCCAGCTGGAACTCTACTCATGCAGTGAAATAAACGGCAGATGGATGCGTGAAATCTGCTATATCGAGGTTAGACAGTTGTTGGAAGAAGACGTGAAAAATCTCACGAACCAACTGGCATCCACCTACAGCCAAAAACGAAAAGCTGCATTTGTCATTTTCGGGATGGACTCAACGTGGCGTGCCGCCGCCTTATCTGAATGTGAGTTTTCATCTAACGAAGTTTTCTCCTAAACCTTAAATGTATAGTTTGAGGGCACCCTGTTCTAGAGGGGTGGTGGTGCCGCTGCTGGGAGACCGTCTGCCGCCAGGACGGCGGCAGTCGAGCGGTCAGGGATGACGCAAAGCGTGTCTCCCGGCAGAGGTATCACCACCCCGGAAGGCACCCAGCCCCCTTACCCATGCTCCCCAACCCAATGCTTCGCAATATCGACCCGACGCGTCACCCACACCCCTTCATGCGCTTGAACATGGTCTAAAAACCGTTGCAGAGCTTTAAAGCGCCCTGGACGTCCGACCAAGCGACAATGCAAACCGACAGACATCATCTTCGGAGCATACGCCCCTTCGGCATACAGCACATCGAAGCTATCACGCAAGTAATTGAAGAACTCCTCACCATCTGCAAAGCCTTGTGGCGACGAAAAGCGCATATCATTACAGTCCAGTGTATACGGAATGATCAGATGCTTTTTCGACTCACCTGAACTCGTTTGCACCTCCGTCCAAAACGGCAAATCATCACCATAGTAATCCGAGTCGTAAAGAAACCCACCCTCTTCAACAAGAAGACGACGCGTGTTCGGTGAGTCACGCCCAGTGTACCAGCCCAAAGGCGCTTCGCCCGTTAGGGATTTTAGAATAGCAATGGCTTCTTGCAGGTGTTCGCGTTCTTGATCTTCAGGCATATGTTGATAATGAATCCAACGCAAACCATGGCAACAAATATCATGACCTAGACGCTGGAACTCAGCACACAGATCAGGATGACGCTGCAAAGCCATGGCCACCCCGAAAATGGTCATCGGCAGTTGGCGTTGTTCAAACTCTCGCAGAATGCGCCAAACCCCAGCACGCGATCCATATTCATAGATGGACTCCATGCTCATGTGGCGCTCTGGATAAGGGCTTGCACCTGCGATTTCCGACAGAAAGGTCTCCGCATGGGCATCGCCATGCAACACCGACATCTCCCCACCCTCTTCGTAGTTGAGTACAAAATTCAGGGCTAAGCGCGCGCCATTGGGCCACTTGATCTGGCGGCGTGGCACCATAACCAATCAAATCACGTGGGTAACCTGTATTCGTCATAGCGTTCCTTCCTCTTTTTCCTGAAAAGGATGTGCAATCCACCAAGCATCGGCATCATCAAAAAACACTTCATCACAATTGGGCAACTGCCCTTGTCGATCAACTATCAGCAACTGATCATCATCCTCTAATGTGATTAAGGGATGATGCCAAACGCCCGCATGGTAATTAACGCCCTGACGACCATCACTCAAAAACAAACGCATGGCGCTAGGATCTGGGGCATCTGCTGGAGGTGCCACCAAAATCAAAAAGGGCTTGCGCTGTAGCGGGATAAAAGCCTGAGACCCCTGAGGATGCCGCTCCAGCAGTTTTACTTGCAAAGGAAAACGATCCGCCACGGGTTTACGAAAAATACTGATAATGGCACGTCCATCGTCAGCGCCAGTGTTCACTGTCGCGAGTGAATGGTATCGCTCAGTAGAGCCACTGTTAATCAGAAAAAAGTCTTTATCCTCGGTGCTGATCACATCGCCAAAAGGCGCGAAGTGTTCAGCAGTGAGCGGCGTCAGCGTCAGGTGTTTCATGCTCAACCTCGATACACACGTCCGAGGATGCGCAAACGACTCACGCCACCGTCCGGGAAAATATTAAGACGCAAATGGGTAATGGGGCCTAAGTCGTTCAGCTCAAGACTGAACTCATGCTCTTGGTGCATTTGCAGTTTTTGAGAAGGCAAAAGCTCTTTCCAGTACAGGCTTTGGGTCTCGATTTGGCTTTCCGTTCCACCTTTGACATACGCCGCCTGGATTGAGCAACTGTCTGGGTAGTTGCCTTTAAAATGCAGCGTATCCACGATGATTTTTTCAACCACACCGGGATGGCCCAAGGACAGAATCGCCCAGTCATAACCAGGCGTGCGACGGCGTGCGGTTTCCCAGCCATCACCCATGTTAACGCCCCGCCCCGGATTAATCAGATTGCTGATGGTGCCGTAATGTTCATCCGAACAGGCAAGCGCACGCCCACCATTTAAAGCGGCCGCTAAGTCAATCTGCTCATCATCAGCAACGTCGGACCAGTCTCGGTAAGGCATACCGTACACACGCAAGCGCGCAACACCACCATCTGGATAAATGTTAAAACGCAGGTGCGTCCAAGGTTGATCCTGATGGGAGGTGTCATGAAAATGATGACTGTTCCCTTGCAGATCCACGGCAGGCAGAATCGGTGTCCAATGCGTTTGCGCAGTGGGGTCACCATCGGCACAAAAACAGGCTTCGAGCGAGGCCGAAGGCGGATAGTTACCGGTAAAATACGAAGTATCGATATCCACCCCGCGAATAAAGCCCGGTACTCCTAAGCGAATAATCGCATGGTCATAGCCTTCAAAGCGTTTACGACGACTTTCCCAACCGTCCATCCATTTACCATTGTCGTCAAACACCCCTTCTTTCCATACCGGTGGCTCGGGTTGTAGCATTCGGTTTACATCGGCGAACCAATCATCGGTAACAAAGATAGCTTGAGTTCCCAAACGGGCATCGGCTAGGTTAATCGTGCGCTTATAAGGATTGCTTGTGGTCTGCATACATCTATCTCGAAAATTAGTTCAGGGTTAAATCCAGTTCTTGAAGGCTGTCATAGAGGCGGTTAATTTCCTCAATCCGCTGACGACCATGGCGCAATTGTTGGTGCAACAAAGCGTTGGTGATAAAGCTCACAAGGCTCATGGGCAAGGCATAGCTGTCAAAAGCAGACACACTATCCAGTGGTATTTCTAGACACCAGGTCGCCTGTGAGTGGTCCAACCCGCTTTGTGTTTCCGTGATCAGCAGGACCGGAATGGCCAAGCTTTTTAAACGGTTGAGCAGCATTGGAAATTGCGCGGGACGGCGATGAAATCCAATCAAGATAATCAGATCCTGATCGGTTAGATCGGCTAAATCCTCTGCTAAGGTTTGTCCAGCTTGTGGCAGTAGTTGAATATCGGGTCGCACTTGAATCAGCTGTTGTCGCCAGTGCATGGCGACTGGGTAACTGTTGCGAAAACCAATTAACACTACTCGCCGGGCTTGCTCGAATTTGCTCAGTATGGCATCCAGCGGCCAAAGTTTGGCTTGCTGGTTTAACCGCGACAGATTTTTCGACTCAAGGCGAAAATGCCGATCAAGCAAGGTGGTGCCAGACTCAGAAGCTCCGCTTGGTAAGGGCACGCCAGATTGACGCAGCACCCGGACTTCATCGCGCATCGCTTTAAAACTATCGTATCCCAAGCGCCGGAATAGACGGCTCACTGTTGCTTTAGACGTTTGACAGGCCTCACTCAGCTCCACCGAGTTATAGGTGGCCAAATCATCTAAATGATCCAGAATAAAGCTGGCCACTCGTCGCTCACTGGGTGACAAGTCTTCATACTCTTTGCGAATCACATCGGTAATTTGGCGCACAACACACATCCTTTGGAGTTAAAATCGTATTAAAACTTTAGTTGCAAAAATAAACAAAACTGTAACAAACGTTACATTAGAAAGCCATAATTTGTCAACACGACGACCCTGTCCTGATTGCCTATTTAAGGCACATATGCACACCCAGCGCCCACTTTGTATAAGCCTGAGCCAGTGGTCATGCATTGCTCAGATGACATGACCAGACCGGCATGGCCAAGGGGTGTCTGGTTAAAGCACAGCGTTAATAAAGCTTCTTAATTCGGGCGTGCTTGGATTGGCAAACACCTCAGCAGAGGGGCCGGTTTCCCACACTTTTCCTTGGTGCATAAACACCACCCGATCACCGACATCTCGCGCAAAATTCATTTCATGCGTGACCAGTACGAGCGTCATCCCTTCGGCTGCCAGTTCCTCCAGTACTTTAAGCACTTCCCCTACCAGCTCTGGGTCCAACGCCGAGGTAATTTCATCGCACAACAGAACTTTCGGTGACATGGCCAAGGCCCGTGCAATCGCAACGCGCTGTTGTTGCCCCCCGGATAGCTTGTCTGGGTATTGGTCAAACTTCTCGGCCAAGCCCACTTTTGTTAGCTTATCCAGTGCCATTTTGCGTGCGTCTTCGGCTGACTGTTTGAGCACCAGTTTTGGCGCCAGCATCACGTTCTCGCCAACGGTTAAGTGTGGAAAAAGATTGAAGCTTTGAAACACCATGCCGACACTTCGTGCCAACGCACGCACCTGACGCTCATCACTGCTGACCTCTTTGTTGTCAAGAATGATGGCTCCCTCTTGGTAGGCTTCTAATCCGTTCATACAACGCAACAGTGTACTTTTACCCGAACCACTGCGTCCGATAATCGAAACCACTTCACCCGCTTGAATCTTTAAGTCAACGCCTTTAAGGACATGCAAGTCACCGTAGTATTTATGGACTTTATCAATATTAACGAGCGCCATTGAATTTTTTCTCCAAACGTTGACTGGCCAAAGATAGGGGGTAGCAGAGTAAGAAATAAATAAGCGCTACCATGGTAAAGATTTTAAATGGCTCAAACGTCGCGTTGTTCAACATCGTTCCGGCCTTGGTCAACTCAACAAAGCCAATGATTGATGCTAATGCAGTGCCTTTAATCACTTGCACTGAAAAGCCAACCGTCGGTGCCAAGGCCACTCGAATCGCTTGAGGCAAAATAATGTTTTTGAGCGTTTGCGTGAAGCTCAAGCCTAAGCAACGTGATGCCTCCCACTGCCCCTTAGGCAACGTATCGATACACCCCCTCCAGATTTCAGTTAAGAAGGCGCTGGTAAAGAGCGTGAGGGCAATGGCAGCTGCCGCCCAAGCGGAGATATCAAACCCCATCAGAGACAAGCCAAAAAACACCAAGAAAAGTTGCATCAACAGAGGCGTCCCCTGAAACACCTCAACGTATAAGCGCACAAACCAATGTAAGGCTCGACGGCGCGTCAATCGCATGGCTGTCAACAGCAAGCCAACCAAACCGCCACCAATAAAGGCCGTGAGTGAGAGCAAAACCGTCCAGCGTGCCGCTAAGAGTAAGTTGCGCAGCAAATCCCAATTACTAAATTCAATCATGAGGATCTCCTGTGACGAAACAAATACCGTCCCAACGCATCAAACGCCTGACGCATGAGAATCGCAAGCACCAGATACATGGCAGCCACCACTAAATACACTTCAAAGCTTCGGAAGTTGCGGGACTGAATTAAGTTGGCTGCATAGGTCAAATCCATCACCGAAATCTGTGACACCACCGCCGATCCCAGCATCACGATAATGCATTGACTGGTCAGCGCTGGGTAAATCTTTTCAAACGCAGGAATCAACACCACACGAAAGAAGGCTTGCTGTGGGCTTAAACCCAATACTTTTGCCGCTTCAACTTGTCCCTTGGGTGTTGCGGCCAGGCCCGCTCGAATAATTTCGGTGGAATAGGCACCAAGATTAATCAGCATTGCAATTAACCCCGCTTCCCATGCTGACAGCTTGATTCCCAGTGCAGGTAAGCCAAAGAAAATAAAAAACAACTGTACAATAAAGGGGGTATTGCGGATGAGTTCGACGTACATACCAATCATCCCCCGTAATAGATTGCCACCGTAGTGCCGACCCGCCGCCCCGGCGGTGCCTATTGCCACACCGCCCAGTGTGGCATAGACCGTCAGCTCAACGGTGACCCATAAACCCTTCAAGAGTTGATCTGTATAGGGCAATAGGTCACTGAAATTGAGCATTATTCTACCTCAGCTACCAAAACCTTCAGGCAGAGGTGCCTTCAGCCACGTTTCAGAGATTTGATTTAACGTGCCGTCTTCAAAGGCTTTTGCAATGATCTCATTCACCTTGGCTTGCAGCTCAGCTTCACCTTTTTTCAGACCGATATAGCAAGGTGAGTCACGCAGCATAAACTTAGGTACAGGCGCTTGGTTTGGACGGCGCTCTGCAATTTCAGTCGCAACAAGGTTACCCGTTGCGATCAACTGCACTTGGCCAGACAAGTAAGCCGACAGGGTTGTGTTGTTGTCTTCAAAGCGTTGCAGCGTCGCGCTGGCTGGAATCACTTTTTCTAACTCCATGTCTTCAACAGCACCACGGGTCACACCCACAGTTTTACCTGCCAGATCCTCGGGGCTGCTGACGGCAATGTCCGCGTTTCCGAACACACCCAAGAAGAACGGAGCATAGGCATGACTGAAATCAATCGCGCGCTCACGCTCTTCATTCTTACCCAAGCTGGAAATGACAAGGTCAGCACGACCTGTTTGTAAATAGGGGATACGGTTGGCGCTGGTGACGGTAATCAATTCAACAGACACACCCATTTGTTCCGCAATGTAGTTCGCCATATCGATGTCGTAGCCACGTGGCTTCAGATCAGTTCCCACCGATCCAAAGGGTGGAAAGTCTTGCGGCACCGCTACTCTTAATACACCCCGCTCTTCTATTTCAGCCAACAGGTTAGCTTGAGCCCCTAGTGATAGGGTTACGCCAACAGCTGCTACCGTTGCAAGCAGTCCTCGTTTTACGTTTTTTAATACTTGTTGCATTTCACTCACCCTTTAAGTTGTAACTTTTGATTCACTCAAAGATATAATTGCAACAAAAGTGCCAACTTGACTAAAGTCTAAGCCACTTTTGATTAAACCCTATAAAAACAATTGACTAGCCAATCAGCGGGCCTATTTCTTTAAATCGCACCCACTGGGTAAAACCTTGGCATGACGTTGATGAGATGCAAAAGAGAACCGAGACGGTGCACGGATGGCCAAAAACGTGCAGAGGAAATACACAGGCCTTCAACGGTATCTGGAGAAGGCCTGTTTGATGCTTAATGCATCAAGTAGAGGGATAAGAAAAACACCACTGAGCCTAAGGTAATCCAGGCACTGCTGGTTAGGCGTTGCACTTTATTAATGAGCACTAACCACAAGCCTGTTAAACAAAACACCAGCATAAATATCGCGGACAGATCCGACAATAAACGCCAAAAATCACTGACGCTTTTTCCACGGTGCACGTTGTTGAGCATAACAAGCAAGGGCAAGGACAGTGTAAACACTTCGACAACACCTTCATCTGGAAAAACTTCAATCGACTGATTGCCATTAGGGCTGTCGAGCGCAATCGCGAGAAGGGGCTCATCTTCGTCCCATTCAAACTCCATTTTGATGCCACGCACGTTGTGCTCCCGATCCAACCAGTTCAGCACCTGCAGCGCATACAGCGATGGGCTGTCTTGCCAGTCCATCTCAACTAAGGTGTCAGGTAAGTCAAACGATTGTTCATACTGCTTGGTTTGCCCTAAATTCCAATCGGTATGGTTTAGGAAAAAACCCGTCACTGCAAAAAATATCATCGACAAGAGAACAGGCACGGCGCTGTAAATATGCAACCATCGCACCCAGCGATTCACCACTAGCATCTTCGTATTCATTCATTCCACATCGAAAAGAAAGGTAAAGTTGCCGTATGATAATCGCACTCAAACTAAATTAACAATATAATACGAATCATTATCAGTATTTGAGTTGGGTGTTTTGTGGAAAAGTTTGCAACCCTAGTGGCCAATCGAGTCACGATGCTTGTTGCCGCACTAAGCGGCGTTTGTCTATTCCTTCACCTTTTTGTTGGGGTTCTTTTTCATGAAGAGCGCATTCATTTAACACTTTCAGCCACTGATACCTTTGCGACCGCATCGCCTTTTGGCCAATATGCGTTTCATCTGGACGATTCGTTCGCCACAATTTGGCAAGGACAGCAAGTCACCCATCTTTTTAACCAACCCGAAGTGCTCACCTTGCACGCGCTCATCGCCAGTGTCTGGCTGGGAGTGGCGTTGCTTTTGCTGAGTGCGGGTGTGTTGTTGCTGAATCACCGCAAACGTTTTAAGAAACACCTCGCGTTCATTGCCGCCAGCGTTACGTTACTTTTATGCTGTGACCTTCCCTTCTTTTTATCCAACGGCATGGAAAGTCCTGTACTAGATATGTTGTTAATGCTGGGTCTTTTAGCCGCGGCGCTGGTTTTAAAAGGCCAGCTCAACGTAAGCATACAAACAAAAGGGTTGGGCTTGTTGGCCTATGCCAGTCAGACAGGCAGTGCTCTGCAATTGGCCAAACAGTTGCAAGCCTCCACTCCGTCTGGATGGGATCTTCGCTGTCTATCGCAACTGACACCGCAGTGCCTCAACCAGTATCAACAGGTGCATTTTATTGTGAGCACTCAGGGAGATGGTCAAGCACCGGATACGGCCATCCCCTTTATTAAAGCACTGGAAAAGACCTCAGAGGTGTCAGGCTCTCCGTTTAGCCTTCTGGCATTAGGTGATCGCCATTACCCAAAATTTTGTGCCTTTGGTCACCACTTGGCTGACCGCTTACAAGTCAAGGGGTTACAAAAGCTGATGCCCATTACCGAAGTCGACAAAATGGACATGAACGCCATCAATACATGGTGGGCCGCCATTTCCAACACCGATGGGCTGACACAAGATGCCATTTCTATCGAGTACGATGAGTTCATGCTGACGGACAATCAATACTTGAACCCTACACAATCTCACCGCCCCGTTCATTGGCTGAGCCTATCGCAGCCTGGTTTACGTTACCAAGCCGGTGACTTACTGGCGGTAAAACCCAGCATTGTGCCAAGGCATTTGGCACAACGTATTGCAACCCTCGGCTGGTCTGCGGATCACACGGTCTCCTACCAAGGTCAGCCCTATGCCTTATTCGATTTACTCTTAACGCTGGATTGGACGGATGAGTCTGCACCCTCTCCTCAGCAATTGGTGGATCAACTCAAGCCTCTAACCGAACGTCTCTACTCCATTGCCTCATATGAAGCCGATACCTTGCGTTTATTGGTTCGCCAGCATCAACGTCAAGATGGCAGCATCGGCAATGCGTCCGGCTACCTAACAGAAGCATCCATCGGCACTCGTATTGAAGCAAGCATTCGCCCCCACCCAAGTTTCCATTTAGCGCATGAGGCTCCCCTGATCATGATCGGTGCTGGCACTGGCTTAGCGCCTTTTATTGGCTTTTTGCAACAGCGCAAAGCCCAGGGCTGCATGGCGCCGAACTGGCTGTTTTTTGGCGAGCAATACCAAGCCACAGATGCTTATCTATCCGACGAACTCAGTCGCTTTGAACAAGAGGGCATTCTGACTCACCTGACCTGCGCTTGGTCGCGTGATGATGGCGTGTATATTCAAGATCGCTTGACAGAGTATCAACACGAAGTTCGAAGCTGGGTGAGTGAACAACAGGCTCATATCTATGTGTGTGGAAGTCAAAAGGGCTTTGGCGAAGGGGTATTAGCCTTATTGCATGATTGGTTCGATGAATCGGTATTGGATGCTCAAATCCATTTAGATTTATATTAATCGTGACCACAGATACTCAACTGCCCACGCAGTTGATTGGTGAGGGTATCCACGCACACTTTGAGTGCTTCAACCTCACCGGATATCTGAAAATGGACTTGATGCTGGTATTCCACCGCTAGGGTTAAATTCAGTTGCTGCGCCTGATGACGAACGAGCGACTCATACTCATAGGCAACGCTCAGTTGAATGACGTCTTGGGGGCGCACCTCGTCCAGTTCTGCATCATTCAAAGGGTCGCTAATCGCTTGCGAATAGGCACGCACCAAGCCACCGGCTCCGAGCTTAATGCCACCAAAATAGCGCACCACGGTTGCTAGGACATTGTCCAAACCTTTATGCTGCAAGACATTGAGCATGGGCTTAGCAGCGGTGCCGGAAGGCTCGCCATCATCGGATTGACGCACCTGTCCTTTTACTAACATGGTGTAGCAAATATGCCGCGCTTCTGGGTGCTGCACCCATAACTCAGCCACCCGTTTCAGCCCTTCTTCATGACTGGCAATCGGCTCGATACGACCGATAAAACGCGACTTCTTGATTTCGAACTCGGTTTCCACTGCGCTAGCAAGGGTTTTCGTTGCGCTCATTCGATTACAAAATCCGTAAGACCGGTTCGTTTAAAGCCGATAATTGCTCACGCAGTTGCAAAATATGCTCTCCCCAATAGCGCTCAGTATTAAACCAAGGAAAGTTTAATGGAAAGGCCGGGTCTTCCCAACGTCTGGCCAACCAGGCACTGTAATGCAGCATTCTAAGGGTCCGCAAAGGCTCAATCAAATGAAGCTCACGTGGATCAAACTCTGCAAATTCCTCATACCCCGCCAGCACCTCGGCAAGCTGCAACTCGCGCTGGGTACGCTCACTTTCGCTCAACAGCATCCATAAATCTTGAATCGCGGGAGCCATGCGCGCATCATCAAAGTCGACAAAATGCGCCAAATCGTCACGCCAGAGCAAATTGCCACCATGCAGTCTCCGTGCACACGCAGGTAGCGAATATCAGGGTAAAGTGCAAACGCCGCTTCGATCCGCTGCATGAGATCTTGCGTCAAACTTCGATAGGCCGGTTCTAATGACGCTGGAATAAACCCAGATAGCAAGCGTTCGATGCTTTGATAGCCAAAACTTTGCATATCGAGGGTTGGACGATGTGTGAAAGGTTTAGCGGCGCCCACCAAATGCATGCGTCCAAGGGTTCGACCGAGCTGATATAAATGATCAGGGTTGTCTAAGTCCGGTGCCCGTCCACCTCTACGCTCGTACAAGGCGATGGAAAAACCTTGATAATGCAAAAGACTTTGACCTTGTACACGCATGGGGGGCACGACTGACAGGTCTTGTGCCACTAACTCATCACAAAAATCATGCTCTTCTTGAATTTGAGCATCCGTCCAACGCCCTGGCCGATAAAACTTGGCAATGATCGGCACGTTTTCGTCGATGCCTATCTGATAGACCCGGTTTTCATACGAATTGAGCGCCAAAACACGACCGTCCGATAGAAAACCCTGTGCTTCAATCGCATCAAGAATAAAGTCTGGCGTCAAACGCTCAAACGGGTGTGGCTGGGACAATTGGGTCACATGTGCTCCATAACAGGCCGCGACAGCCCATGAGTCGATCTATATTGGCGATCAGGATAGCCTAAACTAAAAAGACATACACGTCACACTCTTGATATGCTAAGATCAAGTTAGTGTAAGAATAAGCAAGACTAGCGCAACATATGGAGCAAATACCATGGCAACCCAAGCATACACTAGACGCGAACTAGAAAAATTCAGCGAGCTCTATACTGTTAAAGGTGATGGTGTAGCTGAACTAAAGCTTGATAAAGCCGTACACGATGAAAGATTTAAAAGCGCTATTAGAAAGCTTGCAGCCATAAAAATTAAAAATAATAATAAACAGGATGATAACGGAGCAGAGTAAACTAAATGAATGGAAGCATTGCAATACTTGTTGTTGCCACAGCCTCGGCCGGATATATTATTTCAAGCAAATGCGTTAAATATCGATATAAAATTGCACGCCAAAGTGGTCATAGACTTTATTTATCTTCTTTAACTCTTGGAACCTACTCATTATTTTTTGCAATTTTAACTACTTGGTTATTTTTACCAAAAAGCTATAGCGATAACGCACATTTTATTACAGCCATAGTTACAGTATTTAGCGCGTTAACTTATACCGAACTTTACAACCGAAATCCAAATTACAAGTCAATTTTTACAATTCTAAAATCATTTAATAATAATGGATTAAAAAACACCATATCTAAACTAAGCAAAGAGATAAAAGAGGATAAAGAAGATAACATAAGGGGGATTCAAGCACTTTGGAGGGCATGGCAAGATAATGATTTTGAATTAATATGTGCTCACGCACTATTTAATCTTAAACCAGTTGCAGTCACTCTAGACTCTAATAAAGTATATGTTGGTATGGTTGCAGATTCCATTGAGCCCTCAGATGGAGAATCGTATCTATCATTATTACCTTTATACAGTGGCCACAGAGATAAGGACTCTCAAAGTTTCAAACTGGATCGAAAATACACATCTATTATCGATGGTTTATTGAAACAAGACCCCTCTATTTTAAATTCAAAATTAGATTATATAATTGCCATTCCTACCGAACGAATTGTAACCATGCACATATTCAATGAAGATTTATATCAAGAGGTTTCTGGTTCATCAACAACAGATATAGAAAACAACTGATAAGCCTAAACGTCATCGAAATTGCTCGTGACTATTATTGCTATGTCAATGACGTCTTAGAATGAGCGTGTATGGACTCCTCCTCTTTTGCAAGCACTTTGTTTGATAGACCTTACCACTGAAGAAATACAGCAAATATCCCAGCGCTAAACTTCATTAAGCGCTGGGATACTGTCACTAAACGCTCAACTACCCGACTGTCCTTTCGTCCGATCCGCCAGCGGCGTCGAAAATGTATGCTCCATATCCCATGGAAAACGTATCCAAGTATCTTGGCTGACTTCAGTAATAAAGGTGTCTACCAAAGGCTTGCCTGCTGGCTTGGCATAAATCGTTGCGAAGTGCGCTTTAGGGAGCATTTCACGAACATGGCGCGCGGTTTTCCCCGTATCAACCAGATCGTCAATCAAAATCATGCCCTCACCATCCCCTTCAACCCCTTTTAGGACATCCAGTGCGCCTTGTTTCGCCGCCGTGCCCGAGGCATCACTTTTTTGATAACTCACCACACAAATGGTGTCGATTAAACGTATGTCCATTTCACGCGCGAGAATCGCCGCGGGCACTAAGCCACCGCGAGTAATCGCGATAATGCCCTTCCACTCGCCTTTATCCAACAAACGCCAAGCCAAGGCTCTCGCATTGCGATGCAGCTCTTCCCAACCCACGGGAAAATCCATTCGATAGTGATGCTCTGTCATATATAGTTTCCTAATCAGTCGGTTAAGTCGGGTGATGAGTCTCTCAAATGCGTAAAATCATAAAATTATACGCAGGATACGTTGTATTATACGCATCATCGTCTAACTTATTAAGTTGACCAGTCGATCAATTTTTTGGCATGAGATTTGCCATTAAGTTCTCAGACACTCGGTCTTTACGACGAGATAATTATGCTGATCATGCCCAGCTGTGGCAGAAAACTCTAAAAGGGAATCCCTATGCTTGAACGACTCTTTCAGCTCCAAGCCCACAATACATCGGTGAAAAACGAGGTATTAGGCGGCATCACCACCTTTTTGACGATGGCGTACATCATTTTTGTTAACCCTTCGATGTTGGCCCAAACCGGCATGGATCAGGGTGCTGTGTTTGTTGCCACCTGTCTTGCAGCCGCGATTGGCTGTTTAATTATGGGGCTTTATGCAAATTATCCGATCGCGCTTGCACCAGGAATGGGCTTAAATGCCTTTTTCACTTACGGTGTGGTGCTGGGCATGGGCTATTCTTGGGAAGTCGCACTCGGCGCGATCTTTCTGTCCGGCGTACTGTTCATCCTGATCAGTGTGTTTCCTATACGCGAGTGGGTGATCAACTCCATTCCCTCCTCACTCAAGCTCGGTATTGCCGCAGGTATCGGTCTATTTTTGGCTATCATTGCGCTGAAAAATGCCGGAATTGTTGTGCAACACCCTGCCACCCTCGTAACACTCGGTGATCTTTCAAGCCCATCCGCGATCTACGGTTTCTTGGGCTTTTTTATCATTGCAGCGCTGGCTTACTTAAAAGTGACAGGTGCCGTGATGATTGGGATTCTGAGTGTTACGATTGTCGCGATGATTTTAGGACACAATGAGTTTGGTGGGTTAATGTCTATGCCACCTTCCATTGCGCCTACCTTCATGGCAATGGATATTGCGGGTGCATTTGAAGTGGGTATGATCAGCGTCATATTCGCCTTTTTGTTTGTCGATCTATTTGATACCTCAGGTACCCTGATCGGTGTGGGTGAGCGCGGCAAGCTCTTGGATAAAGACGGCAAACTCCCCCGCATCAAAAAAGCCTTACTTGCTGACTCAACGGCGACGGTTATTGGTGCAGGCTTAGGTACATCATCGACCACCAGCTACATTGAAAGTGCATCGGGTGTTGCCGCAGGTGGGCGCACGGGGTTAACAGCGGTTGTAGTGGCGGTGTTGTTTTTGATCAGCTTGTTCTTCGCCCCTTTAGCCGGTTCAATCCCAGCCTATGCCACGGCAGGGGCGTTGCTTTATGTTGCGGTTTTAATGACAGGCAGCCTATCTAAGGTCGATTGGGACGATGTCTCCGAAGCCGCCCCCGTGCTAATTGCAGCATTGACCATGCCGTTAACCTTTTCGATTGCTCACGGTATTGCCTTGGCCTTTGTCAGCTACGCCATCATCAAGCTATTGTCAGGTCAGGGAAAAAGTGTCAGCGTCAGCGTCTATGCCTTAGCCGCCTTTTTCATTATTAAGTTTGTTTTCTTCCCCTAAACACAACAGCCTACTCATCAAAACGGCCACTCTATGTGGCCGTTTTTTAGGTAAATCCTCGCTCAGTACCCAGTCATTTCCAAATAGCCCTTGCCCGAATGACTCCCTTCAAAACGAATAGGGCCTTCCCAATAGGCGATACCTGTTGCCATCCAAGCATTCGGATTCAGTGCTTGCGTGCGCAGGTCAATACCGAAATCGTCGACGCTCAGCTGCCATTCAACCGGAAGCCGTCTGCCCGCAACAGAATGTTGACGTAACGGCTGCATTCGAATTTGATTGGGTTGTAAAGGATGCGCCGTGCCATCGGCTGAAATATAGGTGCCGGAAAAGTAGTCTTGGCTTTGACGATGACGAAGACGAAACAACATCAACTTATCCCCCTGATCCAGATGGAGCGAAAACCAATCCCAGCCTTCTTGATCTTCGGCTAAGGGTTGGCTGCTCCACTCTCGGTCAAGCCAAGCCTCACCTGTGACACTCAACGTCTCATCGCCTATTTGGATTGAACCTGAGACCTGCAAAAAAGGTAAGCTCAAATAATACGAGGCTTGGCCTTGCGGAGATTTCACACTAACCCCCTGATTACCCTGCAACACGGGAGGTCCAACCTTGGCTAGCACCAAGTCATAACTAAACTCAGGTGTGTGTGCCGTCAATGTGAACTCACGGGCCTGATCGTCTGCTTGAATTGCCCAATGGTCGATCCACGCCGTGAAGGGGTCCATTGCAACCCCTGCTTGTCCCACACCACCACGTGCATATCGATCCGCCGAGAAATGTTGATTGGCACGTGTGAGCCCAACATGCCCAAGCCAGAGTTGCTGATTCGCCCACCCTTCGCGCTGGGGTGACGGTGAATTGGCCTGACGAAACAAGGTCCATTGAATGCCGAGTGTTTCACCTGACTCACTTTCTAGATTGGCTGTGACATACCACCACTCAATACGAAAATCCGGGTGCTGATTGAGTGCCTCAGGATAGCCAATTTCAGCGTCAGGCTCGACCTGAGCAAACCCTGTTGCATCCGATCCAAGCCCAGCAAAGCCGTGTGTCGAGGGAGCAGGTTCACAGCCCACCAAAGCCCACAAGAGCATCAGTAGGATGTCGACTTTATTGATCATCACGAAAGCCTTTTAACAGCTCACCGGGTGAGCAAAAGTGTAATTTTAAAATGGGAATCAGCGCCGCCAAACCTGCACTCACCAGTGCAGCAAGTGTTAAGTAAAACCATTGATGTGGAAACATCTGCCAAGGAAGTGCCCAACCAAAGGCGCGGATATTGATCACATTCACCAAGCAGTAGCTAATGATTAAACCCAAGGGGATGGCTAACAAAGCCGTGATCAAGGCAAGCGCTAACAGTCTCAGCAACTCAATCAGCACCAAGTGTCGACGCGAGACACCACAGGCCCAAATCGGCGCAACCTGCGTTAAGCGCATATTCGATAAGGTCAGCAGGCTACTAAAAAGTGCAATGGCCGCAATCGCCAGTACCAACAGGTTTAGAGCCTGAGTCGCGGCAAAGGTGCGCTCAAACAGTTGCAACGAGTAACGCTTGACCGCTTGCTGCTCCAAGACTTGTGTCCCCGTAAACCCGAACGTTTCTTTCAGAGCCGATATTAATCCATCTATCTGAGAAGGCTCCACACGCAGTGCAAAACTTCCACGTTCAGCATCAGGCCAGTTGTGATACAGGGTATCCAGCGACATCATCACCTGCCCCTTAGGGTTGCCATAATCACTGAAAATGGCAAGGATGGTAAATTCACGCTGCTGCATCCCCTGCAATGCAATCGAATCGCCTAAATTAAGCGCGAGCTGTCGTGCCAACTGTTCATTGATCATGACCGCAGACTCGCTTTCTATTGCTTGCCATACCTGTGGTGCTTCGCTCAGAAGGGGCCAGTGGTCGACATAGGTGCTATGCACCTGAAAGCCTCGTAACTCAATGGGGACTCCTTCAAGTTGGGTCGCAGCCCTCGCCGATGGAAGAACAGCCGTCACATTTGGAGTGCCTGCCAACCATTGTGTCACTTGCTGAGCTTGCCCTTCACTGTCTGTGCGCACGTAGACTTCGGCAGCAAGACGCTGATCGAGCCATCCGGTGAAGGTGTTACGAAACCCTTCCACCATGCCTCCCACACCAATACTCGTCGACAAGGCAAGCAAGAGTGCCACCAATGCAACGCTTAGGTTCGGAACTTGCAAGCGTGCATCCGCCCAGAGCCACTGAGTGATCATTGATTTAGCCGAACGTTGACAGAGGCTGAGGAGCTATCCAAGATCACGGGCATCAACAGGGCTGCACTCAAAAACACCAAGGCTAAGAGTAAAAAGCCACTGAGTAAGGACTGACCTAGCCCTGCAGTGAGGACTGCCATCAGGAGAGATACAAGCCCCAATATACTTAGTCCTTTAAGCCGTCGTTGATCATTTAGCGATGGCATTGACTGACCTAAATGAACACCATCCTGTTTGATGAGTTTGATCAAAGGCACGATTGCGGCAATTAAAGTGCCACCCCACGCCATGAACACCCCCTGCTGCCACCATTGCCAAGACAGCTGTAGCTCACTTGATACTTGAGCACCGTACAAGCCAGCAAGACTGGCCGACAGATCAGGCAATAAAAGAGTGGCGATCCAATAGCCAGCCACTAACCCCGGAAGAGCAATCAAGCCACTCAGGAGTAAGAGCTCTAGCAGTAACCACGCCATCAACTCACGCTGACTAACACCGCAACTGAATACAATACGACGCAAGGTTAAACGCTGAGTGAGCGCTAGATGAATGGCCGAGTAAACCATAAGCAATCCCACCAAAAAAGCCAGCAGGCTTAATGCACTTAGATTGAGGTGAAAGCTAGCCGTTAAACGCGAAATATCATGATCACTTTGTGGCCGCACTAGGCGCAGAGTCGACGCTAACGCCTCAGGTAACGCAGAGGGGTTGTCTGCGTCTAGCAGCAGTAAACGCGAGAGCAGCCCCTCCATTCCCAGCCAGTGCTGAGCTAAATAGAGATCGGTGATCAGCTCGTTATGCGCCAACGCCGTGCTGGTATGAATGCTGACCTTTTCACCCTGCGGATTAAAGGGAAATCCATCTGCCTTAGCCTTCGCAAGCAGCGGCCTTAAACCTTCTGCCGTAGCGGGCGACATCCACACCTGCCAAGGAGGCGTTAAAAAGTCGTTTAAAGACAAGTTGTCCGGTAAGCCCGTTGAACCTTGATCAGATCTATTCAGGGATTGTAGGGTCATTGGGTCAATGCCAACAATCTGAATCTTGACATCCTTTTCTGGCAAATCCTCTAGCTTAAATAAAATCTCTAACGACAATACCCCCTCGACCAAGGGCGTCACTGCCCAACCAAGGCGTCGCAAACGAATATACTCGGACTCTTGAATGGGTTGATCACCAGCACTGACGATCTGCGCTTGATTGAGGCTATCGAATCGAGCTGCTGCCTGATCGTAACTCAGTCGCGCCTGCTGATTCAGCGCTTGTACGCCACTCCACAACGCGGTCGCGGCCAGTAATCCTAAAACAAGCGTGCTGAGTTGAACCGGGTGTCGCCACCAGTGACTGAGCAACGCGTGCAATATCCATAAGGAAGGCATCCGAAGGCGCATTACTTGAGTTGTCCTTGGCTTAAGGTCAATGAACGATCCAACCGTGCCGCCAGCAAAGAACTGTGTGTCACCATGAGTAAGCTTGTCCCCGTTTCTTTAACCAGCGCCAGCATGAGCGTGATCACCTGTTCAGCATTGACTTCATCAAGACTGCCAGTGGGCTCGTCGGCCAATAATAGAGGTGCACGCGCCGCCAGCGCACGCCCAATCGCCACGCGTTGCTGCTGTCCCCCCGATAACTGTGCCGGATAGCGTGTCAGGAGTGTCTCTAACCCTAAACTGGCGACAAGATAGGCTAGCCAGGCATCATCGACTCTATTCGCAAGGCGTGCCTGAAAGACCAGATTGTCATAAATGGTCAGACTCGGTATCAAGTTCAACTGCTGAAAAATAATGCCCAACTGATCGCGTCGAAGCTGAGACCTCTGGCGATCATTCATCTGACAAATATCTTGATCTGCAATCAAAATGCGCCCCTTATCGGCCTGCTCAAGGCCTGCAACCATGTGCAGCAGTGTGGATTTACCACACCCAGATTCGCCCATTAAGGCGACACTTTCCCCGGCGTGAAGGTTAAAATGCACATCACTAAACAACTGTAGCGGGCCCTGTGGCGTCTGATGAGACTTCGCTAAGTGCGTCACTTGCAGCATCTATCTTATCCTTAATCGCTGGATTTAAACCCATTTCGAGTTATTACGTTGAACACCATTTACGCCCTTGATTCTTTCGTTTCTCGCTACGCACCGCAAGAGAGATTGGTGCTTAAGTGCACAGAGATCTATCTTTATTCGACACACAGGGCAAAAAATGTGTCCCGCTCATTTCAATTATTTTCGACAGTTTTCGCCAAGCATTCGAAAACTGGCAAGATTAATGCAATACTTGACCAGTCAGACAAGTTTATTTTGATCTATAGTTGTACTGAAGCATCGGCTCTTTTTAGCCATTAAACCAAACATGTCATGCACGCAATAAAATAAACTTAACTATCAATAGGTTAAAAACACCATTCAATTTAAGGATGACTCGGGATGCAATTCATACTAAATCAAGAAGAGTTGACGGTTGAAAATTTTGCACCAGATACGACGCTTTTAGAGTATTTACGCACTCAGTTGATGCACCGTGGTAGCAAAGAAGGCTGTGCATCCGGTGACTGCGGTGCGTGTACCCTCGTCGTCGCTGACCCGAGTCCCGATGGGCTAACCTATCGAACCGTCAACAGCTGCATCACGTATCTTGGTAGCTTAGAGGGTCGACAAGTCATTACGGTTGAAGGCTTGAGCTCCTCAACGGGCGAGCTCCATCCTGTGCAACAAGCGATGGTCGATCATCATGCCTCTCAGTGTGGCTTTTGTACGCCTGGCTTTGTCATGTCGTTATTCAGTCTTTACAAGCAACGTGAACAGCTAACACAGCAAGAACGTCTGACACGAGAAGAGATCAACGAGCATTTAGGCGGCAACCTCTGTCGATGCACGGGCTATCGACCCATTATCGATGCGGCTTTATCCCTCAGCACCCAACCTGACGCCTTCACAGAACAGACTCAATCAATTCGAGAGGCCTTGCTCACCCTGCAAGCGTCCGCTCAAACGAATGTGCCCCAGCCCTCCTTAACAGCATCTTCTGCGTTTTTTCACTCACCCACGCAGTTGAGCGAGTTAATCGAGTGGCTTGAGGCGCATCCCGATGCACGCTTAGTGGCGGGTGGCACTGACCTTGCGCTGGACACCACCCAACAACTTAAGGATATTCCTAAGCTTATCTATACAGGCAAGGTGGCTGAGCTTAAGCGCATTGAGGTGACGGATGAGGCTCTGATTTTAGGCGCAGCAGTGACCTATCAAGAATGCCATGCACAGATGAAAATGCACTTCCCCCCTCTAGCTGCCCTATTTGTGCGTTTAGGTTCACAACAAATTCGCAATCAAGGCACCCTTGGCGGTAACATTGCCAATGCGTCTCCTATAGGCGATACACCCCCTGTACTCTTAGCCCTTGATGCTGAGTTAAGGCTCGTGTCTCCCGAGGGACAGCAAACGCTACCGATTAAGGATTTTTTTACGGGCTACCGACAAACCTGCCTACCCAAAGCTGGCATTCTTGAAAGTATTCGCATCCCCTTACTGGACCCCGCTGACGTTTTTAAAGTTTATAAAATTTCAAAACGCCTTGATGATGATATTTCGGCTGTGTGCTTTGCCTTGCGCATTCGATTAGATGACAAGGGGTGTATCTCGGACGCGCGTTTAGGCTTCGGGGGGATGGCCGCAACACCAGCACGCGCCTTGCATGCTGAGCAGGCCCTGTTAGGTCAAGCCTTTACCCTAGAAGGCATCCAAGCGGCACAGCATGCACTAACACAAGACTTTTCGCCCTTAACCGATGTCAGAGCCAGTGCTCAGTACCGACTGGAGGTGGCCGCCAATTTACTCGCCCGCGCAGTGCACGAATACCAGACAGGCACATCACTGGAGGTTAGCCATTATGCGTAATTTAACCACGTTAGATACAGCATCGGCGTCGATTCCTTCAGGGATAGGTCAAAAAATCCCCCATGAAAGTGCCGAGCGCCACGTCGCAGGCAGTGCCATCTACGTGGACGACATTCGCGAGCCGCAGGGGCTCATCTACGCCGCTGTGATACGTAGCACTGTTGCCAAGGGCAAGATTACCCGTCTGGATTTAACCCCCGTTTTACATGCGCCCGGCGTCGTCACCCTGCTTACATTGGACGATATTCCTGGAATTACGGATATTGGTCCGGTATTTCCAGGTGACCCTATTTTAACCAGCGACATCATTGCCTACGCAGGCCAACCGATTGCTGTGGTCGCAGCCAAGACCGAACGCCAAGCGCGCCAAGCCGCCCGTTTAGCCGTGATTGAGTACGCAAAGGAGCCTCCACAACTTGACGCTGAGGCCGCAGTTGCCGCTGGCGAACTGGTCAGACCCAGCCATCAGATGCAAATAGGGGAAGACATAGATCTCGCCCTAAGCAGCGCTCCGATTCGTCTTGAGGGCAAGATGTATGTTGGTGGACAAGAGCATTTATACCTCGAGGGCCAAGTGTCTATGGCCGTGCCTTGCGAAGAGGGCGGCATGCTCATTTATACATCCAGCCAGCACCCGAGCGAAGTGCAAAAACTGGTCGCAGAGGTCCTGCACATCCCGTTTAACCGTGTGACCGTTGATATGAGACGCATGGGCGGTGGCTTCGGCGGCAAAGAAACACAAGCCGCACCCTGGGCCTGCTTAGCGGCGTTGGTGGCCAACAAGATTCAGAGGCCCGTAAAACTCAGATTGCCCCGTATCGACGATATGGTGATGACCGGCAAACGCCATCCTTTTGTCAATCACTACCGTATAGGCACGGATAATCAAGGCCGCATTTTAGCCGCCGACATCACGGTCATTGGCAATGGCGGGCACTCGCCTGACTTAACCGATGCCATCGTCGATCGAGCCATGTTTCATGCGGACAACGCCTACTTTTTAAGCAATGCCCGCATTCAAGGCCACCGCGCGCGAACCAATACGGTTTCACATACGGCCTTTCGTGGCTTTGGTGGGCCGCAAGGCATGATGATTATTGAACGCGCCATGGATGATATCGCCCGTCACTTAGGCTGTGACCCCTTGGACATACGCAAACGCAACCTTTACCAAGCCGAGCGCGATGTCACGCCTTATCATCAAGACGTGGACTATGCGCCCCTACATCAGATTATCGAGACCTTAGAAGAGAGTAGCCAGTATTGGCTTCGCCGAGCCGCGATCCGTGACTGGAATGCCAAGAGCCCTGTTCTGAAAAAAGGCTTGGCGCTTACGCCTGTTAAGTTTGGTATTTCATTTACCGTGCAGCACTTGAATCAGGCTGGCGCATTGATTCATCTATACACGGATGGCAGTGTTCAGGTAAATCACGGTGGCACCGAGATGGGACAAGGGCTGCATACCAAAGTGTCGCAAATTGTTGCGCAGTGTTTAGGGATCAGCAGCGAGCACATTTTGGTCACAGCTACGCGCACGGACAAAGTGCCCAACACTTCTCCCACGGCGGCCTCCAGTGGCACCGACCTAAACGGCAAAGCTGCCGAACAAGCAGCGCTCATTTTGAAACAACGCCTAGCCGAGTATCTAGCGCAAACACTGTCAATCGATGTTGAGCAACTGCGCTTTGCGGACGACCGCATCTGGTGGACAGACACAGATTCAAAACACTTTGCGGAAGTGGTGCAAGACGCCTATTTGGCGCGAGTGCCCTTATCGGCCACGGGCTACTACAAAACACCGAAGATTTGGTATGACCGCACTCAAGCCAAAGGCCGCCCATTCTTTTACTTTGCCATGGGAGCGGCGGTGTCTGAAGTATTGGTCGACACCTTAACGGGCGAGTACCGTCTGTTGCAAACCGACATCCTTCATGACGTAGGCCAAAGTTTGAACCCTGCAATCGATATTGGACAAATTGAGGGTGGCTTTATTCAAGGCATGGGCTGGTTAACCACCGAAGAGTTGGTGTGGAATCCAGACGGTATACTGCTGAGCAACTCACCCGCGACCTATAAAATTCCGGCCATCAGTGATGCTCCGCCCATTTTCAATGTTGCCCTTTACGAACAACCCAATCCTGAAGCGACCATTTACCATTCCAAAGCTGTGGGTGAACCCCCCTTTATGCTCGCCATTTCGGTCTGGTCAGCCCTGCGAGATGCCATCAGCAGCCTGAGTGATTACCGCATAAGTCCCGATCTCGATACCCCGGCGACGCCTGAGCGTGTGCTTACAGCCATTAATGCGCTTCGCTTTGCGGCTAAGGAGGCTGAATGATTCGTTGGAGCGATGCCTTAGCCGATTATCAACGCGAGGGGCTGCCTCATGTGCTGGTCAGTGTCATCAACACCGAAGGCTCGGTCCCTCGCAATGCTGGTAGCAAGATGATTGTTGCCCCTGAGCACGCGATTGACACCATCGGCGGTGGAAACCTAGAGCAACATGCCATTGAGTTTTCACGCCAACTCTTAGCCGAAGGAAACGCCTGTCAACGCATCGAGAAAATCCCACTGGCCGCCGCCATGGGCCAATGCTGCGGTGGACACGCCACTTTACTCTTTGAATGCTTTGTAAACACCAGCACACAGGTGTGGCTGTTTGGTGCCGGCCACGTGGGCAAAGCGCTGAGTTTGATCCTATCTGAATTGCCCGTTCACCTGCATTGGGTCGATACGCGAGAAGGGTTTTTACCACAACAAAACGAACCCAATCGCACCCCCTATAGAGTACAAGACCCAACGGAGGTCTTTCAGAAAATCCCCAAACAAGCCGTGATCCTCATCATGACGCACTGCCATGCTCAGGATTACGCAATCTGCACGGCGGCACTCGCACAACAGCATGAAGGCTTTCTCGGCTTGATTGGCTCCAAAACCAAAGCCGCTCGCTTTCGTCATCGCCTGCAGCGCGCAGGTTTTTCTTCCGAGCAGATACACGGCATCGAATGTCCGATTGGCATAAAAGGGACGGGAGGAAAACGCCCAATGGAGGTTGCGGTATCGATTGCTAGCCGCCTGATCGAGGTCTACAGCGCCCAAGCAAACCCTTTACCCCTCAACATTAATACAGGCGACCTTCATCAATTGACGGATACACTAAACGAGACAGCCCATGACACTCAATGAATTTAACCAACTGGACACACTGGCCGCTGCCAACGCACTGCGCCAATGCTGTGTGAGTGAGGCCTGGGTGGTGCGCATGCTAGGTGCACGCCCATTTGAATACGAACACGAACTTTACGCAATTGCCGAGGCCTGCTGGCAAGGACTCGACCGAACCGATTACCTGCAAGCCTTTGAAGGTCATCCAAAAATTGGCGATGTCAGCTCCTTGCGGGCTAAATACGCCAACACCACAGCCTTGGCAGCGGGCGAACAGGCAGCCGTTTCTGACGCGGATGAGCAAACACTCCTCGCGTTGGCCGAGGGCAATGCCGCCTATGAAGCTCGTTTTGGCTATATTTTCATTGTCTGTGCGACAGGAAAAAGTGCAGAAGAGATGCTGAGCTTACTCAACGCACGTTTGAATAATGCACCCGATGATGAATTGGCAATTGCGGCGGCAGAGCAAAATAAAATTACTCAGATCCGTTTACAAAAAATGTTATCGACTTAAGCTGCAGGATTTTACCATGAGCCAAATCACCACCCATGTTTTAGATACCAGTCGCGGACTTCCTGCGGCTGGCATTCCGATTGTCCTTAGCCATTGGCAAGCGGCCGAATGGATTGAGATCGCCTCAGGCATCACCAATGCAGACGGACGTGTATCGGATCTTTTACCCGCTTCTCAACGCCTTAGCGAGGGCCGCTATCGTTTGCGATTTAGCTTAGATGGGTATTTTATCGAACATCAACAATCGGTTTTTTATCCACAGGTGGACATTGAATGCAATCTATCGGGCGAGGGTGAACATTACCATATCCCCCTGCTCCTCAGTCCCTTTGGCTATTCAACCTACCGAGGCTCCTAACCTATGACGTCACACGCCTTTCGCGCCTCGATTTTACATTACCTCGATGATCCTCGCCTTCAGGGTGAATCGGCTCGCGAGTATTTTGAAGATGGCTTATTGCTGATCGAAAATGGACGCATTGCTGCCTTAGGTCCCTATTCCGACCTCATCAAAACCCTGGATAGCCACATTACGGTTGAAGACTACAGCGGTCATTTAATCATGCCGGGCTTTATCGATTTGCACACCCATTACCCTCAAACGGAAATGATTGCGGCGTATGGACGCCAACTCTTGGAGTGGTTAAACACCTACACCTTCCCAACCGAACGTAAATTCGCTGACAAAGACTATGCCAAGGCCATCGCCACATTTTTTGTTGATGAGCTGCTGCGCAACGGCACCACCACCGCAATGGTCTTTGGTACGGTGCATAAACAGTCGGTTGATGCCCTCTTCGAAGTCGCGCAAGCACAGGACATGCGCCTTTTAGCGGGCAAAGTAATGATGGATCGCAATGCGCCTGACTTTTTAACGGATACCGCCCAATCAGCCTATGACGACTCCGCTGAGCTGATCGAGCGCTGGCATGAAAAAGGCCGCCTTCACTACGCCGTTACCCCACGCTTTGCCCCCACCAGCACTCCTGAACAACTGCAAAAAGCAGGGCAGCTATTGCAAGACTACCCAGGTGTCTACTTGCAAAGCCATCTCGCTGAAAATCGTGATGAGCTGGCATGGGTTGCCACGTTGTTTCCAAATGCACGCGATTATCTGGATGCCTATGAGCAATTCGGGCTGCTTGGCCCCAAGAGCATTTACGCACACGGTATCCACTTATCAGAACATGCCTGCCAACGCTTAGCAGACTCCGGTACAGTGCTCGCCCATTGCCCGACATCCAACTTATTTTTAGGTTCAGGTTTGTTTGACATGGAGCGCATGCACGCTCAAGGTGTTCGCTTTGCCATAGGGACCGATGTGGGTGCCGGTACCAGTTTTTCTATGTTCCAAACGCTGGGGGATGCCTACAAAATCCAACAGTTGCAAAGTGTCTCATTAGCCCCTGATCAGAGCTTTTACCTAGCGACGCTAGGCGGTGCGAGAGCCTTATCACTGGAGACACATCTGGGCAACTTTTTACCGGGGAAAGAGGCTGACTTTGTCGTCATCAATCTGAAATCAACTCCCCTCATGGCGTTTAGAACCGGAACCTGTCAAACACTCAACGAGGTCTTATTTGTATTAAGCATGCTCGGTGATGATCGACTGATTGAAGCCACCTACATCTTGGGCAGCAAAGCCTATCAGCGGGAGAACTAAGCGATGGATCCTTATTTATCTGATTGGCTGCATTTATTACTCAGGCTGTTGCACGTCGTCACCGCCATTGCCTGGATTGGAGCCTCCTTCTATTTTGTCTGGTTAGACAATTCCTTGGAAGAGCCGCCTCAATGGAAAAAAGATAAAGGAATCAAGGGAGATCTATGGTCGATCCATGGCGGCGGCTTTTATGAAGTGGCTAAGTACCAGCTCGGCCCTGAAAAAATGCCCAAGCATCTGCACTGGTTTAAGTGGGAAGCCTACTCAACCTGGATCACGGGTATGCTTCTGCTGACACTCATGTACTATGTGGGTGCCAGCAGCTACATGATTGATCCCGCCAAAGCGGATCTCGCACCTTGGCAGGCGATTGCAATCGGGCTAGGTACCATTGGGGTGGGATACCTGATATATGAGCTGTTGTGTCGAACGCCCTTAGTGGATAAAGAGCTGATATTAGGCCTTGTCTTATTGGCGATCATTACCTTCCTAGCTTGGGCGCTGAGTCAGGTGATTGGCGATAGAGCGGCGTATATTCATATTGGCGCGTTAATCGGAACCTGTATGGCCGCCAACGTGTTTACGACCATTATGCCCTCACAACGAGCGTTGGTCAGTGCGGTTGAAAAGGGTGAAGCGCCCGATCCTATTTATGGAGTGAACGCAAAACGCCGTTCGACCCATAACAATTACGCCACCCTACCTGTTTTGTTCATCATGCTCAGCAACCACTCACCCATGACCTATGGCCATGAGTACGGTTGGGCTATTTTAGGTGCCTTGGCACTCATTGGCGCTTGGGCACGGCACTTTTTCAATCTACGTCATCGTGGGATTGTGAAGCCTTGGATATTGATCTCGGCGTTTGGCGCCTTTGTTCTACTCGCGATAGTGGCACAGCCTCAACCAATTCAACAGGCCGATATAGGTGATGCGCAATTAAACGACTCACAAGCCTTTGCCATCGTGATTGAACGCTGTGCAACCTGTCACAGCCGTGCTCCCACCGACGATATCTTTGCCATTTCGCCCGGCGGTATCATGCTCGAAACAGGGCCCGATATTTTGCGCATGCTGGATCGGATAGAAGCGCGAAGCATTCAGACGCACGATATGCCCTTTTTGAACAAAACGCAGATGACGCTGGAAGAGCGCGCTTTATTAGGCGAGTGGATTCAGCGTAAGCGGTCTTAACGCTCAGACAGCTCCTAGCCAGGGACGGCTATTTATTGAGTGGTTGCCGCTCGAGTTGAGGAAAATACAAATCTTTCTCAAACAGACCCAAAAAGTACAAAAATTTCTCACAATTCTGACTCTAAGGTAAATGAACAAATTGAGTTGCGATACTCTGGCCATTGATCTACTATTTTTGACTAAAAGAATCTGTCATAAGTATCTGATCAGCCAAAAAGTTAACATACCTAGTATTAATGGCCAGAAAACACCTTTAAAATACCATGCAAGCAAGCCAGTAACGATAGCGGCAGATAGTTTTTCAATACTAATCTCGCTCAGGTCAGTAGAGCCTTGAGATAAAATTGCAGGAATTGATAATGCAGAAAGGACTGCTGGCGCTAACAGCAAAAATACTCTTTCATATTGGTTTATATTAAAACCTTTTCGACCATAGAGCTGAATAAATGACAATCTTATTGCAAAAGTACCAATACCTATTGCAATAAAAAGATACCAAACCGAAGCATTAATCATAGATTTTTCATTTCTTGAAATTGATTTTATTTAAAATAAAAGACTCTATTTTAACACCAAAAACGACACTTCCTACAATAGCAATAAGAAAACCAAGATTATACGGAAGTTGAGAAAGAATTATTGCAATAAAGGCCGACATTATTGCTGTCATAAAAGTAATAAAATCGCGTAAAACGGATACAAGCATTGCCAAAAACGCAAGTGGTATTGCAAACTCTAATGACCACTCGGATGGAATCCTTTCGCCAACTCTTAGCCCAATAAGGACACAAACAATCCAGACAAACCACATGGAAATGGCTGCTCCACTATAGTAGAAGAGCTTGTCTCGACCATGATCACTGGCTAGAAAGCGCGAAGCACATAGCCCATATGCCTGATCACTAAGCAAGTAAGCAAGAATCCACTTCTGGTAGTTTTTTAAAGTATAAAAAACGGGAGCAAATGCTGCACTGTAAATCATAAAGCGTATGTTAACCATCATCGCAGTAAAAAATATTACTATTGGTAATGCACCATCTTGAATAAGTTGATAAGCTATAATTTGTGCCGAACCAGCAAAGAACAATAAAGTTGCAAACAGCGTCATATCGAAACTAAAACCTAGATTTGAGCTGTATGCACCTGTAATTAGTCCAAACGGAATAATACCAGGAATCATTGGCAACAAGTCACGAACACCTGAAAAGAAATAAACCTTATAACTACCATTCATCGGATTAATTTTTCGAATCATTACAAGAAACTCACTTAGGACTGATCAAATCTGAAAAATGATTTAAGTTATCAGAGTAAAGGATTAACTACAGTAGTCTACGGTATGTTTTTAACCAAGCAACTGCAAATGATCTTATTTAGGCACAAATCATAACTTCAGGTTATTAACAATCGTTACAAATCGAAAATTAAGAAAGTACAAGCGTCATAACAGATTGTTATCATTACAGCCTATCAAAAATTGTTTGTGATCTATGGGGATGAAGCTGTAATCTGGTAAGAGGGGAATTGCGATTATTTTAGATTCTATCAGTGAGCTTCACCTCAATCTAACAGGTTATACATGATATCTTCGACAATTAAACCAATAAAAAAAATTGAAAACTCCACCGCACAGGATGAAAATCTATTTCAAGAGCTTAGGGTTGCATTCGTTTTGCTTGAAAACTTTTCAATGGCCTCCTTTACAAGTGCTGTAGACGCCCTAGTTACCGCACAACTCGTCAGTCCATCGATCCAAATTGAGAAAATCATGTATGGCAATCAAATTGACTCAACTAGAGTTATGAGTGATATAGGGATTGAAGTCGTTGTTGAGTCTTTTCCATGCTTATCAATAACACACTCTCTAGATATGGTAATTATTTGTGGAGGCTATCGCACTTCTCTATCACCTAATTCAGGTATTCAAGCGCTCATAAAATTAGCGGTTAAAGAAAACATGTGGTTAGGAGGTCTATGGAATGGGAGTTACTATATCGCCAAAGAAGGATTGCTCCGTGGTACAGAGGTAAGCATTCACCCTGAGAGCCTTGCACTTCTGACTGAAAACTGCCCTACTACCCACCCAAGTGATAAAGCCTACGTAATACATGAGCGCATTTTTAGTAGCGCAGGTCCAAGCAGTGCAATGCAAATGATGATTGAAGTATGTGGGCACATATTTGGACAGACGATTAAACGTAGTGTCGAAGTTATACTGGCTTGTGATGTCCCTGTGTCTGATGGTGCAAACTTGGTCAGACACGGGAAGGAGTCACAACTACCCTATAATCTTCGGTTAGCGGTTGAGCTCATGAGGAATAATATTGAGGAGCCTCTTTCACTGGAGGACATTGCGCAATACGCTAATTTATCTCGCCGACAACTAGAACGCTATTTCGAGCGTCATCTCAATGTATCACCTTCAAAATACTATATCGAATTACGCCTTGAGCAAGCAAAGCGTTTGTTGCTCCAAACAAATATGCCAGTGATTCAAATTGCCGTCGCCTGTGGTTTCATAAGCCCCACACACTTTAGCAGAGCTTTCCGAAAAAAATTCGGTTTATCTCCGAAAAAAATTCGCTTTAGTATTCGCAGTTAAAAAAAGTAACCAAGAGCTGATTAGCCCTTGGCTACAAAGGGTCCACTTTTATGCAATATATCCTAATAATCGAGGAAGAAATAAGGAAAGTGAGGGCCAGTAGGTTGTTATCAACATCACTGGTAGTGCAGCCAACAACATAAAACTAAATGCTGGCTTAATCACCTCTGACATACCAACCTTCCCTACACGGCAACTCATAAAAAGAATGGGTGCCATTGGGGGGCTGTTGCAACCTATGACTACACTCGTTCCAACAATTGCAGCAAAGTGAACAGGGTGAATCCCAATACTCTCCATAACCGGTAAGAGAAGTGGACTTAAAATTGCTACGACGCTAACATCATCCATAATCATTCCCATCAAAATCAGGAATAAATTGACCATCAGTAATATTAACAATTTGTTTTCGAACACGTCCATCAACACTTCCGTCAACTGCTGTGGGATTTGTTCAAAGGTAAAAATACGGCTTGCAACAAATGAAAAGAGTAAAATAATCATGATAACACCTGTCGTAGTTGCTGCTTTAACTAAACAATCAACCAACAGCTTTATATTCAAATCACGATAGACAAAGAGACCAACAGGAATTGCATACACAACAGCAATAGCTGCAGCTTCAGTCGGTGTGAAAAATCCTCCATAAATTCCACCTAAAATAATAACTGGTAACATCAGCGCTGGAAAAGCCTTAAATCCTGTAATCCCGATATTTTTAAACCTTTGACTCAACGCTATCTTTTCAGGAACAAAATCAGGGTTAACTCGCATTTTAATAGCGTTGATAATACACAAGAGAATTATTAATAAAATTCCTGGCCCTATGGTAGCAAGAAAGACAGCAGCTACAGACTGCCTTGTAACGACAGCATAAAGAATCATCGTAATACTGGGAGGAATCAGCAACCCTAATAATGAGGAAATTCCGACTAGTGCAGTAGAGTATGAGCGCTTATAGCCATGCTTTTCCATAGGGTCTATCATGACAGTTCCGATGGATGCGACAGCAGCAGAAGCTGTTCCTGAAATGGCACCAAAGACACCACACCCCAAGATCATTGAGGTCCCCATTCCACTTCGCGAAGATCCAATAACAGCTTCAATGAAACGTATAAGACGAACTGCAATCCCGCCAGACTGCATAAGATAACCAGTCATTACAAACAAAGGTAACGCTAGAAGTATTATAGAATTAATTGACCAAAAACCTGTCGTCATTAATGATGAAATATCAACGCTATATACGTAGGATAATACTAGAGTCATTGCAGCAAAAGAAAAAACGACAGGCACCCCTATAAACATTAACAGGATAACAACACCTATGGCTAATAAAGCACCCATGATAAAAACCTTTTAATAATATTCACGTAAAAATCATTGAAATTTTATTCTTAGTAATTTCAGAACATCTCTAGCAAGATCTCTTGCTCCATACAAGCATATTAATACACTTGCAACAAGAAGACTCACTTGAGAAACATATTGAGGGATACTAAAAACAGGGGTCACCTGCTTTCTTTGAAAACCCCAGGAAAACAAATTATAACTCCAACTAACAAAGTACAAAGCCATAACAACAGAGATCAATCCAACTATAAGTCGGATAGTAATTTTAACGCTCTCATTTTTTGAAAATGTCTGAAAGAAATCTGCACTTAAATGTGATCCTTCTCTAGATGCTAATGCAGCACCTAACATATAGACCCACATTGCAGCAATTAATATTAGTTCTTCAAGGCCAAACATCTGAATATCAAAGAACGTTCTTAATACAATTCCTGATACCATAGAAAATGCAATAAAAAGACCGAAAATAACAACTACCCCACTCATCAAATTAGCGATAAGCTTTTCAATGAAGACAGATATTTTTATTATAACATTCATAATCATACCTATATAATATGACCTAGAGAAACATCCAGTCTCTCTAAGTCACTATTTTTACTGCACCTGCTCTGCATTAGCTCTGACGACGTCCATAATATCCTTACCTATTGCTCTTTCCGCTCTTTCCCATACATCACTACGAACACGCTCGACCCAAGCACTCATTTCTTCATCCGTGGGAACAATATACTGCATCCCATCTTCTTGAGCCTTTTGGATCCATTTTTCATCTTCAGATCTGGCATTTTTGAACTGCTCATTTACCACCGTTTCGACCGCGTCTGCAACAATTGCACGGTCAGACTCACTGAGAGCATTCCAAGAATCTTCATTCATCAAGAAAGTATAGAATGAAAAGTTATGCTTGGTATGAACAAAATAATCTAAAAGATCATTAAAGTAGGTATAATCCCAATAGATAACGTTGCTTGAGTCACCATCTACAACGCCCGTTTGAATTGAGGTATAAACTTCTGACCAGTCGATTGGAACTGCCTGAAAACCCATCGCTTGCACCGTCTGTGGCAATGGGAAAATAGGGGCAGATCTTACTTTGATGCCGCGTGCATCATCATAATTCGTTGCATATTTTTTAGCTGTTGCCACACCACCAAATCCCTCAGGGAAAGGCCCTAAATACGCTAACCCCATGCCAGAAAGAATAGGATTAATCACTTCGGAAACCCAACCATCTTTGCTGTAGGCTTCCAGCGCTTCCTCCCAGCTCAAGGTTAGATAGGGTAGTGTGAGCACACCCAGACGCATATCATAAGACGTTTGCGGCCATCCCAAGAAAAGATCAACGTTTCCTCTGACCAACTGATCAAACAGCTCCTGCGGCCCACCTAATTGACCCTGATAAAATACATTGATTGAGATTCGTCCATCTGATTTTTCAGACACTAAATCGGCTATACGCTTAACAGCCTGACCGTTAGGTGAGCTTACGTCACCCGACTCGGTTGCTATGCTCAATCGAACACGTTCGCTGGCCCACGACGACACAGAAAATGCCATCGCGGATAATGCCACAATAGATGCTGTTAATGTTTTTACAGTTTTTGATTTAGCTACTAACATACTGCGCTCTCCAGTGAGGTTGTTTTACCTTTAATAATTATTTTTTTGTATCATCCCGGGGCTTAATTAAACTATTACAGTCACTAGATTAATGAAAACGACTTTTACTAGTAGCTATTCAAAACCTGAGGTTATGGTTACTGTAGATTGATGTAGTCTGAGCTTAAGTGGAGAGCGTCCAGACAATTTTGGTTTCATTTTTTAATTATTTGTGTTAACTAGTAAAGAATTATCGTAATTACCCAACAACACCGCCTCTAACTGGACTCTTTGAATACAAAATTATGGTTAAACACGTTGAGCCAGACAGGGTTCTGGTTAAAATGCCCTCGCTTCGGGCAGTAAAGTCATTCGTTGCTGCAGCGAAATATCAAAACTTTACTAGAGCAGCAGAAGCTCTGTGTGTTACCCAAGCGGCAATCAGTCGACAAATCAGGGAGCTCGAAGCACACCTAGGCGTTGAACTTTTCACACGTTCAGGTCGTGCCGTGGAGCTGACAGAGGCAGGAAATATCTTTTACGATGCTGCATACCTATCCTTTGTCAATATTGCTCAAGCAGCGGAGCGTATTCGCAGCACGAGCGTGTCAAAAAAACAACTTACTATATGCTGTACACCGGCATTCTCAGCACTTTGGCTTTCTAGGCGCCTCCCGACGTTCTTTGCGGTGAACCCAGATATAAATTTGAATATCGTAACTACAGAAAACTTTTTACACATGGAGCCAGGCGTGCATCCAGATGTGTTCATCAATAAAATCGCTGGCCCACGCGAGGGATACCATTCCATCCCGCTGTTTCATGACTTAATTTATCCAGTTTGCACGCCTAACTACTTAGAGAAAAATAAACATATCAACACCTTAGAAGGACTCCAAGAAACAGTACTACTGAATCTGAGTCCTTATGGACGCGCGCAAATTGCTGAACATCTTGACTGGTCCGTATGGTTTTCGTTTTTTGATATAGAGCCTAATATTCGCGGACATATTACCACTCATTTTTTTAACGCGAATGACTACAATATGCTTGTCCAAATGATGCTCAACAATCAAGGTGTATCCTTAGGTTGGCATCACTTAATTGACCCATTAGTCAAAGAAGGAAAACTGGTTATGCCTGTATCAAAATCTGTTGAATTCAAAGAAAAACTCCATTACCTCACCTACGCTGAAAATAAAGCCAACAGTGAACCTTTCATTCGATTTAAAAAATGGTTACTCGATCATATTCAGTGTGAATCAACGGCTGTAAAAACAACCGTTTCTAAATAGTTTCTTTCCATACTTTAAAAACCATAACCCAGCGTTATGCTTTAGCTGCATTAAATGTCGATTGTGCCCTTTCGCCTACTCTAGTTACTCTCTTAAAAGGCTAGAGATAGCAACACGACCACAATTAATTTAAGCAGTAGGTTTAGTTATGATGAAATTTGAGGGTATCTACACTCCCGTTATTACTCCTTTTAAAGAAGACTTTAGCATCGATTACGATGCTTATCTCGATAGTGTTAATCACCTTGTAGACGCAGGTGTTCACGGAATTATAGTGGGAGGTACAACTGGAGAGTATTACGTCGAGTCAGTCAAAGAACGCCTGCATCTTCTTGAACTCGCAAAATCAACTTGTGCTGGTAAAGTTCCCGTCATATTTGGAACAGGATCTATTGATCCAAACGAATCAATATCTCTCGCAGAGTCAGCTGCTCACTTAGGAGCAGATGCTTTGCTCGTTGCAACACCACCTTACTCCTTGCCAACAGAGGAGGAGTTAGCACTTCATGCCTTAGCCGTTGATTCAGCAGCGAACCTTCCAATCATGCTCTACAACTACCCCGCTCGAATGGGCGTCATGATGGGTGAGATTTTTTTTGAACACATCGGTCAATCAAAGAATTTTTGCTCCATCAAGGAGAGTTCAGGCGATATCAATCGTCTTCACCTTCTGGCATGCGATTATCCAAACATTCAATTGTCATGTGGTATGGATGACCAAGCATTGGAGTATTTTGCGTGGGGTGCAAAAAGCTGGGTATGCGCGGGTTCAAACTTTTTAGCCAAGGAACATATTGCACTCTATAAAGCCTGCGTTCTTGAAGGCAATTTTGATAAAGGTCGCCAAATAATGTCAGCCATGATGCCTCTTATGCGAGTACTAGAACAAGGTGGCAAGTTTATTCAAAGTGTTAAGTACGGAGTTACGCTTTCTGGTCGTTTTGCGGGTGAAACACGAAAACCTCTTAGAGGGTTAAATTCAGATGAAAAGCAAACCTTAGCACAAGTAATTGAGAAGCTAAAAATATCTATCGATGCAATTGAGCAAGATAACCCATCTAGTTTATAAGCAAGAGGAAATACGAGATGTGCGAATTACTAAGCCATGATGAATATAACCGTATTGCTGCTCAGTTAGCACCAAAAAGCATGTGTTTTATTGATGGAGAATTCAGGCCCTCTTTATCTGGTAAAACCATACCTACAACTAACCCAGCCACTGGACAGATCATAGCTCAGTTGGCTGCAGGTAACGCTGCTGACGTTGATCTTGCTGTCAGTGCAGCTAAAATTGCTTTTAATGATCAACGCTGGTGTTCACTTCATCCAAATGAGCGCAAACACGTGCTCATTAATCTATGTCATCTGGTTGAAACTCATAAGCACGAACTGGCTGTACTCGAAAGTATGGACTCCGGCAAACCTATTCGAGACTGCGAGCTGATTGATATTCCAGAATTTATTCATGTAGTAAAATGGCATGCTGAATTAATCGATAAGATATATGACCAAAGTGCTCCTGTTGGCCCAAATGCAGTCGCGATGGTAGTGCGTGAGCCTATAGGTGTCGTAGCAGCTGTTTTACCTTGGAACTTTCCCCTATTAATGTTGGCTTGGAAAATAGGACCCGCCCTCGCAGCTGGATGCTCAATGGTAATAAAACCAGCCGCACAAACATCGTTAACTGCATTAAGGATTGCTGAACTAGCACTTGAAGCCGGTTTACCAAGAGGCATTCTCAATATTGTAACCGGCACTGGCGTAGAAGTTGGTGAGCCACTGGGGCGCCATAAAGACGTCGACATGGTCACGTTTACGGGTTCTACTGCTACAGGAAAGCGCTTTTTGAGCTATTCGGCGGAATCAAATCTAAAAAAAGTTGTACTGGAATGTGGTGGAAAAAACCCCTGTATTGTTCTTGAAGACGCCGAGCATTTAGATAAAGTCGCTGCATTTGCCGTACAAGCAGCATTTTGGAACATGGGAGAAAATTGCTCAGCTGGTTCAAGACTTATTGTTCATAAGAGCATTAAAAGCAAGCTACTAGAGCGCATAAAAGCTCACGCGTGTGAATGGAAAACGGGAGATCCTCTTAATCCGGCTAATCATCTAGGCGCTCTAATTGATAAATGTCACTTTGCAAAAGTGGCTAACTACATACAACTGGGGAAAGAGTCAAACGCGAGTCTCATTTTTGGTGGAGAGTGTATAGATGGTGCATTTATTCACCCAACTATTTTTGACGACGTAATGCCAGACGATGCTCTCGCTCAAGAAGAAATTTTTGGACCTGTGCTATCAATCATTACCGTTTCCAGTTTTGATGAGGCGATTGCGGTTGCTAATAACTCCGACTATGGGCTATCAGCCTCTGTTTTCACAAGTCACGCTAAGCGGGCTATTCGTGCAGCTCAATCTATCAAAGCAGGCACTGTTACAGTCAATTGCTTTGGCGAGGGCGATATTACAACTCCGTTTGGTGGCTATAAGCAATCAGGATTTGGTGGAAGAGACAATTCCATTCATGCGCATGACCAGTTTACTGAACTTAAAACCATTTGGATTGATTTAAGTGATGATTCCGATGACAGCTTAGACTGAGTTTATTAGCCATAAACCCAAAACAGCTCAAATTAGAGCTGTTTTAATTAAACTTCGCTGATTGACCTACCTTTTTGATGTCTCCTCAACGGAGGGAGATTATGAACAATACAATTAAAGTAAAAAAATTGCCCATTGACACAGGTCCAGCTGCTTGGAACAGTATTTTATCTCCAGCAAACACATTTCCAACACTTGAAGAAGAGATTATTGCCGACTGGTTAGTTATTGGTGCTGGTTTTGCAGGTATTGCGGCCGCTAAACGTCTCAGCCAACTTGTGGGTGATGAGCGCTTGGTTATGATTGAAGCTCGTCGAATAGCAGAGGGCCCTGCAGGCAGAAACAGTGGTTTTATGATTGACCTCCCTCATGAGCTCAACTCGGAATCATACACGAGTGACCACAGGATTGACTTATCACAAATCAAACTCAATCGCTATGCGATCGATTTTGCAAAGCAAATAGCTCTTGACGCACAGATGCCGATACCTGTATTCAACCCTTGCGGAAAAGTTACGGGGGCTGTTACTGATAAAGGTTTACATCACATAGAAAGCTACAGCAAGCATCTGGCAAGCTTAGGTGAGCCCTATGAGTTTATGGATGCACAGGCATTAAAAGAGATGACAGGCATTGACTATTACCGGCGTGGTCTTTTCACACCTGGAGCCGTCATGATCCAACCTGCCGCATTTATACGCATGGCAGCAGAGAACTTGCGAAAAGATGTTGAAATTTATGAAAACACACCTGCCCTGAGTATTGAAAAGGGTGATATGCACCAAGTCAAAACGCCTAAAGGCAATATTCGAGCGCGTCGTATCATTCTAGCTGTTAATGGTCATATACAATCCTTCGGCTTCTTTCCAAAAAGACTTCTACATGTTTTCACGTATGCTTCAATGACCCGTGCTCTTAGTTCAGATGAATTAGTAAAGCTCGGAGGACAATCTGACTGGGGGATTTTACCTGCAGATCCAATGGGAACAACGGTTAGACGAATATCAAACTTTGACGGTAGCGGTGATAGAGTTACTGTACGAAATCACTTTACGCTCAACCAATCCATGGAAGTAAGTGAACGTCACATACGAACAGCAGCTAAACTTCACGATAAGGCATTTAGACAGCGTTTCCCAATACTGAATAATGTAGTAATGGAGCATCGCTGGGGAGGTCGCCTCTGTTTATCTCTAAACTCTGTGCCTGCTTTCGGTGAGTTAGAACCGCGTATTTTTTCAGCTTCTTGTCAAAACGGACTAGGGACGGTTAAGGGTACTTTATCTGGCAATTTAGCCGCAGAGTTATCGCTAGGAATTCAATCTGACATTTTGTCAGAATTTCAATCCAGTGCAGCACCGAAGAAGTTGCCTCCGGAACCGTTCTTATCTCTAGGCGCTAACTCCGTCATGCGTTGGAAAGAGTTTCAGGCAGGTATCGAACTATAAAGACGAACGCACTCATATTTGAAACGCGTGCTAAACTTTAAACCAATAATGCAGTATAACGAATCAATACGAGAACTGTTGAGCTTTTGTATGTATTTGATTGAGGTAAAGAGGTCTTAAAGCACAAGCCACAACTCTCAGCCAGGGACGGCTATTGTTTGCAGATTATGGAGCTAATTGGGAAGTGATGTACATGTCGTTTTATGAGCGAACCGAATCAACCCTTTTCACCCCACACCCTTTCAAAATAATGTGAGTGATTGTTTCAGTCGCCTTTTCATAATCCTCGATATCCGGTTCGGGTTTATTCAAAGCAGCGGCAATTTGTATGGCAAAATCGGCATAATGTTGCGTGGTGGACCAAATCATAAACAGCAAGTGTTCAGGCGTGATTGGGTCCAGTTTTCCTTGATCAATCCAAGCTTGAAAAACAGCAACGCGCCCTGCAAACCACCCGTGGTAGTTGTCACTGAAATAGGTACTCATATTCGGAGCACCACTGATGATTTCAGATGCGAAGATACGCGACGCTAGACTGTATTCACGTGAGAAATCGATTTTCCGTCGGATATAATGGGTTAACACCTCGGCGGGATCGTCTTCAGCCGTAATTGCGCTCAGAGTTTCATCCCACAACTCGATAATGTCACTCAATACAGCGATATACAGGCCAATTTTGTTTTTGAAGTAATAGTGCAGGTTGGCTTTAGGGAGGCCCGCACGCTGCGCAATCGCATTCATGCTCGCACCCGCAAAGCCTTTTTCGGCAAACTCGATTTCAGCCGCACGAAGAATGAGTGTTTCATTTTGCTTACGGATTCGGCCAGCAGGCTTTTCTTGCTGGTGGGATACGATTTTGAATAGCAAAATAAAACACTCCTTCATGCATCAGCTCGGTTTAATGACGCGAAGTATAAAGATTTATGTAGCGATAATCGACCCAAAAATCAGAAGCCTGCGACGGTCCACATTATGAAAAACAACAGTCCCCGTGTCCTAGGACGCGGGACAGCTGAGAACACAAAACAATATAAACTTCAAGAAATACGTTATTTTACAATAATCATTTCAAATTTTAGCCCGAGTAACAGGTTCGCATCCAAGATGGATATATAAGGATACATACGCACTAAACCCACCTCAAAGCGGTTAACCCATATAATCCAGCAGAGATTGTCACGATAGATAAAGCCGTACTAAGCGCAATAATATTAGCTGCAAACCGAGCATCTCCACCAGCCGCTTTTGCCATCACATAACTCACTGCAGCAGTCGGTGCGGCCAAGAAAAGAAAAAGAACACCAAGCTCACGCCCTTCAAACCCAATCAACCAACCAATCACTGTGAAAACAACAGGAATGAACACGAGCTTGAATAAGCTGGCACTTAAAGCAGCTCCACCCGACGAAACCAAAGCACTCAATGACAGAGTGCCTCCAATGCAGATCAGTGCAATCGGAAGAGTCATCGACGCAAGATACTCGCCTGACACCATAAACCATGTCGGAGGTGATAAATTCGCATAGGACACCAACAGCCCAATCAATACACTAATGATAAGAGGATTCTGCAATAACTCCTTTATAATTGAACGAAAATTAAACGTGAATACCGAACTGTAAACAGACAGTACAATCGTTGAAAGAACATTGAATAAGATAATCACTAAGCCAGATAAAACACTGCCTATCGACAAACCGTAATCGCCAAACTGGTTCACCGCCAATGCCAACGCCACAACGCCACAATTTCCTCTAAAAGCACCTTGCACATAGACGCCTCTATCTGCCACAGGTATGCGCTTAATGGCCCATACCCATGCAACAGCACATCCCAAAATAGTGGCTAACGAGAAATACACAATTAACTTTGGCTGAAGTGCTGTGTTTAAATCAGCTTTTACTATACCGATAAACAGCAAGAAGGGCATCGTAATGCGATACGTTAAATTTGAAGCAGTTGAAATAAAGGCATCATCAATTATCGCAAAGCGCTTGAGGCACCATCCGACAATCACCATGATAAATACAGGCCCAGTAATGGCTAAAATTTGAAACACAATATCTAATTGCCCATTCATCAAACTGATCCTTTTAACGTATACAGAAACAAAAACGGCCCTACAAGGATGCAGAGCCGTTAAACTGATACTGCACTATTACTAAATTAGCTTACTTTACCATCGATAAGACGCATTAGCCCAAACGGATTGGCATCCTGTAATACCGATGGCAATAATTCTGCAGGCCAGTCTTGGTAGCAGACAGGTCTTAAGAAGCGTTGAATGGCTGCGCTGCCTACTGATGTGGTCCTGCTATCAGATGTTGATGGGAAGGGCCCCCCATGCACCATGGCGTGACAGACTTCGACTCCGGTTGGATAGCCATTACACAAGACCCGTCCTGCTTTACGTTCAAGTACTGAAAGTAACGGAACGGCTTGGTCATAATCGGCTGAATCCAGTTGCACCGTGGCCGTCAATTGTCCCTCTAATGCCTTAGCTACCGCCAAGTATTCATCCATCGTTTGACAGCGAATCAACAATGAACTCGCACCAAAGACTTCTTCAGTTAACGACTTATCCTGTAAAAATGCAACCGCTGTTGTTTCGTAAAAGCCAGCTACACACTGGTTTTCACCTTTTGAGTCTAAACCTATAGCCACTTGCTGAACCTGAGGGTGTTGTTGCAAATGCGAAATACCTTGGCTATATGCCTTGAATATACCCGGTGTCAGCATAGTCTGAGCATTTATTTGCTCTAAGGATGCAACTGTTTGATTAAGAAAGACATTGAGACCTTCACTCTCTAATCCAATCACCAGTCCCGGATTGGTGCAAAACTGCCCCGCCCCCATTGTTAAAGAGGCTACAAAACCAGTCGCCAGTGACTCAGCACGATTTTCCAATGCCGATGGCATTAAAAATACCGGATTAATACTACTCATTTCAGCGTACACAGGAATCGGCTCAGGACGAGCGGCTGCCACCTTCATCAAGGCCTCTCCGCCTTGGCGTGACCCTGTAAAACCGATGGCCTTGATTAAAGGATGTTGTACCAACCCCACTCCAATCTGTTGACCACTGCCATAAAGTAGCGAAAACACACCTTCGGGAAGATTCGCTTGTTTAACAGCAGCTTGAATGGCACGTCCTACCAATTCGGAAGTCCCGGGATGTGCTGAATGCGCTTTAACAACCACAGGACACCCTGCTGCAAACGCGGAAGCGGTATCTCCTCCCGCGACAGAAAAGGCTAACGGAAAATTACTGGCACCAAAAACACCCACTGGCCCCAAAGGAATATAGCGCATTCGTAAATCTGAACGAGGTGGTGTCCGCTCAGGCAACGCAGAATCCAAGCGAGCATCCAACCACCGACCAGCCCTGACTACGTCCGCAAACAATCGTAACTGATTTATGGTCCGTCCACGTTCCCCTTCGATGCGTGCTTGAGGAAGGCCCGTTTCGAGCATAGCGCGCTCAACCAGCTGGTCTCCTAATGCCATGATTTCATTAGCAATACCCTCCAAGAAACAGGCCCGCTGCTCTAATGTAGTTTCTCGAAAAGTATCAAAGGCAGCATCTGCTAACTCTGCTGCTTGGTTAACATGGGATAGATCTCCACCTGCATATGCAGGTTCAAGAACTTGGTTACTGGCAGGATTTATGCTTGAATCGGCGCTTGATTACCTTTAATCGACTGAGAGCCGATTAACATTTCACCCTTAATCATTGCTGACATCTCCAATTACGAAGTAAAACTGACGCGGAAATGCGACAGCCGTTATTCACGCTGAAGAAGCCTTCTCGCTAACCTACAACTGTATCAGTCAAATCGAGATGTTGACCGATACTTTTCGTACAAATGGTAAGCTCTGTACAAGTGTTGATGCATAGCTTTTCGAGCGGCTTCTGCATTACCAGATCGAATGGCTTGCAGAATCTCATGGTGTTCCTCGCGTATGCGAGCCAAATACACCTCTGCAGCAGCCGGATCTAGGTTGCTATTGACGATTTTCGCTCTTGGGATAATGTTTTTATTGAACTGCTCATAAAACTGTTTGAAGAAAGGATTTTTAGATGCTTTAGCGATTGCATAATGAAATTGATAATCTTCCTTACGCGCCATTTCACCCTTTTCCAATGCTGCATCAAATGCAAGCAATGTTTCTTCAAGCGTTTGTATGTCTTGATCATCTCGACGCAAAGCTGCTAACTCAGCTGCGCGCGTTTCGAATGTAATCCTAAGCTCTAGGATATGCAGTATATCTTCAACAGCCGTCGGGTTGATGGTGTAAGCATAATAGGTTTCTGCTGGCTGATTACGAACCACTGTCGTGCCAACGCCTCGACGTGTTTCAACCAAGCCTAATGACTTCAATTGGGTAATCGCTTCCCGGATAACCGTCCGGCTCACACCAAACATATCACACAGCGCATTTTCAGTAGGCAACTTTTCACCCAACAGTATTTTGCTTTGAGTGATCATCGCTTCCAACTGAGAAGCAACCGTTAGTGCAAGGCTTTCAGAACGTGCAACACGTTCGACCTGAAAAGAGGCTGTTGAGGAAGCTTTGATCGTCATTTTTTAATTATACTCATCCATTGTGGCGGAGTTGATTGTAACATTAACCCAAGAGGGGTTTAACGAACTAATGCAGGTTTTTTTGGATCAAACGTCCAACCTGGTATCAAATATTGCATAGCCATTGCATCATTACGTTGACCTAGAGTCAGCGTCTTATAAAGTGCATGTGCTTCTTCTAATTTATCTCGGTCCAGCTCAATGCCCAACCCAGCCTTATCAGGAACACGCAGTTTTCCCTGACGAATTTTCAGCGGTTCTTTTGTGATGCGTTGTCCATCTTGCCAAATCCAATGAGTATCGATGGCTGTAATATCTCCTGGGCAAGCTGCGGCGACATGAGTCATCATGGCAAGCGAAATGTCAAAATGGTTATTACTGTGTGAGCCCCACGTCATTCCCCATTCAGCACAGAGTTCTCCGACAGCAACAGCTCCTTGCATTGTCCAAAAATGACAATCTGCTAAGGGGATATCCACCGCATCAAGTCTGACTGTATTGCGTAACTGTTGCCAATCAGTTGCGATCATGTTTGTCGCCGTTTTCAAACCGGTGATGCGCTTGAACTCAGCCATTGTTTCGCGGCCCGACCAGGCACCTTCTTGACCACAAGGGTCTTCTGCGTAACTCAGCATGTGTTTAATAGGGGTTAAGTACTCTATCGCTTGAGCCAAGGTCCACGCACCATTCGGGTCTAAAGTTAAGCGAGCTTCTGGGAAGGCTTCATAAAGAGCAGCAATGCACTCAGCTTCTTGACGTCCATCCAACACCCCCCCTTTGAGTTTGAAGTCTTTAAACCCATAACGATCAAAGGCAGCTTTCGCTAAATTAGCTACCGTTTCAGGTGTTAACGCTTCTTGTGTGCGGAGTTTATCCCATTCATCCTTCGGCTCTGTACAGACAGGATAAGGAAGATCCGTTTTTTTAGGGTCTCCCAGTAAAAACAAATAACCTAATGCTTCAACTTCATCGCGCTGTTTACCAAACTGCCCAAGCAATTCAGCCACTGGTAACTGCATATTCTGCCCTGCCAAATCCAAAAGAGCGGACTCAATGGCCGTGACAACATGAACAGCTATGCGCAGGTCAAAGGTTTGGTTACCTCTAACATCATTACTTTCTCCAGAAATAGAGGTGCGAACAAGATTAATAATCGACTTGTAATGACCAACACTTTTTCCTTCAACCAACTCTCGGCATCGCTCTAGAGTATTGATGATACCCGTGCTCGCAGGAACCTCACCTAGTCCAATATTCCCCGCATCATCTTCAAGAATAACAACGGTTCTAATAAACCATGGCGCATGACCACCGCTCAAGTTAAGCAAAAAACCATCGTAACCGGCCACAGGGACAACCTGCATTTTTTTTATGGTTGTAAACATATTCGACCCCATCTGTTTGAGCACTCAATTTCGTGCCTAATTTCACTCAATCGTTCCAAAAGTTAATACTTATCGATTGGCTTCAATAATCGCTTTTAATGATGCCACTTCGTCGGCCGTTGGCATGGTCAATGGGGAGCGTACATTTCCTGCTGGCTGACCTACGAGTCGAACACCTTCTTTAATTAAGCTCACACCATACCCTTCCTTACGATCACGAAGACGGCAGAATGGGATAAAAAATTTCTGAATAATGCGAGTGACCGTTGCTTTTTCACCAGAGCGTAGTGCTGCATAGAAGGTATTCGCCATCTCAGGCATGAAGTTAAATACAGCAGAGGAGTAAGTATTCACACCAATAGACAAATACGCTTCAGCAAAAATTTCTGCCGTCGGTACTCCACCGATATACACCAAACGATCACCTACCGTTTTAACCGTATCATTCAGTGCAGCCATGTTTCCTACACCATCTTTTAAGGCAATTAAGTTCGGACATAAATCGGCAAGCGCTTTTACATCTTCAGCATGAAGCACACCATTGGCGCGGTTATAATAAATGACTTGAAGTGGAGTACTTTCAATAACCTCTTTAGCGTAGGCCATAACACCTTCACTAGGACATTCCGTTAAATATGGAGGCATTAACAAAATACCATCACAACCTGCATCTTCTGCTGCTTTTGCAAAGACTTTAGCATCCGCAATGCTACGTCCAGCACTCGCAATCACTGGAACTCGACCGGCAACAGTTTTAACTGCGATATCAACTATCTGCTTGTATTCATCAAGCGATAAAGAGAAAAATTCACCCGTTCCACCCGCTACAAATACAGCAGAAACCTTATGCTCAATAAATGACTCAATCCGTTGACGAAAGGTTTCTGGATTGAAATTACCTTGTGCATCAAAGTCAGTCACCGGAAAGGATAAAAGTCCATCACTCAATGAATTTCGGATTTGCTCTACTGATATCGTCATTTTTTATTCCTCTATTCGGCATGGGAGCTGCACTGCATATCACACTGACAACTCGATTATTATGATGTAATACATCATACAACATTATTTATAATATTCAATCATTATTCGGAGCAAATCTTCGCCCCGTCAGGTAACCGGTGCAGGGTTAAACAGCACTAAATCATTGTGTAAACCTAAGCGATCAGCTGCCACCTCTGTGCGCCCACTGGCAACATCAAGCACTAAGTGAAACAACTCCCAACCGAGTGACTCGATTGTCGCCTCACCTGTAGCAATTCGTCCGGCATCAACATCAATCAAGTCAAACCAGCGTGTCGCTAATTTGCTGTTGGTCGCAACCTTGATCACAGGCACTTCTGCTAAACCATAAGGCGTGCCACGCCCTGTAGTAAATATCTGCACATTCATTCCCGAAGCAAACTGCAGTGTGCCACACACAAAATCACTTGCAGGCGTTGCTGCAAAATTGAGCCCTTTACGGCGAAGCTTTTCTCCTGGACCGAGCACATCAACTATTTGACTGCTGCCCGATTTGACGACTGACCCGAGCGCTTTTTCGACAACATTGCTTAACCCACCCTTTTTATTACCTGGCGACGGATTAGCACTGCGATCGGCCAGCCCTCGATTAAGGTAATCATCGTACCATTGCATTTGATCCAACAAAGCTTGGCCCACCTCTTGATTAATCACTCGCGGGCTTAGTAAATGGATAGCATCCCTAACCTCTGTTACTTCAGAGAACATGACACTTCCTCCCGCGCGCACGATCAGATCCGATGCAAAGCCTACGGCTGGATTAGCTGTGACTCCAGAGAAAGCATCACTGCCGCCGCATTGAACACCAAGCACCAACTCAGAGACTGGACAGGTTTCTCGACGACGAGTATTCAAACGTTCTAGATGGTATTTTGCCATTTCCATAATTTCACTGATCATAGCTTCAAAACCCACTAGACTCTCATCCTGTAACGATAATGTCGGTCTAGCAGAGGGAGGCACATGAGCTGCGGCATCCAAGATTTGCAATACTTGTGTAGGTGAGTCGGAGAGTACTCGCTCAGGCAGTAGTTTTTCACACCCTAAGCCAATCACCATAACTTCACCACCGAAATTGGGGTTTTTCGCCATGTTTTGGAGCGTTCTAATCGGGATTACAGCATCTGGAGCATTGATCGCGACACCACACCCATAGGCATGATTCAATGCAACGACGTCATCAACATAGGGATAAAGCGGCAATAGATCTTTTTTGACCTTCTCAACAATTAAGTTGGTCATACCTGCGACACACTGAACACTGGTACTGATCGCTAAAATATTACGAGTGCCCACCGAACCATCAGGATTACGGTAGCCCTCAAAAGTATAACCCTCCAAAGGCCCTTGCACTGGTGCAGGACGAGTAGCAATTGGCAAGGACTTTAAGTCAGGTGGTGTAGGCAGTCGCACCATACTTTCTTGTATCCAGGCTCCTTCAGGAATATCCTTAAGTGCATAACCAATAACTTCACCATAGCGAATAATTTCTTGTCCTAGGACCAGTCCACAAAGTGCGACCTTATGACCTTGTGGCACTGCCTCTGCTGCAGATAACACATCATTGATCGATTCACCTTTTGCTAACCCCTCGGGATTGACCACTATTGCAACATTATCTACATCTGTAATTTGAATGATTTTACGATTCATGCGGCCTCCTGAATTAGGCACTAATCAATTTGTTTTTCTTAGAAACATAGATAGAAAATGCGATAGACAAACCAATCAGCACCCACAAAAACATGGCAATATAACTATTAGTGAAGAAAACTAAGAAGTTCCCATGAGACTCTAAGCTTTTGACAAAATACACTTCAGCAGAAGTACCGAGAATAAAGCCGATGACAAGTGGAGCTATTTCCAATCCTATACGCGTAGCAATATAACCAAAGACTCCAAAAATTAATAATGTCCAAACATCAAACATAATACCGTAATTAATAGCGTAAGCTCCAACCACACACATCATCATAATCAATGGAAATAAAACATACTTTGGTACTAGCACCACTTTAACAATGTATTTAATTGCAAAAAACATCAATAAAAACATCACGGCATTAGCAAACAATAAAGCAACCATCATTGAATACCAAGTGTCTAGGTTTTCACCTATAAACAAAGGACCAACTTGCAACCCCTGTAAAGTGAAAGCACCTATCAATACCGCTGTAGTCGCATCCCCCGGAATACCGAGTGATAACAAAGGAATGAGAGCCCCGCCAGTTAAACCATTATTCGCAGATTCAGAGGCTATTAACCCCTCAGGTGAACCTTTTCCCATTTCGGACGGTTGCTTAGAAACATTTTTTTGCTGGGTGTAGGACAGGATTGACGCAGCACTGCCACCAATTCCCGGCAACATTCCTACAAACGTACCAATGGAAGACGATCTGAATAAATTAATGCTTTGGCCCTTAAAAACACTCAAACGGAAAGGACTGGTTTTCGTCAACTTAATATCGTTCTGAACAGCCTCTTCTGAATGTTTTGCAGCTGCAGCAATGATCGCAGAAACACCAAACAGACCTATCAATACCGGCAAAAGAGAAAAACCCATATCGAGATAGGGTTCCATAAAATCAAACATCAAGCGATACTCTCCGTTACCACCTGATGAAATATCATAGGTACCAACCAAACTCAGCAATACACCCAACAGACCACTAAATATGCCTAACAACATGTTTTTACATAAAGAGGCTATGACTGTAAGCGCAAAGAAAATAATCAGGAACTTTTCAACATACGAAAACTTAATCGCCACATCGGCTAAAACCGGCGCAAAAAAGAAAAGTACTAAGGTACTGAACACACCTCCAAACAGTGAAGAAATAATGCATATTTTTAATGCACGCTCACTCTCCCCCTTCTGGGCCATTGGGTAGCCATCAAAGGTGGTTGTCAAGGACGACGGAGTTCCTGGAATATTAAGCATGACAGCTGGAACCAAACCACCAGAGATTCCACCCACGTACAATCCAAGTAAAAGCGCTAAACCTTCATGAAGCCCGAAGTAGTAAGTCAAAGGCAAGCACACCGCCACAGCCATAGTAGCTGTCATACCGGGTATCGCGCCAAAAATGATTCCAATTAACGTCCCAGCAGCCGCTAAAAAGAAATACAAAGGTGATAAGTGTGACAAAAAATCCATGATTTTCTCCTAAAGACTCAAGGCAACGCGATACCAAACAAGCGACCAAGCACATACCAAACCAACAAGGGAGCAATGACTGCACAGGTCAGTATCGTTATCCAAACACGTCGACACAGTTCTTTAGCAAAAAGCAAAGACAAAACAATTAAGAAAGGAACTGAGCAAAACAGAAAACCAAAGCCTTCGTTAGGATAGACACTCCCTACATACTCCATCGAAACGAAATAAAAGGATGTGATGACTAAACATAGAAAAAAGCGTACCCGGTCATCGCCCTTATCAAATAGAACCGAAATAAAGCCTTCTTGGATTATAAAATGCTTAATCGCAGCTAAGTTTTTAAATAAAATAACCAGCAGCATGATTGCCATCAGGGTCAAAATTATTTTTGGAAAAAACACATGCGACGTAGCAAAGTCGACATTGACTTCAAATAAAGAGTGACTGCTCATAAACTCACCGGATTAAATTATATTTATAAACCGCAATGATGGAGATAAGTGCGACATAAGACAATGCCCACTCACGCCTTTAGACGAGAGTGGGTAAAATAATGTTTTACTCTTTAATCGCTTCGATTATTGCTCTGTAAGCATCTTTCTTAGCGCTTAAATATTCCTGAGCCTCAGATGCCGGACGAAAGTTAGGAATGAAGAAAGCTTTCTTCATTTCTTCCTGCACCTTACCTTCTGCAAAAATATCCGTTAGCACCTGATCATAGTAAGCAAGAACTTTTGGATCGGTATCTTTGTTGTATAGAAAGAAAAACTCTTTATCAAACGTAAAATTGTTGTCTGCCGTCATAGGTACAACATTGATGGGTTCGACAAACTGTAACAATTCATCACGGCTCGTTCCACCAAAGCCTGCGGGGTCAGCTTGTGATAGAGTCTCATTCTTAGCGGTTAGCCACAAAAAGCGCATGGCACGCTGATCATCTTCAGGTAAACGAGTGTATTGCTCATTGGCTTGAATACTGCCATGAATAATATCAGCTTGGCGATCAAACAATTGTTGATTTTTATCGGCTTGCGAACCCGTATTAACAGCAACAACATTACCCTCTTGACCAGGATATAAAAGCTTTACTGCATTTTTAAGTGCCGTATAACCTATCTCAGACACACCACCTGGTTGAATCGCTACACGAATACGCTCACCTTGGCCAGCAGCATCAATAAGTTCTTGGATATTGTTGTATGGTGAGTTTTTTGGGACAACAAATGCATCACCCGGATTAATGGTAATAGTCTGGCCAATTGTATATTTCTCAAAAATATCCTCATAGCCTCGAATACCGTATAGGTTGCCAAGGTATGACTGATCATGGAAAAACATAATGGTTGAGCCATTCGACACTCGATCAAGGAATCGAAAGGCTTGCGAGGCACCCACCGCATCAACACGCACATTTGTTTTCATCCGCTCAGACATTGCATTGGCAATTAATGAGGCCGCTTGGTAGGTATCCCCGCCCGTAGAATCAGAGCCAATCACTACACGAATATTGCCCCGAATTGGATTATCGGCAACGGCAAAGGAGGGAAGGGTTGCAGCAACCGCGCAGGCGGCTAGAGTCAAACTGGATAGGAGTTTTTTCATGGCATTTTCCTGTAATTATAGTTAGCTAAGTCTTGCACATGTTGTATGAAGTAGTATGAATTCCACAAAGCATACCCTAGATACACTTGGGATTCAGCACATCTCATAACTAGTAATATATAATACATCATACAACTTGTCTATCAACTAGACGAAAGTTTCACTATCATCTGAGCAGGTGGTTTTTTATACAGAAACAGGGGTCAGTAAATTTTTGCCTGCAAAATGAGCAGCAAGATTATCAACCACTAATTGGGCCATCGCCCCACGAGTTTCAAGAGTTCCACTGGCCACATGAGGCTGAAGAACTACATTTTCCAATGCAAAGAAGGCTTCGGGCACAAAGGGTTCATTTTCAAAAACATCAAGTCCAGCACCTGCAATAATGTTATTTTCCAATGCGTGAAGAAGAGCGATCTCATCCACAATACTTCCCCTAGCAATATTAATTAAATAACCTGCAGCACCTAAGGCATCCAAGACGTCTGAATTAACAATATGGTGCGTTTCCGGAGTCGCTGGCAAAGTAAGTAATAGGACATCCGACTTTGAGGCCAGCTCAATCAAATTACTATACCATGGATAAGCAACCTCCAACTGAGGCGATCGGCCATAATACTGAACCTCCATTCCAAACGCCTCAGCGCGCAAAGCAACGGCTTTACCTATACGCCCAAAACCAGCAATTCCAAGTCGTTTTCCTCTAACTGAAGTATTGAGAGGCATCATTCCCTCATTTTGCCAATGCCCTCCCCTTATCCAACGCTCCCCCGGAATTAAACGTCTAAGTGTTGCCAGCAACAACATCATACCCATATCGGCAACGTCATCATTTAATACATTCGGTGTATGCGTGACAGGAATACCTCGCTGATGGCATGCTTCGACGCATAAACTGTCAATCCCAACACCGGATGAACATACAATTTCAAGATTTGGTAATTGATCTAGTAACTCACGGGTAAAACCTCCACCATGAGAGGTCACTACAGCACGAATTCTTTCACCTACTTCTTTAATGAGAGCTTGAGGATTCTTAGCCAAATCCAATCGATGCAAAGTATAGGTTTGCTCTAGAATTTGCATTTGCACTGGACGGTTAGGCCAAACGACCAAGACGTCTGGCTTTTTTGATTCTAATTTAGTCATAACGCATGAAACCCTTTGATTTTCGTCATATATAAACTTGCCATTCATTACTCGAACATACTGTAACTCAATCCCACGAAAATCGTTAACAAGAAACTTCTTATTAGGCTAGATGGCATTTACTAAAAAATCGTCAAAAATGTTAACCTTATCCCCATCTTACTTCCGCGCATGATGAACCATGCCAATCCATAACAAACGATATCAGGAGACCCGTGTGTCAGACATTTTTGAGTTGGAAGCGCGTGACCCAGAGATTTATCGCAAAGAAACCCGAAAAAACACCCTGATCTTAATGGCGATTTTTATTGTTCTGGCAATGAGTCTGGCCACCTTGAGTGTGTCATTTTTCGGTCATCCTGATGGCAATAACTTTAAATGGAATGCGGCGGGGGTATTCACTGGTTTCATACTGACAACCATTATTTTTAAGCAGATTCTATTGAAGCAACCCTGGATGAGTTCATCGCTCTATGGCTGGAAACTTAAACGCTGCCTGATGAGCATCACAAATTGTATGCATCAGGTCGAAGCCAGTGTTGAACAAAACGATATCACCGCCATCAAGCTGCTGCGCTTCTATCATTTAGGCCTAATGCAAATGCACCAATTAGAGGGCAATGACGGCGGTGTTAGCGAGTTGCAGAAGCCTATCCAAAAGCTCTTGCTCAAAATTGAGGCACTAGAACTGGACCCACAACAGACACGCTTTGATTCAGCCTGGATAGACTCAATAAAGCAATCCGCTAAACAAAAATCTGTTTAACTTGATAGAAGGGTACGGCGTTTCCGCCTCACCCTTCTCACAGAAGTGTCTGGATGAGCCTTGAGTAGGCTTCAAACGCATTTCTACTGAAACCTTGCACAGCCTTGGGATAGTTTTACCGCTAGACGATTCAAGCTTTCACTGGCACCTTCTGAGAGATTTGCGGTGCGGCTAATTTGTTCAATATCCTGATTGAGTAAATGCATGGACCGGCCTAAGTGATCCGTGACACCGGTTTGCTCTTGTGTAGCCAGTGCAATATTGTGATTTAAAGAGACAATTTCTGTCACCGCTGAACTGATATCACTGAACAGCTCATCCGCTTTGCGAGCGTCATCCACACTGTGAACGGCTTGCTGACAAGCGATATTCATGACTTCGGTTGCTTTTAATGACTGTGCTTGCAACTTCTCAATGATTTGGTTGATCGACTCCGTTGCTCGCTGCGTGTTTAATGATAGAGTTCTTACTTCATCGGCAACAACCGAAAACCCTCTTCCAGCTTCACCCGCGCGAGCGGCTTCTATTGCAGCATTTAGCGCCAACAGGTTGGTTTGTTCCGAGATGTTCTTTATCACTGTCAGAACGTCTGCAATTTCTTTGGAGCCTTCGTTCAGCAGTTTGATAACCAATTGTGTCTGTTGTAGATGCTGTTCTAACTCAATCACCTTACTCATGCTGGACTTCGAAATACGATTGCCTTGTCCGCTGATCTCTTGCGCGTTGACAGCGACATCCACTGCACGACGGGTATTGGTATTCACCTGTTCTATCGCACCGGCCATTTGCTCAATGGCTGATGCTAAGGCACTGGCTTGCTGACTTTGACTGTCAACACCCTCTGCCACTTGATTGCTCACCTGCTGAGCCGCATTGGCTTGTTTTTCCAGAGCCTGCGTATCCTGAACAATTTCTTGTATCAGTTCACGAAAATGCTTGAGCATCTTATTCAAAGCATTCGCCGCCGCAGCGACTTCATCCCGACCCTTTTCATCCGCTTGCAAAGACAAATCCGATTGGGTTTCGATATTGACCAACACATCTCGTAGCCGTCGGATCGGGTCTGCAATCGATTGTTGAATGATCACACCAATGCCTCCCAAGATTAAGCTGACCAAAAGAGCCCCTAAAATATACCCCCATACCAATTGGTCTGTTAGCGTTTCAGCTTCCACTCGAACATCGCCAGCGGCTTGTATTTGCGCTTGAATATATAGATCAACGCGTTCGTTAAATAAGCCTATATTGCGTGCTTTTTCAGCATTTACGGTCGACTCGTTCAGAATGCGTATCGTTAGAGCATCACTGCCTGCATATTCAATCCACTCTTGATACTGCCGAACAGACTTTTCAAACAAATCATCCAGTTCAGCAACCAACGAATCGGGCTCACTGTCACCCTCATCAGGTCGAATCTGCTGGAATTTATGCCAATGTGACTGCGCATTTTCCATTAACTCAGTCACTGTTGTTTTCGCCTGTTCAGCCCCCATCCATCCAGTTCGATATTGATTTAAATAACTCAACCCTTCATTCATTAAAATACTTTGCACTCGAAGCACATCCGACAATACGGCCAAGTGATCATTGTAAAGTCGATGAAATAATTGATCTTTTTGAACAGATACCCAATAGTTAATACTCAAAAGTCCCAACAGAATCATGATGGGGAAGACAACTAGGATGGATAATTTCTTAGCTATACTGAGGCTGGACAACATACTCAATCTCTCTTAATAAACAGGCCTCTTTATACCCAAGTGGTATGACAGAATTGTTTCAACGAGAGAGGGATTGAATCTGAGATGGATGACTTAATAAAAAATTCAAACAAAAAAGCCCCGTCAGCGTAAACTGACGGGGCTTTTTAAAAGCAGGTTAACAACTTAGTTTTTAGCAGCCGCTGCTTTCTTTTCTTTCTCTTTCGCAACAACTGCTTCAGCAACGTTAGCTGGGCAAGGCGCGTAATGAGAGAATTCCATGGAGAACTGACCACGACCTGACGTCATGGTACGCAAAGAGCTGATATAACCAAACATTTCAGACAGCGGTACATCTGCTTTAATACGAACACCTGTCACACCGGCTTCCTGGCCTTGAATCATGCCGCGACGACGGTTTAAGTCACCGATAACATCACCCACGTGATCTTCAGGGGTGAATACGTCAACTTTCATGATTGGCTCAAGCAGTTGTGGACCGGCTTTTGGCATGGTCTGACGGAAAGCACCTTTCGCTGCAATCTCAAACGCAATCGCAGAGGAGTCAACCGCGTGGTAGGCACCGTCGAATACTTCAATCTCAACGTCCAATACAGGGAAGCCAGCCAAAGGACCTGTTGCCATCATGCCAGCAAAGCTCTTTTCAAGTGCTGGGATGTACTCTTTAGGTACGTTACCACCCACAACAGTTGATGAGAACTTGAAGCCAGAGTTTTGCTCGCCTGGACGAATGCGGTAATCGATCTTACCGTACTGACCTGAACCACCGGATTGCTTCTTGTGGGTATAGCTGTCTTCAACGGCGCGCGTGATGGTTTCACGGTATGCAACCTGTGGTTGACCCACAACCAGTTCTACACCGTAAGTACGCTTCAGGATGTCAACTTTAATATCCAAGTGCAACTCACCCATACCTTTCAGGATGGTTTCGCCTGAGTCTTCGTCAGTCTCAACGCGGAAGGTTGGATCTTCAGCAACCATCTTGCCGATCGCAACGCCCATTTTCTCCATAGAGCCTTTGTCTTTAGGCGCAACAGAGATAGAGATTACGGGCTCCGGGAACACCATTGGCTCAAGAGTACATGGCTTCTTAACGTCACAGAGTGTGTGACCCGTTTGGGTGTTGTTCTTCAGACCTACCAGTGCAAGGATATCGCCTGCCTGAGCAGAGGTTAGATCGATACGGTCATTTGCGTACATCTCAACCATACGACCAACACGCTCTGTTTTACCGGTGAAAGAGTTCAGGATGGTGTCACCCTTGTTCAGAACACCTGAGTAAATACGGATAAAGGTCAGAGCACCGAAACGGTCATCCATGATTTTGAATGCCAGCGCACGGAACGGCTCGTCCGCAGAAACAATAGCGTATTCGCCAGTTTCGTTACCTTCCTCATCAGTCAGTGGCTGTGGGTCAACTTCTGTTGGTGAAGGCAGGTAATCAACAACTGCATCCAGTACCAACTGCATGCCTTTGTTCTTGAATGCAGAACCGCAGAAAGTCGGGAAGAATGCCATGTCACGGCAGCCTTTACGGATGCAGCGCTTGAGGTCTTCAATAGAAGGCTCTTCACCTTCCATGTAGGCCATCAGCAGATCGTCATCCTGCTCCAGCGCAGTTTCGATCAGTTGGGTGCGGTACATTTCAGCATCGTCAGCCATGTCTGCAGGGATATCGGTAACGGTGTAGTTTTCTGGCTGGCCTGATTCGTCCCAGATGTAGGCTTTCTGGGTCAGCAGGTCGACAACACCGGTAAAAGTATCTTCACGACCGATTGGCAGCACCATGATCAGCGGGTTTGCACCCAGTACTTTTTTAACCTGCTCTGTTACACGGAAAAAGTCTGCACCGATACGGTCGAGCTTGTTCACGAAAATCAGACGTGCAACGCGTGCATCGTTGGCATAACGCCAGTTGGTTTCGGACTGAGGCTCTACCCCGCCGGAACCACAGAATACACCGATACCACCATCCAGTACTTTCAGTGAACGGTAAACTTCTACGGTGAAGTCAACGTGCCCCGGGGTGTCAATAACGTTCAGACGGTGACCTTTCCAGAAACAAGTAACGGCGGCTGACTGGATGGTAATGCCGCGCTCGGCTTCCTGTTCCATAAAGTCAGTAGTGGTAGAGCCGTCATGAGTATCACCGGCTTTATGGATTTTACCGGTCAGTTTCAGGATACGTTCAGTTGTAGTAGTCTTGCCAGCATCTACGTGGGCGAAGATACCAATGTTTCTGTATAAGGATAAGTCTGCTGACATAGTCATCTCATAAGCTAGGGTTTTAATATAGTGCGACAGAATTATTCAAATACATAACGCACCAGAAGAAGTAAAAGGCCTGTATTATATATTCAAGTGGCCGTAAATCAAAATTTCAGACTCACGAATGCATCCTTGAACAGTCTGTTCAAAGAACGAATCCTACTTGAAGCCAATTTCTGCTAAGTATACAGCAAAATGGGGCCTTGCCATGCATTCTCTTTCTGTAAATCGAATTGTTTTCCGCCCCAAATCCCTCCACTCAACTTCGGCTACCCGATCCTCTGCAGCAAAGGCTTGTTGATCATCGAACGGAACCCGAAGTACTAAATTTCTAGGTATAGTAAACACCTTGTGCAAGGCCTACAACGTGATCGAGTGACCGCACAATTAGCTCATAGGATCATCATCCACCGCATCCCCACTCGGATAGCTGTTTTCGCCCCCCGTTCCAGTAGACCTAGCCACTCAAAAAAGCAGCCGACCCGATGGGCGATGGTGTATAGTTCCTGACTGGTTGGTGCTTTGACACAGAGAAACAGGGCTATTTCATTGAGCCACTCAACGTATACGCCATTGAGGAACAGTATGTGAAAGAGGATGTTGAGGTTCAGTGCACTGCCGAAGCGCTTAAGTTGGTAACAACTAGTGTTCTCGTCCCAGATAGTCATCCTAGCCTCCGTGTGGAGCATGATCCGCGCATTTCAACGCTGTATTTTTATGCAGTCTATCGCTCAATTGCGGGATCTTGAAGCCTCAGCTGTGATGCCAGCCAGCGCCAGTCACTGCCTGCGAGTATCAGTTATTCCCTCCCGATTATTGCCGGCGGTTTACGGTCATCCATTCACCCGTCCTAGAGAATTTCTCTACATTCAAAATTTTAGTTGTTGGTTTTTTAATCCTGATTCTCCGACTTCGCGTTGAAGTAACGAAATCACAACGACAAAAAAACGTCACGTAACCGCCATTTCCGACAACAACCTGCACCTAAATGAACACTAGGCACAGGCTGAAAATTTACGGATGACAAAAAACACCTCTAGTTATCGTAAAACTCTGCACCCGAGCAAGAGCTAACCCTACTTGCTAAGCGGTGCTTGGAACTCTGAAACCAACTCACCTTTTGCTTCCCAGCCACGCTTTTCATATTCAGTAGCTCGTGGTGAGAAGATGCCTAAGTAGGCATAGATGAGCCCAAGTACTACAGATATCCAGCATGCGAATGACAGCGGAATATAAAGCAGATTTTCCAAGTTACCCTCTGCAATTCCTAACCCCAGCACGCTTATTACAAACGCTCCGCCTGCATTCCAAGGCACCAGCGGAGAGACAAGCGTGCCTCCTTCTTCAATTGCACGCGACAAGTTCAGTGGTGAGTACCCCATTTTTCGATAAACAGGTGCATACATGCGTCCCGGCAATGCAATCGATAAGTAAGGATCACCTGCGACCAAGTTCGTTGCCATGGATGTTGAGACGGCAGCGGTTTGAATACCCGCAAAGCTTCTGACTTTAGCAATAATGACATTAATGATTGCTTCCAAGCAGCGAGTTTTTTCTAGAGCTCCTCCAAACCCTAGTGCGATTAAGACGAGTGATATCGTCCACATCATCGACTGAATACCACCTCGATTGAGCAAGCTGTCAATTTCGCTAATACCAGTTGCAACAGTGTAGCCACTATTGCTATAGGTAAAAACATCATGGAGACCATTACCCTGAACAAACATCGCGGCAACTCCCCCTAAGAGAATACCAGCGAACAACGATGGAATAGGAGGCATACGTTTCGCAGCTAAAATAATCACAACCAGTGCGGGTAATAACAGCCAAGGTGAAATCACAAAGTGCTCTTGTAGAGCACTTGTAATGGCATCAATTCTGGTGGATGAAACATCACCAGAACCCATTAAATACATGCCTGCGACTAGGTAGATAACAAATGCAATTAACATGGCAGGAATCGTGGTCGGCATCAAATTTCTGATGTGTGAGAAAACGTCGGTTCCCGTAACGGCAGGCGCTAAATTGGTTGTATCCGATAACGGCGATATCTTATCCCCAAAGAAAGCACCCGATACAACAGCACCTGCTGTCCAATACATTGGGATATCAAAGCCAGCACCAATCCCCATTAAAGCCAGACCCACCGTACCCACGGTTCCCCAAGACGTACCTAAAGCTAACGAAACGATAGAGCAGAGCACCATCGCAGCGGCTAAAAATATCTCAGGTGAAAATAGCCTTAATCCATAGTAGATCAAGGTAGGAACGGTGCCGCTCGCGATCCAAACACCAATGGTCATCCCCACACAAATAAGTATCGAAACTGACGGAAGCGAAACATGAATGACATGAAAGACACCCTCTTCAATCTGTTTCCAGTTTAAACCCAGATAGATTCCCAATAAGGATGTGATGGCTAACCCAATTGCCAAAGGAATGTGCGGCGTAAAGTCGCCAAAGTAAAAAAGCTGAATTCCAAGAACAAATAGCGTTAACACAATGGGTATCATCGCTAAAGCAAGGTTTGGTAGCCGACAGCATTCAGGTGAGTTGCTTTTCTTCATATTTTTAATCTCCATTTGAGGTAGATTCTTCGATCTACCCCAAGGACCGCGATTGATAAATGACTAGACGTACATAAACGTTTGAAACTCTCTAATTTACTCAGAAGCCGTGACTCAGCGACACGACTTATTCAACGAGTGACTATCGATTCAATATATCGAATACAGCCTTTAAGGAATCAGATTCCCGCTGCGCGTATAGTGACATTTCATCAAGAATCTTAACGCCGAGCGCCTCTTCAAGAAGGCTCTGGTTGGCGTTCGCTTGGTAAGCATCTCGTTGATTGTCTCCAAGGTTAGATTGAAAAATACCCGCGGCACTAACAGGTAAGAAGTCTTCGTACGTCTGTGCCTGCGCAGTAACCCATCCGTTTTCAATCAACTGATCGATATCGGTTGAGTCAACATTTGCCGCTGACTTAGCCAAGGAGGTCAGCTGATACTCAAAAAAAGCCAGCCTTTGACGATGCAGTTCTAACTCATCATCTGGAAATGCCTTAAAAACATCGGCAAGCGTTGCTTGATACGCTTTGTTATCCGATGTATTTGTCACGGCCCGGGCTTCGACTAATAGCTGATCGTATAGCTGGCGACCTTTCGCCGTTAATGCCACGCCTCGCTGTTCGATTTCACCAAAACGAGCCGAATGAGAGCCTGCTTCTGATTGAGCAAACGTGATGGCCTCATCTAAGGCTTTAAAGCTGGTTTGGCGCAACAATATCGGATGGACACGGTACGGCGGACCCTCGATTAGATCCTTTGGATTTAAGCCCGCTTGAGGCATCCGCTCTTGAACCCAATCAATATTTAACGTGCGCGGGGTCAGATGATTAATATGAGGGCCTTTGAAACAGACAACATCCGCAACCAAACGGTGTTCGGCATGAAGTGATTGATAGGTGGCATAATCAACCGTTGCCTCTTGATGCCAACGGAACACATTAATAGCCTCAGTGATAAACCTTTCCGCCTGCTGCTCATTCAAGCCACCTTGTGACTCATACAAAGCAATTAACTCAATAAGCGCTTCAGAAAAAATCTGACGTGCACCTAAAATCGCCGCCGCTTTTTCTCGAAGGGCCTCATTCTCAATCAGCTCTAATCGAAGCAAGGATGTGAAAATGCGGAAGGGATTTCGTGCCAATGCCTGCACATCAATCGGGCGAAAAGCCGTTGAATGCACTGGCACACCCGCTACCGACAAATCATAGTATCCCACGGGAGACATTCCCATCACCGCAAATAAACGGCGTAAAACTCCGATTTCAGCAGCCGTTCCAACCCGAATAGCGCCATGACGCTCAACACTAATGCGGTCTAGCTCGCCTGAATCCGTTAGCCTTTTTGCCAAAGCTGGATTCTTATCTAAGGTTTCTTGATTCACTTGCTCAACCAAGCTAAGCAGCGCGGCATACTGTGGAACTTCTTCTTGATACATCACAGACATAGCTTTTGAGAAGTGATCACGAATTTCATCACTCGAAACATACAGGCTCATCGTTTTACAGCTCCCTTATTTAAAGGACTCATTTGTTATTAAGATGTGTTGACATAGGTTTGTACTTAGAGCTTTCTTAATGCCCTTTCGATGCAAGCCAACCCTTCCTGAAGGATCTCGGCTTCGGTCGTTAAAGGGGGCAACAAACGCAGAATGTTTTTATGGCGGCCACTGGGCATTAAAAGCACTCCTTCTTCACGCGCAAATACCAAGAGCTTTGCTAAGTGCTCAGCGCCCGTGACATCAGGTGTGCTTTCAAAAACAATGCCCCGCATACACCCAATACCCGTTAACGGCCCCAGCATTGGATACAGATGAGTGGCTTTTAAAGCCGCATGAAAATCCAGAATCATCTCTTCTTGCTGTATTCCCCAAGTACGCAACTGATCTTCAGTCATTAATTTCATAACTTGACTGGCTGCAGCGCAGGCAAGTGCATTGCCGGAATAGGTTCCACCCAATCCACCTTTGGTGAGGGCGTTCATCAATTCAGGTCGACCCACAACCGCCGCTAACGGCAATCCAGCGGCAATGCTTTTTCCAATTAATAACAAGTCAGGTTCGATATTGAGCTGTGAAAAGGCAAAGCGACGCCCTGTGCGACCAAACCCTGACTGAATCTCATCAATAATTAACAAGATGCCCAGATCCTTGCATATGGATTGCAAGCGTTGAGCAAATTGCGGACACAGCCGTCTAAAACCACCCTCGCCTTGCACCGGCTCAACGATGATGCAAGCAACGTCTTCAGATGAAATTTCGACCTCAAACAGTCGCTCTAAGGCTAGCAGTGCTTGGTCAGCATCGACATCACTGTCGGGGCTTGGAAATGGCAGGTGATACACAGGCCCGGGCAACGCCCCTAAGCCAATTTTATACGGCTTTACTTTTCCATTGAGCTTAAGGCCGCAAGTGTCCGTCCATGAAAGCCATCATCAAAGGCGATAACGGCTTGTCTACCCGTCGCTGCCCGCGCGATCTTCAATGCATTCTCAGTGGCTTCCGCTCCACTGTTGGTCAGCATGCAGGTTAAAGAATAAGTAACTGGTACAAAGTCAGCCAATTGCCGACAAACATCCATGTACCCTTGGTGAGGAACCGCATTGAAAGCAGAGTGGATGAGTCTTGTGGCTTGGTTGATCACTGCATTGACTATTTCAGGGTGGCCATGCCCCAGATTTAGAACACCTATACCGCCGATGAAATCAATGTAGCGCGTCCCCTGTTGATCCCATACCTCAGCATTACGACCTCGCTCGATACAAATCGGGTGAATGATTCCAAGCGATTGACTGACGCAGGCTAAATCCATATTGAGGGTCCCCGTTAATTCCAAAATAAATGGTTTAACGATAAAAACAGACCCGGCTATAGCTCGCAAACGAAAAAAACAAACCAGTTCATTCCAAATTCTAATGAACTAAAATAATGCACCCTCAGATCAATGTTCGCTCAAATACAGTGCAAAACCGCATACGAACAATCTCAAACGGCTCAAGTCCAACCCTGCATTATCGATGTTCAAGAATCCATTCAATAAAATTTTTAACCTTCGTTAGCTCGGCCTTATGCTCAGGAAACGCCAAGTAGTAAGCATTACTGCTGTTCAATGAAAAGGCACAGGGTATGACCAACTGACCGGACTCTAGCTCATCTTGCGCCAAGAATTTAGGTACCAAGGCCACTCCGCAGCAAGAGCGCGCCGCACGAAGCGACATGTAAAACGTGTCGAAGCGCGGCCCATGATAACTATGGCGAGTGTAGCAATTTTGACCATCAAACCAGTCATGCCAAGCCTCGGGACGTTTAGAGTGCTGCAACAACACTAGCTTCACTAAATCCAACGGATCTTGAATGCCTTGCTCTGGCAGTATTGAGGGGGAGCAAACCGGGACCATTTCATCATCAAGCAGCTTTACACACTCGGCTTTAGGCCAAGAGCCTTGCCCAAAGAAGAATGCGACATCAACATGTTCTTCATCGAAATCAAAGGGATCGGTTTTATTACTGATATTTAAATACACATTCGGATGTCGAAGTCGGTAACCCTTTAACCGCGGAATTAACCAACGAGCACCAAAAGTGGGCAAGGTTGTTATATTCAACACCTCACTTTGCCCACCATAGGATTGCATATAACGCGTTGACATCTCGACCTGCGTTAATATTTTCCGTACTTCGGTCAGGTACAAAGACCCTTCTGGAGTTAATTGCAGGCGTTTTCGAACACGAATAAACAAAAGATGTTCCAGAATTGACTCTAACTGAGCCACCTGCTTACTCACGGCACTTTGGGTCAGGTTGAGCTCGACGGATGCTCGAGTAAAACTCAAGTGTCGCGCTGCAGACTCGAAACATTGCATAGCGGTTATGGAGGGTAAATAACGACGATTCATGATAGGCAAGACAACTCAATCAAGAAAAAATGGAATGACATTGTTATAAACTGTCGCTTGATACAGGTCAACCTTGGCGGCAATACTGCTTGCGTCTTGAATCAATCGACAAATCGTTAGGAGGATCAATGATTGACTCTATTATGCAGCGTTTAGGTGTACCTGATTCACTCTACCAAGGTGGCCATTTTTCAGTAACCTCCCCTATTGACGGGGACATCATTGGCAAGGTCGTTTTAGAATCTGACGAACAGGTCGATCAACGCATTCAACGGGCCCAAGCTGCCTTTGAAATCTGGCGTAAAGTACCCGCGCCTCGTCGTGGCGAACTTGTGCGTCTATTCGGTGAGCAATTGCGGCTCCACAAGGACGATCTAGGCGCTCTCATCACCCTAGAATGCGGTAAGATTTTGCAAGAAGGCTTAGGCGAAGTTCAGGAAATGATTGATATCTGCGACTTAGCCGTTGGCCAATCCCGCCAACTCTATGGCCTGACTATTGCTTCTGAACGCCCTGGACACCACATGCGTGAAACGTGGCACCCATTGGGCCCAATCGGTCTAGTCACTGCCTTTAACTTTCCAATGGCTCCTTGGGCATGGAATGCCGCATTAGCACTGGTATGTGGCAATAGCTTAGTGTGGAAACCTTCTGAAAAAACGCCATTGAGCGCATTGGCGTGCCAAGCCTTGCTTGAAAAAGCGATTGATATTTTTGGTGATGAAGCTCCAAAAGATCTCAGCCAAGTCATCATTGGTGATCGCAAAGCAGGTGAGCGCTTAACGGACTCCCCACTCATTCCTTTAATCAGTGCGACAGGCAGTACGCGTATGGGCCGTGAAATCGCCCCGCGTGTCGCCGCTAGATTCGGGCGCAGCATTTTAGAACTTGGTGGCAATAATGCCATGGTTCTCGCACCAAGCGCCGATTTGGATATGGCCATTCGTGCGATTCTTTTCTCTGCGGTCGGCACGGCTGGACAACGGTGTACAACCCTTCGCCGCTTGATTGTGCATGAATCTATTCGTGATGAAGTGGTGAGTCGTTTGAAAAATGCCTACGCTAATATCCGAATTGGCCACCCAATGGAAGGCAACTTGATTGGCCCATTAATTGACTCTCATGCATTTGAAGACATGCAAATCGCTCTGGAGAAAGCCCGCCAGTGCGGTGCCAAAGTGTTTGGTGGTGAACGCCAATTGCAAGCGGAATACCCTAATGGCTATTATGTCAGTCCCGCCATTGTTGAAGTCAATGTTCAAGATGAATTGGTCAAGCACGAGACCTTTGCACCGATCCTCTACGTGCTCAGTTATCGTGACTTTGAAGATGCCCTGTTTCTGAACAATGACGTCCCCCAAGGCCTATCGTCCTGTATTTTCACAACAGATATCCGTGAAGCAGAGTTGTTTGTCTCAGATGTCGGCAGTGATTGTGGTATTGCAAACATCAACATAGGCCCCAGTGGTGCTGAAATTGGTGGTGCATTCGGGGGTGAAAAAGAAACCGGCGGTGGCCGTGAATCCGGCTCGGATGTTTGGAAAAGCTATATGCGTCGCCAAACCAACACCGTCAATTATTCTCGTGAATTGCCGCTCGCTCAGGGCATCAAGTTTGATTGACACCCAGAATTCAACTCTAGCATTTGAATGCGTGAACAGGGTGCAGTGAGCACCTTCGGATTGGGTATCGATCTTTAGGTACCCAATCTATTCGTATTATCAACAGTACGCTTGTCGCTGTTGTTCGGCGCGTATTTATAGGAGTCCATATGAAAGAAGCATGTCTATGGCATGAAACATCCCCAGAGCTTCCTTTAAGGCTCAGCTCTCTTGAGACTGAATTGACTTCAGACGTTGCCATCATTGGCGGTGGCATTACAGGACTCAGCACCGCGATTCATCTCGCGGAGTCCGGTGTTTCAGTCAGCCTCATCGAATCACATGACATTCCTAATGGAGGGTCAGGCCGCAATGTTGGGCTAGTGAATGCAGGCTTATGGATACCTCCTGATGACATTGTCGATATACTAGGTGCCGAGAAAGGCGAACGCGCCACTCGAATTCTTGGCGGAGCTCCCGCTGAGGTATTTTCCTTAATTGATCGTTATCAGATTCAATGCCATGCCACTCGCACTGGCACGCTTCATCTTGCTCACAACGCAAAAGGTGAATTGGATCTTACCCGACGATTTGCCCAACTGGAAAGTCGTGGTGCCCCAGTCGAGATTATTGAAGATGAACGTTGTTATCAAGCAGTGGGAACCCGTCGGATTCGACGAGCTTTGCTTGATCGTCGCGCTGGAACAGTCAACCCAGCCGCGTATACGCGAGGATTAGCACGTGCGGCACTGTCTTTAGGTGTCAAAATTTACACAAACACCCCTGCCACGGGAGTGACACGTCCCCAACATGACTGGGTTGTGACCACACCGAAAGGACGTATTAAGGCATCAAAAGTGGTGATGGCAACCAACGCCTACACAAACGATGATTGGAACCAGGTAAAACAGCATTTTTTCCCAGGCTACTACTTTCAAGTCGCTTCATCGCCGCTTAGCGATAGACTTGCTAACGAAATTCTACCGGGTAAACAAGGCGCTTGGGACACGCGCATGGTGTTAAGCAGCATTCGTCGTGATGCCGATGGCCGCTTAATTCTAGGTAGCCTTGGGCAAGGACAAGGCCGACCAGAAGCCTACATCAGAGGCTGGGCTGACCGCATTCAACATCACTATTTCCCCCAACTCGGGAAAGTCAATTGGGAATGCACGTGGAGCGGTCGTATCGCCTTTACTCCAGAACACACGCTGAGAATATGGGAGCTCGCTCCCGGACTCTTATCCGTCACTGGGTATAACGGGCGTGGCATCACAACGGGAACCATCGTCGGCAAAGGCTTCGCGCATTACATAACGCATAATGACGACTCTTTATTACCCCTACCGATTGAAAACCACCGTCCCGTTCAAGCAAAGGCGGCCAGAAGTTTTGGCTACGAAGCGGGATTCACGCTCTATCATACTGGCCAATGCATGAGAGTTTTAGTTTAGCCTCTGAGTCACAACCTTAAACAGTGCCCCTCTTTTATCTACCGCAGAGAGATGGATCTCCAACATGCACTGACTGCCTGAATCGATAACAAAAATTAAATAAACACGTCATCAACAGATTCAGGCTCGGCTAGCGGCAATCATCCCTTCACCCAACTCATTTAAGAGGCAAACTGCGCAATAACGACACATCATCCCAAAAGCGACACCCTCTCATAACAACAATGAACACATAATTGACACATATGTACATAAAGCCTAAATTTGATCAAAAAGACGCCACCCAAACACACCATGCGGGAGCACAACCATGTCAAATGATCCCTTATTACAGCCGTATCAACTGAAACACCTCACTTTACGCAACCGCATTATCATGACCTCCCACGAGCCCGCTTATCCTGAAGATGGTATGCCCAAAGGACGTTATCGTGCCTACCATGTTGAGCGAGCCAAAGGCGGCGTAGCGATGACCATGACGGCAGGGTCGGCGGCGGTGTCGAAAGACAGTCCACCTGTTTTTAACAACCTGCTGGTGTACAAGGATGAAGTGGTGCCTTGGATGAAGGATCTGACCGATGCCGTACACGAGCAAGGCGCGGCCATTATGATTCAGCTCACCCATTTAGGACGTCGCACGCGCTGGGATAAAGGCCATTGGCTTCCGGTTGTTTCCCCCTCTCACCATCGCGAAGCCGCACACAGAGCCTTCCCCAAAAAAATGGAAGACTGGGATATTGAACGCATTATTAAGGATTACGCCGATGCTGCCGAGCGTATGAAAGCCGGTGGAATGGATGGAATTGAGTTACAAGCCTATGGTCACTTGATGGATCAGTTTTGGTCGCCCTTAACCAATGAGCTTGAAGGCCCTTACGGCGGCTCGTTAGATAACCGTTTGAAGTTTACGTTTGATGTCTTAACCGAGATTCGTAAACGCGTCGGAACTGACTTTATCGTGGGTGTTCGTTACACAGGGGATGAAATGCTTGAGCAGGGCTTAAGTGCAGCCGATGGCATGACCATTTCTCATCGACTTAAAGACAGCGGTATGGTTGATTTTTTAAATGTGGTGAGAGGGCATATTGATACAGATGCAGGGCTAACCGATGTGATTCCGATACAAGGCATGACCAACAATCCGCACTTGGACTTTGCCGGTGACATCCGTGCCGCAACCAATTTCCCGGTTTTCCATGCGGCCAAAATTCCCGATGTCGCGACCGCACGCCACGCCATTGCCTCAGGAAAAGTGGACTTGATCGGTATGACCCGAGCTCACATGACCGACCCACACATCATCAAAAAAATCATCGAAAAACGTGAGGATGAAATACGCCCCTGTGTCGGTGCGAACTATTGTTTAGACCGTATTTACCAAGCGGATCAGCCTATTGCATTCACAACGCGGCCACCGGCCGTGAAGAAAGCATGCCCCACGAAATTGAGAAAGCCCCCACTCGTAAAAAAGTGGTGATCGTCGGCGCGGGACCCGGCGGTTTAGAGGCCGCTCGAGTAGCGGGTGAGCGCGGGCATGAAGTGGTAGTCTTTGAAGCGGCCAGCCAACCGGGTGGGCAAATTCGCTTAACGGCACAAAGCGAGCGTCGCAAAGAAATGATTTCAATCATCGATTGGCGGATGGCCCAATGTGAGCGCTTAGGGGTGCGTTTTGAGTTCAACACCTGGGCCGAGTCTGACCAGGTGCAAGCCGAACACCCTGACGTGGTCATTATTGCCACGGGGGGCTTACCGCATACCGATGTGTTAGCGAAGGGCAACGAGTGGGTTGTCTCGTCTTGGGACATTATTTCGGGTGATGTTAAGCCTGGTAAAAATGTGTTGGTGTTTGATGATGCGGGCGATCACGCAGGCCTTCAGGCGGCTGAAATTCTCGCTAAAAGTGGAGCTGCCGTGGAAATCATGACACCTGATCGCGCCTTTGCACCTGAAGTCATGGCCATGAATCTCGTTCCCTATATGCGCAGCTTACAAGCCTTGAACACACGCTTTACGGTAACCTTCCGTTTACACGCACTTGAGAAAGTGCCATCAGGTTTAAAAGCCTACATCGGCAGTGACTATGGCGGCGTCGAGCAAACCCGTGAGTTCGATCAAGTGGTGATCAATCATGGCATTATTCCGTTGGATGAGCTGTATTTTGAGTTAAAACCCTTGTCATCTAACCATGGAGAAACCGCTCATGAACAGCTGTTGGCTGGGCAGCCTCAAACCGTCGTGCGCAATTCTGAGGGGCAATTTCAGCTCTTTAGAATTGGCGATGCCGTCGCGACACGCAACACTCATGCCGCAATTTACGATGCGTTGCGTTTAGTGAAGGATATTTGAGTAGATATGCCCAGTGAGTCAATTAAAAGCACTCACTGGGCAGGGTTCAGAGCGTATGGGTTCAGATCTTATATATCCACATGCACCAAATTCTGCGGCTGCCCTTGCGCAAACGCCAGAACATTCTCAAATGCAATGCGGAAGTAAAGCTCGTAGCTATTACGCTCAACGTAGCCCAAGTGAGGTGAGCAGAGAGCATTGGGTAACGCCAATAAAGGTTCATTATCCAGCGTGGCAGGTTCGTGGCTGAACACATCCACTGCGGCACGCTTGGTTGGATGAGCTTTAAGCTGACGATAAAGCGCACCGTCTTCGATCAATTCGGCACGGCTGGTATTCACCAATAAGGAATCGGCTTTCATCAGTGCTAAATCCTGCTCTGTCACGCAAGCCATTGTCGCCGGATTCAAACGTAAATGCAGGCTTACAATATCGGCGGTTTTAAAGAAATCGTCTTTCGATGCAGCCGCCTCAAAACCTTGCTCTTGCGCCAATTGCAGCGAAGGCTCACGCCCCCAGACCAATACGCGCATGCCAAACGCTTCAGCATACCGCGCAATGCGCTGACCAATTTTCCCATACCCCCAAATCCCAAGCGTTAAGCCCTGCAACACACGTCCTAACCCCAAGGAACCTGATTGTTGCCAAACACCCTTGGATAGGTTCGAAGCATAGGTAGGCAAATGTCGAGAAGCGGACATTATCAGCGCCCAGGTCAACTCCGCAGGCGCGATGGGCGAGCCGACGCCCTCTGCAACAGCCACCCCATAGTCATGACAGAGCTTAGGTCGATGTGATTACTGACTTTGCCCGTCTGGCTAATCAGTTTTAGTTTGGGCAGCTTCGCCAGTAACGCTTGGCAAATGACTGTGCGCTCTCTAATCAACACCAAGGCTTCGAAATCCACTAGCTGCTCAGCCAAGGTATCAACATCGGTATAGGTCTCATTGAAGACCTGCACCTCGTGTCCTTCAAGCAATTTAAAACAGTCCAATGATTTCACAACGTTTTGGTAATCATCCAGCACCGCTATCTTCATATCACACCTGCTTGCTCGAACCTTAATTAGCAGTCACAACGCTTCTGGTGTTGCTTTAACCCTAGAAACGGCATCCAACCATCGATCATAGTAGCCAGCACGAACATCTTCAATGAGCGAGGGCTGATAGTTTTCCGCCACCTTCCAAGTTTGCGACATCTCTTCAAGGCTGCTAAACAATCCCATTTGGTACGCCGCCAATAACGCCGCACCTTTTGCGGTTGTCTCTGCGGTATGACTTTTAACGACCGGAATTCCAGTCAGGTCCGCCAACACCTGCAAGAACCAACGATTCTCAACCATACCACCATCCACACGCAAAGACGTAATATCGATTGCATCCTGCGCCATAGCACGCAAAAGATCTTCTGTTTGGAAGGCAACGCTGCGAATGGCAGCGGCCACCAATTGCGCGGCCCCTGTGTCTCGCGTCATACCGAAAATGGCGGCTCGGGCATCGGGATCCCAGTAGGGCGCGCCCAAGCCCGTAAATGCAGGGACCATAATTTCAGATTGGTCGTGACGAATACTGCGTGACATCACCTCAGAATCAGCGGACGATTTGAGAATGCCCACGCCATCTCGTAACCACTGAATAATGGCTCCCGCCATAAAAATACTGCCTTCAATCGCGTAGGTGGTTTGGTTCGCAACCCGATACGCCACTGTGGTCAATAAACGGTGCTGACTGGTAATGGCTTTATTGCCCGTATTCACAATCGCAAAGCATCCTGTGCCATAAGTGCTTTTCAACATGCCGGGCTCCAAACACGCCTGCCCTACTAGGGCACTTTGCTGATCGCCAATCATACTGGAGATTGGAATCTCGGCACCTAACCATTGTGCATCCGCCACACCAAAGTTATCCGCGCTGTTTAAGACACGTGGCATCATGGCAACGGGAATTTGAAGCAGGTCGAGAAGTTCTTTATCCCAAGTCTGTGTATGAATATTGAACACTAGGGTGCGTGATGCATTGGTTGCATCAGTGGCATGCATGCGCCCTTTGGAGAAACGCCAAAGCAAAAAGCTGTCGACCGTACCAAAACACAAGTCACCCGCTTCAGCCCGCTCTCTGGCATTTTTGACAGTATTGAGCACCCAATTGATTTTGGTGCCCGAGAAATAAGGATCGAGCAGCAACCCTGTTTTCGCTTGAAACCTTGGCTCCAACCCTTCTGCTTTTAAGGTTTGGCAGAGCTGGGAGGAGCGACGGTCTTGCCAAACAATCGCATTATAGACAGGCTCTCCGGTCTTTTTATCCCAAATCACACTGGTTTCACGCTGATTCGTAATACCTATGGTCAAAATGGCGCTTGCAGGCACGTTGGATTTTGCCAGAACAGCGCGACAGGTACTTAACACCGTTTGCCATAGATCTTCAGGGTCATGCTCAACCCAGCCGTTGCGTGGAAAGTGCTGTTGAAACTCTTCTTGTGCGGTTGCAACAACCTCCATGGCTTTGGTGTAGAGGATTGCACGGCTAGACGTCGTACCTTGATCGATGGCGAGGATGTAATCAGTCATATTTATTTTCTTATTTTTTCTTGATTGTTCGAATATGAGAATTTTAATCTAATTTGAACTTATAGCTTGTTTACTCACTTTTTTCAAGTGAACAAATTTAATCGAAAACATGTCGAATAGGCACTCGAGCAACACCGCATCCAGCCTCATTCTTTCAAGATGAATATGGTACTATTCAGGATATTTAATCGCCTAATCGACCAGTGATGATGTTATGAACCAAACCTTACGACAAGCGAGTATTCTTGAACGCATCAAACAAAAAGGCTATCAAACCATTGATGAACTCGTTGCTGCATTAGACGTCACCCCTCAAACCATCCGACGTGATTTGAATCAGATGGCCAAGCGTGGCGATATAGAGCGTCATCATGGTGGAGCGGGGCCTATTTCGAGCACAGAGAATACGGAATACCATACGCGTAAATCGCAGCTCTCTGAAGAGAAGCAAAAAATTTCGCAACTACTCGCCGATCATATCCCCGACCATGCATCATTGTTTATCAACATAGGCACCACCAACGAGGCCATCGCCCAAGCCCTATTGAGTAAGACAGGCTTAAAAGTCGTCACGAACAATCTCAACGTTGCCTCAATACTCAGCGTCAAACCTGACTTCACGGTGATCATTGCTGGGGGTGAAGTCCGCAGTCGTGATGGCGGCATTGTTGGCGAGGCCACTCGCGACTTTATTCATCAGTTCAAATTAGACTACGGCATCATAGGTATCAGTGGTATTGATGATGAGGGCAGCTTACTCGACTTTGATTATCAGGAAGTGCGGATTGCTCAAGCCATCATAAGCAATTCTCGTTTTGTGTATCTGGCAGCTGACCACTCAAAGTTTGGCCGCAATGCGATGGTTCGTTTGGGCAACCTCACGCAATGCACGGCTTTATTTACAGATCAAAAGCCACCAGAGAAAGTCAGAAACCTTATGGACAAAGCTCAGGTGCAACTTTACATCGCTAAAAAAGAAAAATAACGAACATTTAAGAACAAAAAACACTTGTAAAAGCCAACATCTACTTCTATATTTATCCAATATCGAAAGCATCGAAGGATGTTTTCGTTTTTTGAACCTTAAGTGTAGAGGCAAACATGGGCAACCCTATTCAAGATCTTGTTGTGATTGGCGGTGGTATAAATGGTGTCGGTATTGCGGCAGATGCAGCAGGCCGAGATTTATCCGTTACCCTCATCGAAGCATCAGACCTTGCTAGCGCCACTTCGTCTTGGAGTTCAAAACTGATACATGGCGGTTTACGCTATCTTGAACATTATGAATTTCGTTTAGTTAAAGAAGCCCTTGCCGAACGTGAAGTGCTACTGAACATGGCACCTCACTTGGTTACGCCGTTACGCTTTAAACTCCCCCATCACTCAGGGCTGCGCCCAGGCTGGATGATTCGAACAGGCTTGTTCCTGTATGATCACTTGAGTAAACGCGTGTCTTTGCAAGCGTCAAAGGGTATTCGCTTTGACCCAGAGAAAGGTCCTTTGCACCCAACGTACACACGTGGATTTGAGTATAGCGACTGTCGAGTGGATGATGCGCGCTTAGTCATCATGAACGCGAAGCTTGCTGAGCAAAAAGGCGCTCACATTGTCACTCGTCAAAGAGTAACCAGTGCTGTTAGAGAAGGGGATGTATGGGTAGTCGAGTTTGAAAACCCGCAAGGCGTGCGCGACACCCTCCGTGCAAAAGCACTGGTCAATGCCGCAGGCCCTTGGGTCAGCCAAGTACTTAGCAAGGTTGAAAATACACAACCTGGAAAAGGGATACGTCTGGTCAAAGGCAGTCATATTATCGTGCCCAAAATTCATGCTGAAGAAGAGGCCTATATTCTACAAAACCAAGACGGCCGCATTGTCTTCGTTATCCCCTATCTGGACGATTACTCGCTCATTGGCACAACTGACGTTGATTATGTTGGCGACCCGCGTCATTCTGAGATAGATGACGATGAAATCGATTACCTTATTCGGATCACACGTGACTATTTCACCTATCCACTGACCCGAAATGACATCGTCTGGACATACTCCGGCGTGCGTCCTTTAATGCAGGGTGAGCGCGAGGAAGGAAAGGCTGCCGCTAAAGTCACACGCGACTATCACTTTGAAGTTGAAGATCGCCAAGGACAGGCCCCCTTGCTGTCGGTATTTGGTGGCAAACTCACCACTTATCGCAAACTGGCCGAAGCCGCCGTGAATGCCTTACAGGCGTATTTTCCAGAGACAACACCCAGCTGGACTCACCACGCCCGTCTGCCAGGCGCTGAAGGTGTGGCCTCACCTGAAGCCTATGCCATTGAGCTCAAACGAGCTTACCCATTTTTGGACACAACAACTGCACGCCGATTGGCATCCACCTACGGAAGCCTTGCCAAAAATTGGTTAGCGAATGCACAGCAGCTATCGGATTTAGGGCGCCGTTTTGGCCCTCTATTTGAAAAAGAAGTTCGCTACTTGATTGAACACGAATGGGCGAGGAGCCTGGAAGACGTGATCTGGAGACGGACTAAAACAGGCATCGGCATGGCTCCAGATATTCAAAATGAGATATCTGGAATGATTCAAACCTATTTGGGCGTTGGGCAGAGTGAAGAATCTGGTTCTCAAATAACAGTTAGTGCTTAAGCAGCGCCAATAGAGGCTCGGTAGTTTGTAGATGTCGGTACTGATAATTTATTTTCACGATTGGATTTATCTGAAATATCCTCCTGCTCTACTAAAGCAATACCACGAAAGATATGATCTTGAATCATGGCAACAGACTGAGAGTAACGTAAAATTAAAGCATCTATCGATTCTTCTTGCTCATCATTTAATAACGAAGCGGTGCTATGTGTAAGCGGAAATAAAGCAGCGACTTTGTCGAGAGAATACTGAAGCTTTAGAATACGCTGCTCACAGGCCAACAGGTTAGAACGAAGCAACTTAACAGCATTCGAATTCATAAATGGACACCTTGTCTAGCGATATCATGAATAGGCTGATCTGGCTCATCAATGTTCTTAACCAATAAATCGACCTTTGTATTACACTTTGAGCCCATCCGGTATTCCAATATCAACCGATGCTTTAGTGTCAATTTTTTGTTCGTCTGGAAAAAAACATCGATATCTCCACCACGCTTATTTAAATCAGCACGTGAGCCAAAAACATAAATTTCACCCTCTGGGTCAGCTTCATGCAGAATGGATAGAATTGCATCTTGTTCTTCTTGGCTTAGCCTGACGTTATTGCTCACAGCCCCTCCTTTTATCTAAAGATATTAGGCTTTAAAAAGCTCAGCTACAAGTTTGAAGCCATCAGCTTACACTTACACGATAAACACTCCAACAAAGTCAATACTGCAACATAGCCTCATCAATCACCACTCCAGAATCACCTTACCCGACAGCCCTGAGCGCATCACATCGAAGCCCTTTTGGAACTCGTCTACCGGAAAATGGTGGGTGATCATCGGCGTGAGATCCAGTCCTGACTGAATCAAGGCCGCCATTTTGTACCAAGTCTCGAACATTTCGCGACCATTCATCCCAATTATAAATATGAACATCTGTGCCACAGATGGCGGTTTTTCGAATGCGGATCAACAGATCGTTGTGTCCTACAACAGACGTTGGACATTCCTATCTCCTTTATTATTAGAATGAGTCACGCCATAAGATTAACCCTCTGCACGCCAAAGTGTCTAGCGTTCAAGACGCGTAAATCCACCTTAGCCTTAAAGATTCAGATACTTATACACCGTATTGCGACTCACACCCGCTGCACGAGCGGTTTTGGAGATATTTCCACCAAAACGCGCATAGAGCTGAGGGATCTGCTCGGCTAAATTGCAAGACGTATCCATATCCTCCGAGTCACCATCGGTATTGTCCTCGTCCATTTCTGAGTTGGGAGAAAGGCGAATCTCCTCTAGAATATCGAGCGGTAAATGTTCGAGTTCTAGCAACTCACCATCGGCCATGGCTAAAGCGACCTTCAATACATTGACCAGCTGCCGAACATTGCCAGGCCAAGGGTGAGACTCTAACAGCCTCCGCACCTCTAGGCTCATGCCCGCCGACTCGTATTCTCGGCAAATACGCTTAAAGATATATTGAATCAAGGCTGCTTTATCTTGCCGTTGACGCAAGGGCAAAATTTCAAGATTGAGTCCAGCGATACGGTAATAGAGATCCTGACGGAAACGGCCCGCCGCGATTTCGTGCTTTAAATCTCGGTTCGTCGCCGACACCAAACGAATATCAACCGGATACGACTCAGTCGAACCCAGTGGGGTAACAATTCGATCCTGCAACACACGCAATAATCGTGCTTGAACATGGATCGGCATTTCGCCAATTTCATCTAAAAATAAGGTGCCTTTATGCGCACGGCGGATCAGCCCTTGGTAGCCACGACTGCTGGCACCAGTAAAAGCACCTTTTTCATACCCAAAGAGTTCAGATTCAACCAACTCCGTTGGAATTGAGGCACAATTCACCGCCACAAAATAGGCATTGGCCCGGGAGCTATGGTAATGCAGAGAGCGAACTAACACCTCTTTACCTGCCCCAGTTTCGCCGGAGATTAAAATCGGAATGTCTTTTTCAATGATCTTCTTGGCCTGATGCAGCACTTTGCGTAGGGTGTCATCGCCCTGCTCTAGCTCGTCAAAGGGGATGACATCGTCTGGCAGCGAGTTGGTTAGGGCGGGTGTGGGCTGTGCTTTCGGTTGAAGTTGCGCTTTCGGTTGTTCATAGTTGGCATGCGTTCGATAATCCGGTAGCACCAAGGCTAATGAAGGCTTAGCGGGGGGTTGCACACGAACCCACACTCGAAAGCGCCCTTGAACCATCAAGGATAAAGGAACGGTGGCCGGCTGATTGATGAGGTCACGAACACGACAACCAAACAATTCTTCAACGTTCATCAACGCCAAATGGTCCGATAACATAATCGACGCACGTCGATTGGACGAAATAATCACGCCTTCCGAATCGATCACGACCAAGGCTGCCCAATGGCTGTCCAAGCTGCGCGTGTGAGTACTGATGGTTAAGATATGATAGTTGTCTTGAAACGCACTCAGTATCAGTTGATTTTCAACACAGAGCGACATGAGTTTGACCAACCCCAAGGTATGATCTTGAGGTAAATAGGCATCCGTGGAGATATCAAGCACCCCCACTAATGACTTTTGTGTGTCGAAGATGGGCGAAGCCGATCCTGCCATAAAGCGGTTTGCGCGTAGAAAATGCTCATCACGATTGACTTGCACCGCTTGCCCCGTCGCTAATGCCGTTCCGATGGCATTGGTCCCCACGCCCTCTTCTTTCCACAAATGACCGGGTAACAAGCCATGCTGCATCCGAGGCAAAAAACGTGAGGCTCCCCAAGTATTGAGCACCTGCCCTCGCTATCGGCCAAGACAATAATACAAGAGGAGTTCGTCAGGATATTTTCATAATAGGGTAAGACTTCACTCTCGGTTGTTTTAACCAAATTGTGATGTTGATCCAGTAGCGCTGAGACCTCTCCGGCTTGGCGTTCCCCAAAATCAGGATCACTTCCATGAGACAAGCCATAAGACTCGCAGCGATACCAAGAAGCTTCAATCACCTCTTTATGAGACAAGGAGGACTCATCTGTTTCAGATACTGGGTGCATAAGCGCTGTTCTTTTTATTATGAATTAGGATCACGCGATCCCCTAAAGGATTTCCCTAGTTTGAAAGCAAACGAATAAAATGTAAAGCCACTTTGATCAAAAGTGTTCACTGTTAACACAAATGAACATAATTGATCATTTATGAACAGTTATTTAACAGTTCCGAACGGCTATGGATTTTCATTTTATTAGACCACTCCATTAAAAAACAAAACAAATCATGCAGTTAAATATTAAAAATCGGATTTTCTTTTTATGGCACGCCCCTTGCTTTCTATATAGAGATTCTTACCCAGTCGTCATAAACATAACAATAACTATGGGTGTAAACATGTCCTTAGTGTTAGAAAATGTAACGAAAATCGTTGAGGGACAGACTTGGGTTTCTAATATCAACATGACATTAGAACCAGGCTCCTTCAACGTACTGCTTGGCCGAACGCTGGCCGGTAAAACCACCTTAATGCGCTTAATGGCGGGTCTCGATAAGCCCTCTGAAGGTCGCATCATCATGAACGGTGCGGATGTGACGGGCAAGCCTGTTAGGGAACGCAACCTATCGATGGTTTACCAACAGTTTATTAACTACCCCAATTTAAGCGTATTTGAAAACATCGCCTCCCCTTTGCGTCTCGCCAGAATGTCTGAGAAAGAGATTAAAGAGCGCGTATATGAAACAGCCAAAATGCTGCGCATCGAGCCCTTTTTAAATAGGCTACCCCTTGAGCTGTCAGGTGGACAGCAGCAGCGTACGGCCATGGCAAGGGCCTTGGTGAAGGATGCCGAGTTGATTTTGTTTGATGAGCCCCTAGTCAACCTCGACTATAAATTGCGTGAAGAACTCCGTGAAGAGTTGCGCAGCCTCTTTAGACAACGCAACTGTATTGCTGTCTACGCGACCACTGAGCCGAATGAAGCCCTCGCATTAAGTGGAAATACCGCAGTGCTTCATGAAGGACGGCTCTTGCAGCATGGCAAAACAGCCGAGGTGTATCACCGTCCGACGTCCATCGAAACCGCGGTGATGTTTTCTGAGCCACCGATGAATATCGTGAAAAGTAAAGTCACCGAGAGTGAAGTGACCTTTGATGAGACGGTGCATTTCCAACTGAACAAAGATTTAAACCATCTCACACCAGGTATGTACAACCTCGGTGTCCGCGCATCGCATATCGGCTTAGTCCCGCATGCGGACGATGACCTAGAACTTCCGGTCACCGTTGACCTCGCTGAAATTAGTGGATCAGAGACCTTTTTGCATGTGCGCAATGACCATCTTTCCTTGGTTTTACATTTACCGGGGGTTCATGAGTATGCTGTCGATGAAAAAATTACCATCTATTTTCCGACGCACAAACTCTACGCCTTTGATTTGCAGGGTCAGTTGATTCATGCACCTGCCCGTATTTCAGGAGTTTAACCATGGCTGAAATCGTCTTAAATGCCCTCGCGCATACCTATTCCAGAAAGCCAAATGCCCCCCAAGACTATGCCATACGGCAAATGAATCAAGTCTGGGAGCAAGGGGGCGCTTACGCCCTACTCGGACCATCAGGCTGTGGTAAGTCGACCCTACTGAACATTATCTCAGGCTTGCTTGAACCCTCTGACGGCGAAATTCTGTTTGATGGCGTCAAGGTCAATAGCTTACCTCCTGAGGAGCGCAACATTGCTCAGGTGTTTCAGTTTCCGGTGATTTACGACACCATGACCGTGTTTGATAACCTCGCCTTCCCTCTGCGGAATATGAAAACACCGGCACACTTAATCCAATCCAAAGTCCATGAAATTGCCGACATACTGGAACTCAGCCCTCTACTCCATAAAAAAGCAAAAAACCTAACCGCTGATGAAAAGCAGAAGGTCTCCATGGGGCGTGGCCTAGTTCGGGACAATGTGTCCGCTATTTTATTTGACGAACCCCTCACGGTGATTGACCCACAGTTAAAATGGAAGCTGCGGCGCAAGCTCAAGCAAATTCACGATCAATTTAACATCACCATGATTTACGTCACCCACGACCAGCTGGAAGCCGCCACCTTCGCCGACAAAATTGCGGTGATGTATGAAGGCCAAATCGTTCAGTTTGGCTCACCCCACGAACTCTTCGAAAACCCCAAGCACACCTTCGTTGGCTACTTCATTGGCAGCCCAGGGATGAACTTTATGAATGTGCAACTTGAAGAGCAGCACTTCGTGTTTGAAGACATGAAGCTGAAGGTGCCCGAAAAGATTCTCGATAAGATTCAGCATTTGCCCTATGAGTCGATCAAGCTGGGGATACGTCCTGAGTTTGTTCATGTTTGGGACAAAAAGAACGATGAAGCCTACGAAGTGGATGTGATTGACAGTGAAGACCTAGGCACTTACCACATCATGACCTTCAAGCTCAGAAACCAACTGCTCAAAGCACGTTTACATGAAGATCAACGCATTCCTAAGCACAAAGCCTGGATCAGCTTTCCTGACCAGTGGCTGAAGGTATACGTGAACGAATACCTCGTGGAGGCTGATGATGAATAAAATCGAAAACAATAAAGCCTGGTTCCTAGTGCTGCCAGTCTTCGTATTGGTCGCTTTTTCCGCGATCATCCCATTAATGACCGTTGTTAACTACTCGGTACAAGATGTGTTCGACACCAATACTCGTTATTTTGTCGGAACCGAGTGGTTCAAAGCCATCTTGAATGATGCTGCGCTACAAAGTGCTTTAATGAAGCAGTTTATGTTTTCATTTACCACGCTCAGCATCGAAATTCCTTTGGGTATCGGTATCGCGTTGCTCATGCCAAAGCGAGGGATGGCGGCGTCCCTGTGTCTCGTGTTAATTGCACTTCCCCTGCTCATACCCTTGAATGTGGTGGGTACCATTTGGCAGATTTTCACACGCAGTGACATTGGCCTGATGGGCTGGAGCCTGCGCGAAATGGGCGTTGCCTATAACATCTCACGCAACCCTGTGGATGCCTGGGCCACCATTATTCTGATGGATGTTTGGCACTGGACACCTCTGATTGCCTTGCTTTGTTACAGCGGATTGCGCTCTATCCCCGAGGCTTACTACCAAGCGGCACGCATTGACCGTGCCTCGCGCTGGGCTATTTTCCGCTACATCCAATTGCCCAAGCTAACCAATGTTTTAATCATCGGTATTTTACTGCGCTTTATGGACTCGTTCATGATCTATGCCGAGCCCTTTGTCTTAACTGGTGGCGGTCCGGGCAGTTCAACCACCTTTTTAAGCCAAGCCCTGACGACCATGGCTATCGGTCAGTTTGATGTTGGACCTGCAGCGGCCTTCTCGATTATTTACTTCTTGATCATCTTAGCCGTGAGCTGGGTGTTCTACACCACCATTATGAACATGCAAAAAGAAAAATAATAAAGGATCGCCTTATGAAATCCCGTATCGCGCTAATTGTGTACATTCTCTTTATTTTGCTGCCCATCTATTGGTTATTGAACATGTCGTTCAAAACCAACCAAGAGATCCTGGGTGCCATCACCTTTTGGCCGCAAAACTTCACCTTTGAGAATTATCAAAAAATTCTAACAGACCCAAGCTGGTACAAAGGCTACATTAACTCAATGATCTATGTGTCCCTCAACATGGTCATTAGCTTAACCGTTGCCTTGCCCGCAGCCTATGCGTTCTCTCGCTACAAATTTGTGGGCGACAAACACCTTTTCTTCTGGCTGCTCAGCAACAAAATGGCACCACCGGCCGTCTTTGTTTTGCCTTTCTTTCAGCTGTATTCATCCGTCGGGCTCTTTGATACCCATATCGCCGTGGCCCTCGCCCACTGTCTATTCAACATCCCACTTGCCGTGTGGATTTTGGAAGGCTTTATGAGCAGCGTGCCGAAAGAAATTGACGAAACGGCTTACATCGATGGCTACAGTTTTCCACGCTTCTTTGCCAAGATTTTTATCCCTCTGATTGGTTCAGGGATCGGTGTGACGGCCTTCTTTTTATTCATGTTTTCGTGGATTGAATTGCTCCTCGCCAGAACCTTAACGGCGACAGAGGCCCAGCCTATTCAGGTCATTATGACCCGTACCGTTGGCGCATCCGGTATTGACTGGGGCGTCTTAGCTGCCGCCGGCGTACTGACCATTATCCCCGGTATTTTTGTGATTTACTTTGTTCGTAACCATATCGCTAAGGGCTTTGCCCTCGGTCGAACCTAAGGAGACATATCATGAGCTGGATGGTTTGGACCACGCCCACAGCAGGCTTTTTTATCGGTATCGGGCTGATTTTGGCAAGCATGTCAATTTGGCAATACGTTTCGCCCTCAATTGAGCGAAAAGGGTTTCTTCCGATTAAAACCACACGTGGAGACCGCCTGTTTATTGGACTCTTAACCAGTGCCTTTATTCATTTAGGCATTGTTGGATTTACCGACTTATCAATTTTAGTAGCCACAGCCATTTCCGCCATATGGATGGCGATCCTGATGCGCTGGGGTTAATGAAAACCAGGACGGACCAAAATTGAAAAGGACGTCGTTTTAATAAAAATGAGGTGGATATGAAAAACAATAAAACCATGCGCCTTTCTGTTCTTGCGGCCAGCTTATTATTTGCCAGTGCGCAATTGCATGCCCAAGCGGATCAGTATCGAGCTGCCGCCGAGCGATGGATCGATAGCAACTTCCAACGCTCGACCTTAAGCCGAGAAGAGCAGTTGGCTGAACTCGAATGGTTTATTAAAGCCGCTGAGCCCTTCCGTGGTATGGAAATCAGAACCGTCGCCGAGGGTTTAACCACTCACGAGTATGAAGCCAATGTGCTGGCCAGAGCCTTTAGTGAAATCACGGGTATCAAGGTGACACACAATATCATCAGTGAGGGGGATGTTGTTGATACCATGCAAACCCAGATGCAATCGGATCGAAACATTTACGATGCGTTTGTAAACGACTCCGATGCCATCGGTACCCATCTTCGTTACGGTAAGACCATCGCGATTTCGGATGCGATGGAGAACGAATGGAAAAACTACACCCTGCCCACGCTGGATCTCGAAGATTTCATCGGTATTCAATACACAACAGGGCCTGATGGCAAAATCTACCAACTGCCCACTCAACAGTTTGCCAACCTCTACTGGTTCCGTGCCGACTGGTTTGAACGTGAAGACCTGCAACAGCAATTTAAAGAAAAATACGGTTACGATTTAGGCGTGCCTTTAAACTGGTCGGCCTATGAAGACATCGCGGATTTCTTCACTAACCATGTAAAAGAAATCGATGGCGTGCGCGTCTACGGCCACATGGACTATGGCCGCCGTGATCCGTCGTTGGGTTGGCGCTTCCATGACTCCTGGCTTTCCATGGCAGGTATGGGTGACCCTGGTGTGCCCTTTGGGAACCCTGTCGATGACTGGGGTATTCGCGTCAACGAAACCGGAAATCCTGTGGGCTCTAGCGTGTCTCGTGGTGGTGCCACCAACTCACCAGCGGCTGAATACGCCGTGCGTAAAATGGTGGAATGGCTGCGTGACTATGCTCCACCAGAAGCACAAGGCATGACCTTTGGTGAGGCAGGCCCCGTTCCCGCTCAAGGCAACATCGCTCAACAAATCTTCTGGTACACTGCCTTTACTGCGGACATGACGGATCCAGCATTGCCAGTGACCGATGATGAGGGGAACCCAAAATGGCGTATGGCTCCTTCTCCTGTTGGCCCATACTGGCAAGAGGGGATGAAAGTCGGTTACCAAGACGTGGGCGCTTGGACCTTCTTTAACTCAACACCTGAAGATCGCCGTACCGCCGCTTGGTTATGGGCGCAATTCACTGTAGCCAAAACCACTTCCTTGGAGAAAACCATTCGCGGTTTAACACCGATTCGCCGTTCTGACATCGAATCCGATGCCATGACAGAGTTGGCTCCCAAATTTGGTGGTTTAATTGAGTTCTACCGCAGCCCGAATGAAAGCATGTGGACACCGACAGGAACCAACGTCCCTGACTACCCCCGCTTGGCTCCGCTTTGGTGGCAAAACCTTGCACCGGCCGTCAGCGGTGAAATTTCGGCTCAACAAGCGCTGGATAATCTAGCCGCAGCGATGGACAACACCATGATGCGCCTGGCACGTGCCAATGTCTTTTCACAATATGCCCCTGTATTGAATGAACCAAGAGACCCTGAATACTGGTTTGCTCAACCGGGCGCACCTAAGCCACGCTTAGAAAATGAAAAAGAACAGGGCCGGACTCTGCCATATGATGAGTTAATGGCCAATTGGTTAGAAGCGGGGAATTAAGTGTAAGTGAAATCTAAAATTGGCAGCCTCATTTGCCCGAGGCCGCCAATTTTTTAAACCAACAGTGATTCATCAAGGCAATACGCCTTAGCGATTTAAGTTGGACGTATCCGAAATACCAGAACATAAAAGAGCGGTAAAACAACTAACGTCAAGGCTGTCGCAAAGGTAAGACCAAACATAACAGTGACGGCCATACTCTTAAAGAAAGGATCCACTAAGAGCGGAGCCACACCTAAAATGGTGGTTAATGCCCCCAGCACCACCGGTCGTGCTCGACTCAAACAGGCCTCTACAACGGCCGGATAGTGTGCTTCCCCTTCATAATGGCTTGGGTACTGTCAAAAATAGCTTTCCCTCGACGATAATCGTTATCCGCCGATGTAAACTCAGCTTGTGCTGAGTTAAATGCCGCCCTGATTTCTCGATCATCCAAGCGCGCAAGCTCATCGCCCTGTTGAACCAACTGTCCCTCATTGACTCGAATCTCCTCGATACGGCCCGCCACTTTGAATGCCATTTCAGCACGCTGTGCCGACCTTAGTGTTCCGTTGAAAACAAGATCTGTGGGTGACTGCTCCCCGCCCTGACGGGCGAGGCTTCCAACTTCTCAGGCAGCAACCGGCGCGTGGCCGGATTTACGCAAGCTCCATTGGCAGGAACCGACAGTCCTTCGGCCCGTAGTTTGATAACACCCTGCTGGTGGATATTGATCGCGGCGTTTACGTCGCGATCAAGCTCTACTGTACAAGCAGGGCACGACCAGTTACGCACCGACAACGGCAGGGTGTCTACCTTGTGCCCACAGCAGGAGCAGGTCTTGGAGCTGGCGAACCACTGGTCGATTTTGACCAGATGTTTGCCCTGCTCCTTCGCCTTGTATTCCAGTTTCTGAATCAGGCTGAACCAGCTTGCGTCTGCGATGTGCTTCGCCAATTTCCGGTTCTTCAGCAGTTTTTTTACTTTTAGGGTCTCGACTACCACCGCTTGGTTTTCATCAATAAGTTGTCGGGACAGGTTGTGCTGGAAATCCGCACGGGCATTCGCTAGGTGCTCATGCGCCTTGGCAAGTTTAAGGCAAGCTTGCGCACGGCCCTTACTGCCTTTCTGGCATCGGGACAGGGCCTTTTGCTTGCGTCGCAAGTTAGATTGGGCGCGTTTCAGGAAACGGGGATTTGCCGTCTTGTTTCCTTCGGAGTCGATAGCAAGATGGGTTAGTCCCATATCAACGCCCAGCACGGTATCAACGGTGTGCAATGGGGCAGGTGTTTCCAAGCCGTCTTCGACCAACAGCGAGGCATAGTATTTCCCTGTTACCGTGCGCGACAGAGTTATGCTCTTGAGCTTTCCGTCCAGCTCACGGTGAACCCGCGCCTTAATCGGTTTCATCTTCGGCACTTTGATCCAGTTTTCACCAGCACTCACACTCATGCAGTGGTAGCTGGATTGTTTGCCATGCTTGCGCTTGAACTTGGGGTAACGGGCGGGGAGCTTCGGGTCAAAAAAGTTCTGGAAGGCTTTATCGAGGTTGATGCACGCTTGCTGGAGTGCAATCGAATCAAAATCCTTGAGCCAGTGATACTTGCGGGACTTTTTCGCCACCGCCAAAAGCGGCTTAAGGTCTTTCTTGGCCTTGAGCTTCAGGCCGTGGCGTTTGTACTGTGAGCTGATGATATGCAGCGCCTTGTTGTACACAAACCGCGTAGAACCGAACTGGCGGTTGAGAAATTCCGCCTGTTCAGGTGTCGGGTAGATGCGTACTTTCGTGGCCTTTAACATTTCAGCGCTCATTGATATGATTCAGTTATTATAAGCCAGTAAGGTCATATTTCAAGTGAGTGCGCATAACAAAGAGTTGCTTTCAAATTACCTCCGAAAACGCCACAGCGTCACCAAGCTGGTTGTGCATCTGGTCTTTACCACCAAGTACCGGCGAAAACTGTTCGACGGCTATATGATTGAGCAACTACGTGAAGCGTTTGAGTCTGCTTGCGAGAAGTTGGAGTGTGGCCTGCTGGAAATGGACGGTGAAGCGGATCACGTTCACCTGCTGATAGCCTATCCGCCGAAGCTGGCGATCAGCGTTATGGTGAACAACCTGAAATCGGTTTCATCACGCCGGATACGCATACTCAATACCCACATACCCCGGCAAAGCAAAAGCGCAGCGCTCTGGTCACGTTCCTACTTTGCCTGTAGTGCAGGCGGGGCAACTATCGAAACACTGAGAGAGTATGTGCAGAGTCAGGCTACACCAGAATAGAACCGCTGCGCGGTTCCCGCTTGTATACCCAAGGGGCACACTGTCCCCGCCCGATTGGGCGAGGGTTTACGCGGAGTTTTGCTAATACAGCTTGCACCCTTTCAATACGGGCTGGACGAACAACCTCTTCAGAAACACTAGTACACATTTGAATATTGTTCCAACCGTCATGTCTACTCAAACAAGACTGGTTAAGTCTATACATTTGAGATGTCTTTATAACGACAGTATTTGTTTAGACCGTAAGTGATTTTCTTAGATATGAAGGCTGCACACCCTTCACCTGCCGAAATCGATTGGATAAATGGCTCGATGAGCTGAACCCGCATTCCAGGGCGATATCCACTAAGGGCAAGGACGTCTCTTTCAACAACATTTCGGCCCGCTGTAGGCGTCTGTGCAACACGTATTGATGCGGCGCCAGGCCTTGACTCTGACGAAACATGCGCGAGAAATGGTACTCGCTAAGGCATGCCTGAGCCGCCAAGTCTCGCAACAACAAGGTTGATTCAAATGACTTTCGATGTACTCACGCACACGCTTGAGTTGATAGGGTGCCAATCCGCCCCGTGTCTGAGGGAGCTGCCAATTGCACTGAGCATAGGTTTTGAGTAAATGAATCAGTAATAAGGTTGTCGCACTGCTCAGGGCCAGCTGATCACTGCGCTCTTGCCAATTTAGATTTAACAAAAACTGATGGTAAAGAAGGGTAATACTGGCATCTTCAGCAAAATGCATTTCATCAAGCAACAGGCTGGATGGCGACTTGTCCCACACCTGTTCAGTCAGGGTATTGAGGTGCTGGTCCGTGAAATAGAGATGCACAAACTCCAGTGGGCCGCGAATATCCCAAGCGGACTCGTGCTCCTTTGGCATCAGGCAAAAACGACCGGGCGCACCGCCGTTGCGCCATCCATGTGGTGTTTTGCGGTAGCACTCGAAGCCATCGGCAACGTACAGGCTCAATGTGTGATGCTCTGACTTGTCCAGAGCAATATGATCATCGTCATTAAACCAGCGCGCCAATCCCATACCGTTCTCAAGGCTAGAGCCTGCTTTCAACACGGGTTTGTGTCGACTCATCTGCTTAAAAACTTGATAGTGTGAATGCATAACGCCCCCTGCTCAATGTTAGCCTCTCCTATTTCAGGATACTAAACATCCCTCCGGCTGCTGCCAAGCAGACATCATCCCTACCTGTTAAAAAAGCGCAAGAATATGAAAGTTAAGTGCAGCAATCTGCAAGATCAAACACAGCCATCCTCGCTATAGTGACACATCACCAATACATAACCATCGCAGAAGATTTGATCAGCTGCAGGTTTCGAGGATCAACATGAACGCTTTTTTGTATATCACTACGGTTTTAATTTGGGGCACCACTTGGATCGCTATTGCATTTCAACTTGGTGAAGTCGCTGTCACTGTCTCGGTATTCTATCGCTTTGCGCTGGCCGCATTGTTTTTGCTGACGTGTCTTGCCGTACTTGGAAAACTGCGCCGTATTAATCCCCGTGATCATCTTTTCTGTCTGATGCAGGGCATGTGTGTTTTTTGCTTCAACTTTCTACTCTTTTATACGGCGACTCAATACATCACATCGGGGCTGAACTCGGTCGTTTTTTCCATGGCCGTGATGTTCAATGCCATCAATGGCGTGATTTTCTTTCGGCTCCCCATTACTTCGCGCATTTATCTGGCAAATGGATTAGGTCTGATCGGCATGCTGCTACTCTTCTGGCCAGATCTCACGGGCGAGTCTTTCAATCTGGACGTTCTCTTCGGACTGGGCTGTGCACTCCTTGGCACCTACGGGTTCTCTCTGGGCAATATGATTAGTCTGCGCCATCAACGCAAGGGACTGGATTTACTCTCAACTAATGCCTATGCCATGTCGTATGGCGCCCTCACTCTGCTCGCGATTGTCCTGCTCACGGGTACGCCTTTCACATTGGATACGTCTTTTAGTTATTTAAGCGCTTTATTCTATCTCGCAATATTTGGCTCAGTGATAGGATTTGGCGCCTACTTCGCGCTGATTGGACGCATTGGGGCGGGCCAAGCCGCCTATGCCACTCTGCTCTTCCCACTGGTCGCTTTGGGTATCTCCACGCTCTTCGAAGGCTATGTCTGGACACTTCCAGCCGTGCTCGGTCTAGTTATGATTTTGGTGGGTAACGGGGTCATGTTTATTAAAGGGGGCTCGGTAAAACCTACAACAACCAAAATGGCTGAAGAAAAGGGGATGAAAACGGCGAACTAAGCCTCGCTTAACAACTACCCCCTTACAGGTCGTGACTCTATTTTCAGCACACCGACACCCGCCAAGACAATGATCACGACACCGACCAGAGCGATGGGATCGGGCAGGCCGCCAAAGACGCTATAGTCGAGCCCGAGCGCCCAAAAGATCGCCGTGTATTCAAATACTGCGAGCGTAGAAACCGATGTTCTCGCCATGGCTTCTGTCATAACAACATGGGCTACTCCTCCAAATAAACCTGCACTGATAAGCCAAAAGAGGGTGTGCGTATCCAATGGTGCCCACCCTAAGAAAGCGGTCAACAAGCCAAATAGGCTGCAAATCAGTGCAAAATAAAAGGCTATGCTACCCGCATGTTCTGTGTGCGTTAGCTGTTTGATTTTCACTTTTGCAACGGCGGTGGTAATTGCCATCGCCAACCCTGCCATACACCCCAGCAACGTGCTTTTGGTCATATCAGGCGATTCCAAAGAAGGATATAAGATAATCAAAACACCTAAAAACCCTGTCAATACCATGATGACCAGATAAAAAGAGGGCCTTTCCCCCAACAGCATAACCGCCAAGGGAATCGCAAAAATCGGAGCCAAAAAGCCCAGTGCAGCGGCTAAGGACAAAGGCAAATACGCCAAGGAAATAAAGGATAGAAACATCGCTAGACAACCATACGCACTGCGCGAGAGGTGTCCTTTCCAATGCCGCGTCCGCAAGGCCGTTGGAAAGGCATTCATCCACATCAAATAGAGCACAATGGGAATCAAGGCGATACTGCTACGCCAAAAGACAATCTGCCCCACTGGCGCGTCGGCTGACGCGATCTTCACACAGAGCGCCATCCCGGCAAATAAACCCGTCGCAATGAGCCGTAGCGAAATACCCTTCCAAGCGTTCATGTCTGAGAATTACCTTGTCACAGCCACATGTTGATCAATAATCGTATTAAAACGCTCTAATGCTGCAGCGGGCAGGTCATCTGGGAGAACCAGCTGATCAATCGATGGATTGCCAACCTTGACCAGCATAACCATACCCATGGTGTAATGGGGCGGACATCTCAGCCCATACCATCCTTCAAGGGTAAACTGCGTTGTAAAGTCTTCGTCTATTTTACTCATAAATGTTGCGGCACCTTCAGGGATAAAGTTTTTTATCGTTCCGACATTATGCCCCCGATGTTCCGGTATGAATCGAATGCTGTCTCCTGGATTAATCGCCAAAAAATCGGGCTCAAATGGCATCGGACCTGTTGCATTCATATTGAGCATTTTCACTTCGTGAAGGGTGTCAGCCGCGAGATACGGCATAAACAGCACACACGCCAGTAATAGCAATGTTCTCATTGGAGTATCCTATGTAATTAGAAAAAATGAAGTAAGGGTCGTTGCAGTTCAGGGTCATGAATTGTTCGAGTATTTACCCCAAACACGTCCCAAATACGATCAGGTGTGAGCACCTCTTCAGGCTTACCGATCGCAACCAGACGACTGGCGTGCATGATGATCAAACGATCACAGCGAGCGGCCTGATTCAAGTCATGCAAAGCAACGACAATGGTCGTCTTTAACGTCTCGACCAACTGCAAAATAGCCAGCTGATTTTGAATGTCTAAGTGGTTCGTCGGCTCATCCAGCAGCAGTATTTCAGGTTGCTGCGCTAGAGCTCTGGCCAGATGAACGCGCTGGCGCTCGCCACCCGAAAGAGTCTGCCAAATACGATCCCCAAGGTGCTGAATACTGAGCGCGTGCATGGCGTCGTCGACAATGCAACGATCCCGTTCTGACCAAGGGTTCAGCAGAGAAAGCCAAGGCGTCCGTCCCAGTTCAACAGCATCACGAACCTGAATATGCTCGTGTGTTTCGGCTTGCTGTGTCACAAAGGCCATCTGGCGTGCAACCTCTCCTCGTTGGAGCTGATGTATCGCTTTCCCCTTTAAGAAGACCTCACCACGACTTGGCTGAGTAATGCCCGCCAGTAAGCGTAAGAGCGTTGATTTACCCGAGCCATTAGGGCCAATCAATCCCAGAACCTCACCAGGCTGCACCTCAAAGGACAGCGGGCTGATCAAGGTTTTACCACGCAGTTGATAACTGACATTCTGGACCGAAATCATTTGTGCTTCGCCCCCCGAATCAGAATCAAGGCAAAGGCAGGTGCGCCAATCAAGGCCGTCACTACGCCAATGGGTAAAACTTGTCCGGGCACGACAATACGAGAAAGAATATCGGACATAACTAGAAACACAGCCCCCATCAAGGCGGAAACAGGCAGTAGCACAGCATGACGTACCCCGACGAGATAGCGTGCAGCATGCGGAATCACCAACCCTACAAAACCTATTGATCCAACCATCGACACCATAACGGCTGTCATGGATGCCGTTACCAATATCAAAATTAACCTCACTCGCTTTACTGGAATCCCCAACGACGCTGCAGACTCCGACCCAAAGGTAAAGGCATCCAGAGCGCGGGCATAGTATAGAGCGATGGCCAGACCGATGAGAGCGATAGGAACCGCAAGCCAAGCATCTCCCCAACGCACACCACTGAGATTCCCCAACAGCCAAAACATGATTCCACGGGCGGCCTCAGCATTAGCTGATTTGGTAATCATTAACGCCGAAAGTGCATGAAACAATTGAGCCCCGGCTATTCCGGCCAAGATGATCTGTCCTGTGACTCGGGAAAGTGCCAACACGAGACCGAATGACAGCAGCGCTCCCAAGAACGCCCCTGCTGACATAGATAGCATACCAGCACCTATGCCCACAATCGTGACAGCGACAGCCCCGGCAGAGGCCCCCGCAGAGATCCCTAAAATATAGGGATCAACCAGGACGTTTCGTAACAACGACTGTAAAATTACGCCGCTCACCGCTAAAGCAGCTCCACAGCAAGAGGCAATGACAGCTCGGCTCAAGCGGTACTCCCATAGAATACCGGCATCGATGAGATCAACGGCATACTGAGCACCTAAAAGTTTGTTGGCCAGTGTTTGATACACCGTCCGCAAGCTAATCGAACTTTCGCCAATGGTTACGGCCAGTAAAATAGCCGCCAGAAGAATACTGGCCGCCAGCAATAAGCCTCTGAGCAACTGAATCACAAGGCTGGCGGTTTTGTGCAAAACAAGTGTGGACATGTGCAACTATTTCCCAGCCAAATCCATTGGGCTCAAGGCCTCGACCAGATGCTCAAGCCCCTCAATCGAACGCAACGTAGCTCGCATTGCATGAGCGTCCATGACAACAATGCGATTATTCACGACAGCTGACATTTGGCGTGTCACAGGGTCTGAGCGTAAAAATTCCAACTTCTTCTGATAATCATCGGCATCGAAGCGACGACGAGTCATGTCTGCGATAACGATCACATCTGGGTTTGCTCTGGCAATGCTTTCCCAGCCCACAGAAGGCCACTCTTCCGGAGCGTCGATGATATTTTTAATGCCCAAGGTTGACATCATCCAAGCAGGTACCCCCGTTGTTCCGGCAACCCAAGGGTCCATTTGTATATCAGCGCTGGAAAACCAAAACACGGCAGAAAGAGTATTCAGATTACGCTGCTGAGCGTCTGCAATGGCAGCCGCTTCACGTCCTTGTATCTCACGAATCAGCTCATCGCCCTGCGCTTGCACATCAAACATACTTGAAAGATTTCGAATACTCTGGAACAAACTGTCCAAGCGAAATGCCGTTGGAGAACCATCCGAGTTCGACCCGACACACTCAGAGTCAAGCACATAGCTTGCAATCCCAAGTGACTGAAACTGTTCAGGGTTGCCGACTACGCCCTGAGGCCCTACTGCAAACAGAAAATCTGCCGTCACAAGATTTGGGCGTTTAGAGACAACACTTTCAAAACTAGGGAAATTATCCGCCAAGCGCTCGATCTTAGCATTGACCTCCTCATACTGGTCGGCAACATCCGTAAACCAGTTAGACGTGCCGATCACCCGTTCATGCAAACCTAAGCGATACAGCAACTCAGTGGAGGCTTGCCCAACCGTAATCACACGCTCAGGTGGAGCACTCATCTGCACAGTTTTACCACAGTTTTCTATTTCCAAAGGAAAGTTTGACGCTTGACTATAATTGAGCGTTACCGCCCCCACTAAAACGCCCGTTATGGTGATAAACCGAGACAATTTCCCAAATAAAAATGACATATCTATTCTCTTCAATCTTGATGATTTTCCGCTGTTAAGAGGGGCTCTTAACGCTACAACGGCTCACTCAACTCTTATTCTTAAACGTCTCTAGCGCCGCCCCTAACCTTTCTAAACCTTCTATTGAACGAAGAGTCACTTCCATCGCATGCGCATCCATAATGATGATGCGATCATTCACCACAGCATCCATATGGCGCGTCACGGGGTCTGTACGCAAAAATTCTAATTTTTTCTCGTAATCATCGGCTTCGAAACGACGACGCTGCATCTGTGCAATGACAATAAAGTCTGGATTAGCCTTGGCGATTGACTCCCAACCAACAGATGGCCAGACCTCATTCGACTCAACAACATTGCGTATACCTAACGTGGACATCATCCAGCCAGGAACCGCTTGACTACCTGCAACCCAAGGATCCATTTCTAACGCAGCACTGGAAAACCAAAATACAGCGGACACATCACCAAGATTCTGCTCAGCCGCTTTAGCGATAGCGTTCGCTTCCCGTTGCTGAATGTCACGAATGATTTCTTCACCTTTTGGCTGTACATCAAACACTGTTGCTAAATCACGAATGCTTTTATATAGGTTATCCAGTGTAAACATTGCCGTGCGAACGCCATCCACACCACGGCTGGAATCCTGATCCAAGCACTGTGAGGCCATTACATAGGTCTGGGTACCTAATGTATGAAACTGCTCACGTGTACCAACCACGCCTTGAGGTCCTACGCTGAACAAAAAATCAGCCGTGACAAGATCGGGCCGTTTTGACACGACACTTTCAAAACTCGGAAAGTTATCCGCCAAGCGTTCAATATTGGCATTCACCTCTTCAAACTCTTGGGCAACATCCGTAAACCAGTTAGACGTTCCCACAACCTTTTCATGTAACCCCAAGCGATATAGCAACTCGGTAGAGGCTTGCCCAACTGTAATGACTCGCTCAGGAGGAGCACTCACATTCAGTTGATAACCACAGTTATCAAGTGTTTCAGACAATTCCTGCGTTTGACTGATAGCGACGCTCGAAAGCCCAGTCATCAGACTGCCCATTAGCAAGGCACGTGAAATAGGATGTGAAAATATAACTGCCATGTAGATCTCCTTCAGTTCAAACACTGCGTGATTTAATCAGAAGGCTATTATCCTTGCAATTGCTAATGATTATCAATTGATTTAATATTAAGTCAACTTTCCTAAACGGAATACCCCCTTCTCAACTTGCGTTCAATAGGCTGGCAACGTATGTGTGATAGTTTCAATATTCGTCAAATGGAAGCCTTCAGAGCCGTTATTAAGCATGGATCCATCAGCCGCGCAGCCAATAGTTTGTTTATCACCCAATCCGCCGTTAGCAAACTCATTTCAGCACTGGAAGAGGATGTTGAGTTGACCTTGTTTGAACGGCGCTCTGGACGCCTGCAACCCACACCTGCAGCACTAAAACTCTACGAACACAGCGATCGCGTCTTTACCGAACTGTCTCAACTGGGTCGAGAAATAAAGCTTTTAAAAAAAGAAGGTCCTCGAGTCTTTTCAATTGGACTCCTGCCTGTACTGGCGAGTCGCTATTCGGCAGAGGTGTGTAAAGCGTTTCGTCAACGACACCCGACGATCCATCTTTCTCTGATGACGGGGAATACCGCCATGATCAAAGATTTACTCATTAGCCGAAAACTGGATGTAGGCATTATTTCAACCCCCATTAATCACCCTGCATTTGTCTCTGAGACGGTGTTGGGCTCCTCCTTAGTCTGTGTGATGCCGCAAGACCATCCACTCACGAGTAAAGACGTCATTCATGCACAGGATCTTCATCAGTTTGAGTTCGTTGACTACAATCCAAATGACCTATGCAGTGCAGTACAAAGCAAACTATTTGATCAGTTTAATTGCAGTCCAAAACTCACGATAAACGCAACCACAGCCTCGTTGGTCATGAACCTCGTTGAATCTGGGTTTGGCGTGGGACTGGTTCATCCTGCAACAGCCTATTGGCGAAAAACAGGTCTCTGCATCAAACCCTTTTTACCTCAAACACCTATTTCGTATTATTTTTGCCATGATCAGAACCTACACAACGCAGACCTCATTCAGTCATTCGCTGAATGCATGGATGAAGTTCATGCTCAAACCTTCGATGTTAGCTATAATAAAACGCAACTGGCTTGCCCCTAACCTGCTGAATGGTCATCTCCAGATCATACAAGTCCAGCATGATCTCAGGCGTAATGACGACCTCAGGGCTGCCCATATACACCAATTGCCCTTCCTTCATCGCTAAAATACAATCCGCGTAGGTGGCAGCAAAGTTAATATCATGCAGCACCAGCACAACCTGCTTGCCCATTTCATCTGCCGCACGACGCAACAGTTTCATAATACCAACGGCGTGTTTCATATCTAGGTTATTGAGTGGCTCGTCCAAGAGCAGATAACGAGTATCCTGACACAGCACCATGGCAATATAGGCGCGTTGTCGCTGCCCGCCGGACAGCTCATCCAGATAACGATGACGTAGGTCGGTTAAGTCCAGAAACACCAGCGCCTGCTCGATTTTATACAAATCCTGTTCATTGATCCGTCCCTTGCTGTAAGGATATCGACCAAAACTAACCAAGTCCTTGACCGTCAAACGTGTGCTGATTTGATTTTCCTGACGTAAAATCGCCAGAGTTTGCGCTAAACGATCACCCGCACAGTGATGAACATCCAGCTCATCCACACGAACCCAACCTTGATCTGGATGCTGCAAACGACTGATCAACCCCAGTAGCGTCGATTTTCCGGCACCGTTTGGACCGATGATGGCTGTGACACCCGCGCCTTTCAGTTGAAAACTCACCTGATCAACGACTTTTTGTGTTTGATAGGCCTTATTCAGCCCATTTACCTCGATCATCTTCTACCCTGCCGTATCACCAACATCAGAAAAAACAGTCCACCTATAAACTCAATAATCACACTCAACCCGGTTCCAAAGCTAAGCAAATGCTCCAACACCGCCTGCCCGGCAATCAAAATAATTGCCGCTAAACCAAAAGCCATCGGCAATACATACACATGTCGATGAGTACCGGCTAACGAATACGCAAGGTTGGCCACCAGCAATCCAAAAAAGGTTACCGGCCCCACCAACGCCGTCGAGACCGAAACCAATATTGCGATTGCGATCAAAATCAGCATCATCAATCGACGTGGATTTAAGCCCAGATTCACGCTTGATCACTGCCCAGCGCCAATACATCCAAGGCATGACGGTATCGCCATCCCAAAACAGACACAAGTAACGCCATCAGCGCAGACACACCCAGCAATGCTGAATCCATTTGATTGAAACTGGCAAACATCACATCCTGCAGCAAATCAAATTCAACCGGATCCATTAACCTAGCAATCATGGCATTTAGGCTGCGAAACAAGGTGCCCAGAATAATCCCGACCAAGACCAGTACATGCAGGTGACGCTGTTGACGAATAAACAGCCAATAGAATAATAGGCACATGACACCGACCATCACCAGCACTTCACCGATCCATTTTAAAGAAGGGGATATTTGGCTGAAAAAAACCGTCCCAAAGCTGTACACCATCAGCGACTGCAGCAACAAATAGAGAAAATCAAACCCCATGATGCCGGGGCTTAAAATACGATTATGGGTAAGGGTCTGAAACAACACCGTCGAGATAGCGATACAATACGCCACCAACAGCAAGCCCAAGAGTTTTTCGCCGCGAAAGGGCAGTGTAAATGCCCAGCCAGCTCGCACATTGAGTGTCATAAAAAGGAGGCTGGCGAGGATAACACCACCCAACAGCAACCACAGACGTATACTGGGGGACAAAGATCTAAACATGGCGTGGCTGAGTTCGCTTCAGTAACAGATAGATAAAAAACACACTACCCAGCACCCCCATCACCGTACCCACTGGCACCTCATAGGGGTAACGAAGTAAGCGGCTTAAAAGGTCGCAAAACAGCATAAAACCAGCACCGAGCAAGGCGACCCAAGGCAGACTCCGACGCAGATTATCGCCCATCAGCAGACTCACCACATTCGGCACGACCAGCCCAAGAAAGGGCACCATACCTGCTGTTGTCACCGTAATGGCCGCAATCATCGATACCAGCAACAATCCTGTAAACAGCACGACGCTATAGTTCATCCCCAAATTAGTGGTGAAGCTTCGCCCCATGCCAGCCAGAGTAAAACGGTCTGCATAGAGATAGGCCAAAACGGCACAGACCAAGGTGATCCACAACAACTCATAACGACCGCGCAACAATACAGAAAAATCACCATTGGTCCAATTCGCCAAGGACTGCAACAGATTAAAGCGATAGGCAATAAAGGTTGCCACGGCCGCGACAACACTGGAGAACATAATGCCCACCAACGGTACCATGACAGCTGAACGTAAGGGTATTGAGCGTAGGAGCAACATGAATATCAAACTCCCCCCCATTGCAAAGGCCGTTGCAATCAAGGTTTTGGACATCACGCCCAAACCGGGAGCAAACAACGCCACCACTAGCATCCCCAGCAAAGCGGACTCCAGCGTGCCCGTAGTGGACGGCTCTACAAAACGGTTACGGGCCAGCATTTGCATCACCATACCCGCAACAGCCAAAGAAACCCCGGTGAGCATGACCGCCAAGGTTCTGGGGATTCGACTGATCAGCAAGACCTGAGTTGATTCATCGGTTAAATTCATCAACGAAAGGTCCATCACTCCAACCATCATGCTGCATAATGCTAAGAGTGCTAAAACAGCCACGCCTAGCATCAAACGCATGGAGACAATCGGCTTACTGTGCTCGTTGAAGCGCGTCATGAACTTCCTCAATCATGGCGGGAGTCGCATTCAGCCCTGACACAGTCACGTACCAAATTTGCGGATTAAGGTAGATCACTCGGTCCGCTTGCCAAGCACGAGTCTGATGCATCAGCTCATTATCGAGCAGAGTCCGAGCAGCACCCGCACCTGAATTGATGGCCGTATCACGATCCAGAACAAACAAGTACTCAGGATCTGTTTTTAGGATAAACTCAAAGGACACAGGGTCACCATGCGTACCTTCTTTAAGATTATCAACCGCTGGCGTGATCCCTAGATTTTCATGCAACCAGCCTGTGCGTGAACCCACGCCATACGCAGATACCCGCCCACCCGAGGTAATGATGACCAATCCATTTTCAATATTGGCTGCCAATTCACGGGTGTCTTGCAACTGGGTATCAATTTGTGACAGACGTGCTTCGACGTCCTCTTCTTTATCAAAGACTTTCCCTAATATTCGTGCATTTTGATAAAAATCGGGAAGAAAATCGGTATAATCGTGGGTTAAATCCAATGTAGGCGCAAGACGACTTAATTGACGAAAACTGGGTGCTGAACGGCCACCAATGATAATTAAATCGGGCTTTAAAGCCGCCAATGCCTCAAAATTCGGTTCAAATAAGGAACCTATCTGTTGGTAACGGTCATCGGCATACTGTGTTAAATGAGGTGGCAAGAAGTCCTTAGGCACCCCTACGACATCCACCCCTAAGGCATCCAGCGAGTCCAAAACACCTAAATCAAATGTCACCACTCGCTGTGGAACCTGCTGAAGCCGCAACTCTCCTTGTTTATGCTGCACTAGAATCTCAGCCGAGACAGGCCCGATCAACATCACTGACAACACAACCCATCCACACACCTGTCTAAACAACTGCATCCAACTCACTCCTCATCCATAACTTGATGTCGTTCACGGTGATACGCTTCCTCATCCGCTTGTCGCTTCCAATACGGCACCGCATATAGGTGCGATTTATCGACACCACATTCCTGTCTTAACCAGTTGAGTAAGGCCACGATTTCATGGTGCTCCCCTGCAAGCCAAAATGACACGGACTTAGGATCAGGTAGCTTTGCTTCCTGCAGGGCCGGTAAGAGCTGCAAAGCGTCCGGTGTAGAAGACGCTGCAAGCCAATGCACCTCGATACCAACGGGTACTGCACCCAACAAATGACGCACGTCTTCTGCCGTCTGCAGCCAGACTTGTCCTTGAGCACTGTCTGGGAGGTTCTCCAATAATGCGGCGATACCTGGCAGGGCCGTCAAATCACCCGCTAACCAGTAAACATCCGCTGGCGGCAACATCGGGTTTGGGCCACCCGGCAAAGTAACGGCCAGTCGACTGCCAATAACCGCGCCATTTGCCCAGTCGCAAGCGGGCCCTGCCCCATGCAGCACCATATCCACTGTCATCAATTGGCGGACTGAATCGAAGTGACGCACGGTATAGGTGCGCACCCAAGGTTTACTAGAGAGATCTTCCCATCGTGGTTTACCCTGAACGATGTCGGGTATTTGAGGTGATGTCTGCCCTGCTTTAGGTAACATCAACTTGATATGTGCAGCAGGCTGCGGAACAGGATAATCCTCAAGATCACCCTGTAACTCTAAACGCATAAGTTGAGATGACAAACGCTGCTTTGAGCGCACCTCAACAATACGAGGTCGTAACTGACGCATCCTTAACTCCTTAAACCTATGTAATGATCGCCAAGTTAAGACGAATAATTATCATAAAGGTTCATGTTAACAGAGTTATTTTGTAACGAACAGTCTAGAATACTGTTTACGTTCGGTGCAATGCATCAATAAACTGCACGACCTCGCAGGGCTTAGTTTGGAAGGAACAGACTAAGCGTACCATCGCCTCATGCTCTCGTACCCGCTGCTCTGCAGGAACAAAACTGGGCGTCCACTCATAAAATATGCCACCTTGATCCCGAAGCGATTGAATAAATGCTTTGGGCATCACTGCAAATACCTCATTGCCTTGTGTTGGCCATACGATGCGGCACTTGGGGTGTTCAGCAATGCCTGCCGACAGTTGCCGTGCCTGCTGGTTGGCATGAAGTGCCAGCTCCCGCCAGTGGTCGTTTTTTAGCCAAGCCAGAAACTGGGCACTGATCCAACGACTTTTGGATAACAGATGCCCAGAACGTTTACGCATATGAACAAATTTTTTGGCTAAGGAGGGTTTAAAAAAGATCACGGCTTCGGCAGTCATGGCACCATTTTTGGTTGCCCCTAGGCTCAACACATCAATGCCAACACGCCATGTCATTTCAGCCGGACTGCAATCCAAACTCACCAACGCATTTGTAAAACGAGCGCCATCCATGTGGACAATTAAGCCATACTGATGAGCAATGTCCGTGAGTTCACGCAGTTCTTCTAGGCTATAGACTTGGCCTGACTCTGTCAGCTGAGTCAGGCTGAGTACCGCGGGTTCGGCATTGTGTGGAGGATGCGCAGAGCCTTGGCTTAGTGTATGCGCTAGTGTTATAGCACTCAGCTTAGGTGCTTGCGCATCAAGCCCAAGTAAACGTGCGCCCCCTGTAAAAAACTCGGGAGCCGTTAACTCATCATTGATAATATGGGCTTGCCCATGGCACAACGCAATTTGCCAAGGCTCTAGACTACAGGCTAAAGCTAGGCAGTTAGCAGCGGTACCGGTGCTGACAAAATGAACATCAGCGTCACATTCAAACCAATCGGCAATTGCTGCCCGAGCTCGATGCGTCCACTCATCATCACTGTACGCAGCAGCGATGCCCTGATTCGCCTCAACCAATGCTTGCATGATCGCTGCAGAAACCCCCGCTTGATTATCACTACCAAAATACATTCACATCACCTCAAATTAGGGGGTTAAAAGCAAAAGAATGGAGACCAATGCTAAAGGCCACCGTACCCTTAACGCTTACTCGATAGTATTACCTATCTCGGCAACGTACAAATACGAGCAAAGGAGTCGTGCTGCTTAATCGTCTCGCGTTAATACGTCGAGCAACTCAATTTCAAAAATCAGATTGCTGTTTGCGGGAATCATTGTGCCGATCTGACGTTCACCATAGGCCAAAGCAGCGGGAACCCAGAGCTTTCGTTTTCCACCGACTTTCATGTCCTTAAGGCCCAGTATCCAGCCTTGGATCACGCGCTTATTGCTCAGCACCACTTGGAAGGGTTCGCCGCGTTTGTAGGACGAATCAAACTCAGTGCCATCTTCCAACCAACCGCGATAATGCGCCGTAATCAGCGCACCACGCTCAGCGGTTTTGCCATTGCCTTCGATCAGTTCTTCGATTTTTATTTCGGGTTGCATAGTGCGCTCTTCATATAAGGAAATGAATGGCATTATAACGGCCATGGCGGCTCATGATAAACCGCTGTCGATTTTGCTTGGGCAGGAACTTTACCTCCTTAATTATCGACTAAACTGAATCACAAAACGCATACATCCACCACTCGGTTTAAAATGAATATCTCAAGGAGAAATATATGTCTCGCCTCACTGCCAAAGATTTTCATCCTGACCTGCTGGAACTCTACGATGGATATGTTCATGGACGTCTCAGTCGGCGCGACTTTTTGGATCGAGCCGCACTGTTCGCTGTCGGCGGCCTTACCGCTTCGGCCATCCTAAGCTCACTCAGTCCTAATTATGCTATGGCTCAACAAATTGCCTTTACCGACCCCGACATCCATGCACAATACATTCACTATCCTTCACCCAATGGGCATGGTGAGGTGCGTGGGTATTTAGTACGCCCAACCAATCTACAGGAGAAGGCAGCCGGAGTAGTGGTTGTACATGAAAATCGTGGACTCAATCCCTATATTGAAGATGTTGCCCGGCGTGTTGCAAAGGCAGGTTTCGTGGCACTGGCACCGGATGGTCTAAGTTCAGTGGGTGGGTATCCTGGAAATGACGATCAAGGTCGAGTATTGCAGCAACAGGTTGACCCTCAGAAACTCATGAATGACTTTTTTGCGGCGATCGAATTTTTACAAGCCAGTGAGCACACCACGGAGAAAGTTGGCATCACTGGATTCTGTTACGGTGGTGGAGTTGCCAACGCTGCCGCCGTTGCATATCCTGACCTTGCCGCCGCTGTGCCCTTCTATGGGCGACAGGCGAATCCAGATGATGTTACTCGGATTCAAGCCCCTTTACTCTTTCACTTTGCCGAGACAGATCCAAACATCAATGCCACGTGGCCAGCCTATGAAGACGCCCTGAAAGCCGCCGGGAAAACCTACGAAGCACACACCTATCCGGGTACTAATCATGGTTTCCACAATGACTCGACACCTCGATACGATGAAGCTGCAGCTAAGCTGGCTTGGGATCGAACGATTGCTTGGTTTAGGCATTATTTGCTTTGATATGTGGAAAAACACCCTGTTTATAGCCCTTCCTTAATACGGAGGGCTCTAACACAAATGTATGACAGCCGTTAAAAAATAAACAGCATATCATTTATAAAAGTTCACTAACCTTCATGAAGCACTGAACACACACAACTCTGAGACACAAACACGAAGACAAAACCTAGACAAACGTCAAGTTTATAACAACAATGTATAAGCTTATTAGCATAAAATACGCCGTACCGAAGAGCTAAGAATGGCTTTGGCAAGTTGGGCTCATACAAGCTTCATAAAAGGTCAGTTGCATGGCACTCCTGAAAAAGAACTTATGGTCAATTTTTTATATTTTAACCACGTGCTTAACCCTTTACTTTGCCTATGTCTCTTATGCTCAGTGGCAGCGACTGTTCGGTAATGCTCAAAACTCCCAAGAAAATACCCTTAGGCTCATTGCCAACTCTACCCAAGCCCTATATCGAACCAATGAAATCATGCTGGATATACTCGGGCATCGTTTTCTAGAAGATGCATCCTACCAAGACAATCAGAGCGCCATGGACATTCTTGATGCCGCCCTTGAAGGCAGCCCCGCTATAATTTCTATCGCTCTTGTCGACCCACAAGGTAACATGCTGTTTGCAACCAACAACTTAGATGTATCGAACTTTCCAAATTTGTTGGAGCAACCTCAATCCCGTGAGTCATTTATTGAAGTAATGAATTCAGACACCATGGTGTTTGGACGCACCTATTTTTTCGAACCCTTTCAAGACTGGATTGTTCCCATCCGCAAAGCCATACGTAACCCAGATGGTAGCGTCTATCGTGTCATTACAGCCGCCCTACGTTTAGATGACTCGTTTGGACATCTTGTCAAAAGCATTGATCAGGAAAACCGCTACCTTTCGTTGATCGTTCGAGATGATATGTACCTGCAATATGCAAGCGATAGCCAAGGAAATGAGTTCTCGCGCTATCAACAATTACTGCCAACGAACAAACAACAGGCGATGATAACGGCTATTGAAAGATTGCATGGCAATATCCAAGAAGATGCATTTTGGAGGTTAGATCAACCCTTATCCTTTGTTTACACCTCCGAAAAGAGCCCACAATTAATCTCATTCCAAAACAACACCGTCTATAAGCTCCGGTTCATGCTTATGACACCACTGGATGTGTTGTGGAAAGATTTTGTTAAACTTTTTTCGGCTCATTTTTTGATTTTTTTATCCGTTGTTGGTGTGCTGTATGCCCTCTTTCGCATCATTGCCACCGCCGAAGCCAAACGCAACGCCGATTTACTTCATCAAGCAACCCATGACCAACTTACGGGACTTTTGAACCGAAGCTATCTCAACAAGAATGTGCATCAATGGATCCATCCGCAAGCCTCCCCCTTTGGACTGCTCTATCTGGATCTGGATAATTTTAAAAACATTAACGACAGCTTTGGCCATCACCTCGGAGACATGCTCTTGCAGGAGTTGGCTAAACGGTTGCAAGCGGTATCACCTCAAGAAACAGCCTTGTTGCGACATGGGGGCGATGAGTTTATCTTACTGAGCACTATTCACGACGACAGTGAGCTCGTAGGCTTAGCCAATACGCTCATCGAAACAGCATCAAAGCCTTACTTAATCAACTCCATGCGTTTAAATGTCGGTGCGAGTGTTGGTATTGCAAAGTATCCCGAGCATGGTGAAAGTATTGACGATTTATTGCGGGCAGCCGACATCGCCATGTACGAGTCCAAGCGACTTAAAAACAGTGCTCACCTGTTTCGAGATGCGATGCAAGAGAACTACCTTCGCAACGTCAACATTGAGCAAGCGCTTCGCGGAGCGATAGAGAACCATGAGCTTCACATGGTTTATCAACCTCAAGTCTCCACCGATGGCTCTTTCTATGGTGTGGAAGCATTGATTCGCTGGACCAATCCACGCCTTGGCAGTATTCCCCCTGATGCCTTCATTCCTATTGCGGAAGAGTCAGGGCAAATGCCAACCTTAGGGCGCTATATTATCGAAACCACCTTCGCCGATATTCAGCAAATACAACACTCGCTTGGCATCTCTTTCTCTACGTCCATTAATCTATCCGCCCGACAACTGTTGGAGCCTGATTTTGCAACCTACTTTATTAATAAGATGCAGCAAGAAAACATCGAGGGCGTTTGGCTTACACTCGAAATTACGGAAAGTTTGCTGATTGAGGATACCTCAAGCGTCTTGCCGCTTCTGCATGCTATTAAAAACAAGGGGGTGCAACTCTCAATGGATGATTTTGGAACAGGATATTCGTCCTTGAGTATGTTGCGCATGCTTCCCATTGATGAGCTTAAAATTGATAAAAGCTTTATTGATGCGGCATTAACAAGTAAAAATGCGCAACAAATGGCACAAAGCATTGTCACCATAGGTAAAAATCTTGAGATGGATGTGGTGGCTGAAGGAATTGAAACTAAAGAACAGTTAGAAATGCTGACGCGCTTTGGATGCGACAGGTTTCAAGGGTACTATTTTGCACGACCGATGGACAAAGATGCCTTGATTCGTTATGTGAAAGGCACCTTTTTCCCCTAACTCAGTAATACCTCCATCCCCACCTTCACTCGATCCAATACGACAATGGTTCTAAACCATTTCACATTCGGATTGCTATGGAACAAGCGATCGCAGATCGCTTGAAACGCCGACATGCTCGGCACTGTTAATACCAGCAAAAAATCGGCATCGCCCGTAACGTAATAACACTGTTGTATCTCAGGCCCAGAAAATGTCTTCTTCAGTACGTCAAGATCTGCCGCTTGTGTTTTCTCGGCATGCACCTCGACCACGATAGTAATCACTTGGCCGAGTTTTTCGGGGTCCAGCACGGCTACATTCGCTTGAATGTAACCGGCTTCTTTTAGCTTCTGAATACGGCGTTGAACCGACGCTGTGGATAAGTGAACAACTTCGGCTAGCTCCCGCAACGGGGTGTGGCAATCTTTTTGTAAACGCTCAAGCAAAGCGTAGTCAAACTTATCCAAGGATAGTGTGTTTTTCATGCGAGAAATTTTCCCATGCAGATGCCGCAAATAGAGCTATTTTTTTGCTAAAAAATACAATCTGATTGCCTATTTCATTCAATAACTCAGCACATTACGGTACTTCCAATACAAACGTATCAAAGCTTTTGTGACTTGATCGTGAGCTCATACCCACAAGCATGTGCATATTTAAGCAATGTCGACCAGCTTGGGTTGGAGTTTCCTCTTTCTAAGCGACTCACATTGCTTTTCTGGGTTTGCATACGTTCAGCCACTTGCTCTTGTGTGAGACCTGCAGTAGTTCGCATAGACAGTAATTGATCAATTAGACTGAACTCACTTTCTAAGTTATCGTATTCGGTTTTCACGTCTGCGTTTGCTAAAGCGCGTTGTTTTAATGATTGAAGACTCATCGTTTTTGAACCTCTTTTTGTCGCTCACGAGCTAGCTCAAGCTCTCTCTTGGGCGTTTTTGCGACTTTTTCACGAATGCGCTCAATATATAAATTTGCTTGCCTTGTAAGTAGCAAAAAAAGCTGCGACCAATTCCTTCCTGAGCTTTTGCACGGATTTCAAACAAACCATCTCCCATAGACTCGGTATGGGGTGGTCCTAAGTTAGCGCCATGTTTCTCCATCAACTCTAACAACTTAATCATCCTAGCTTGGATCTTTACTGGCATTTCAAGAATTTGTTCTTCGACCCCATCATAAAAGTCTATTTGCCATTTCACGCTCAACCCTCCATGTTATCGCATATGATAACTAAAATCAGATAAGCTTGCCAACATCAATAACTATAAGCAACCCACCACTCATGCGAGAAATTTTCCCATGTAGATGCCGCAAATAGAGACCTTTTATTAAGCCTCGCGTAATAGAATACCGCATTGTCTAAATTACACTAAGAATTCATTATGCACACTAGCCCCAATACCACGCTTGGCGTCACGTTGAACGTCATAGGTTCGGTTTTCTTCGCACTCATGTTTGCGTACACCTCTTTGCTCACAGCACTAGAGGGTGAGGAGATTTACGGTTGGCGTATTTTACTGACCCTTCCCTGCCTCACGCTGTTTATTATTTTCAGTGGCTATTGGCCTCAGGTGACGAGTATTTTTCAGCGTTTGTATCGTGAGCGCTATTTTTGGGCGACTCGGCTCGTGTCGTCTTTTTTGGTGGGTATACAGCTCTGGCTGTTTATGTGGGCACCGGTGAATGGTTATGGGCTGGCGGTGTCATTGGGTTATTTTATGCTGCCTATTACCATGGTAATTGTCGGCCGTATTGCGTTTAAGGACCGAATGTCACGCTTTCAACAAATTGCCTGTTTTTTTGCGCTGATTGGCATTTTAAATCAACTGGCGTTGTCACAAACTCTGGCTTGGCCAACGCTGGCTGTCTGTTTAGGTTACCCTGGTTATTTTTGGCTAAGACGAAAAACGGATACAAATAATATAGGCGGACTTTGGTTTGATATGACACTCAGTTTACCTCTAAGCCTGTTCTTTATTGTTAAAGGTGGAGAGGTACTCGCCAGTCTAAACACCGACTCAACGTTGCTTTGGCTAGTGCTTGGCTTAGGCTTAATTAGCGCCTTGGCATTAGCCTTCCAAGCATTGTCTGCCCCCCATTTAAACCTAAGTTTATTTGGACTTCTGATTTATGTTGAACCCGTCATGTTAATGCTGGTTGCCGTGCTGCTCGGCGAGACCATTACCGCGGCCGAATGGCTACGTACATTGCGATCTGGTTAGCGGTTTTGGTGCTGATTGTTGAAGGATTTCAGGGATTACAAAAACATAAGCGGCGCATGGAGTGAGCGGTACAGGTGTACCGCTCTGGTTCTCATCAATCGTTCGATTGGTAACGTGCTAACCAATGCGCATAAGGCGTCGGCAATACCCAAGCTGGATCTTTAACGTTTAAGGCTTTCGCCGCTTTAAAGCTCCAGTGGGGATTTGCCAAGTGTGCTCGACCAATCATAACCAACGCCATTTGTTGATTGGCGATCGCACGTTCAGCCAACTCAGGCGTATCGATTCCCCAAGACGAGGCCACAGGAAGCCCCGACTCACGCTGAACACGCTCAGCAATCGGCGCTAAAAAAGCAGGCCCCCAAGGAATATTCGTATCAGGAACCGTAAAGCCGACACTTACGCTCAGCAGGTCTAAGCCTATTTCTTTCATTTGTTTGGCTAAGGTAATCGCATCCTTCAGAGTCTCTTCATCTCGGCCATCAAATTCGATCACCCCGAATCGGGCGGTTAAGGGTAAATGCTCTGGCCAAACCTCACGAACGGCTTGTAGGGTTTCTAATAAGAAGCGGCTTCTGCCGATTAAATCACCGCCGTATACATCTGTTCTAAGGTTACTGTGAGCCGAGAAAAAGCTCTGAGCCAAATACCCATGCGCAAAGTGCAGCTCTAGCCACTCGAAGCCGGCCTCTAAGGCACGACGTGCCGACGCAACGAAGTCAGCTTTGACGCGCTGGATGTCCTCAATAGACATTTTTTGAGGCTGCTTTGGCAAATTCGCACCAAACGCAATGGCCGATGGTGCAAGAGTTTGCCAACCACGAGGGTCATCTTCGGCAATATGATCATCCCCTTCCCATGGACGATTTGCACTTGCTTTGCGACCTGCATGCGCAATTTGAATGCCCGGAACAGCACCTGCCGCTTTAATGCCCTGCGCAATAGCGGCCATACCTGTTTTATGCTCATCACTCCACAGCCCCGTGCAAGCGGGTGAGATGCGGCCTTCAGGCGATACCGCTGTGGCTTCGACAATCACGAGTCCCGCCCCGCCTCTCGCTAAAGAGGTGTAGTGCGATAAATGCCACTCATTGGTAAAGCCATCTTCCGCGCTGTATTGACACATCGGCGGAACAGCAATGCGATTGCGTAAGGTAATGCTTTTGAGTGTAAAGGGAGTAAACAGTTGGCTCATGGTAAATTAGCACCTCAGGTTTATGTAAATAACCGCGTAAAAACACCGACGAAAATTAAATCAAGAATGGGTAGTTATGGATCTGTGCATTCTAGAAGAGCCAAACTATAATAAAAACATCATTACCATTATTAAAATCATAAGTATTCATTATGATCAATCCACAATGGCTCATGAGCTTCCAAGCAATTGTTGAGCAAGGAAACTTCACTCGAGCCGCCGAACATTTAAATCTCACACAAGCGGCCGTTAGCCAGCATTTACGCTATTTAGAAGATGAGTTTGGTTTATTAATTCTGCGGAAAACACGACCACTTGAGTTGACTCCAATTGGTCGCGAAGTTCTATCATATGCGCAAGAGATTAAGGATGCAGATGAACGGCTACGATTGCGCTTAAGCAGTACCGATAGTCTCGTGGGTGAGGTTGGTTTAATCACTCCCGGTAGCAGTGGATTGTTGCTATATCCGAGGTTATTGGCTTTGCAGCATCAATACGATGGTTTAGTCATTCGACATCGATTCGCACCCGATACGGAAGTGCTTCAAGCCATTCTTACGAATCAATACGATATTGGCCTTATCACCTTTGATCCGCAAGATGCCAAAATACGGGCTGAACCCATTGCGAAAGAGCCATTAGAGTTGGTGTATCCACGCAATGAAAATGTTGAAACATGGGATGACTTAATCCGCATCGGAATTATCGACTATCCAGACGGGCGCGCCATGGCTGACCGCTTGCTCAGCCGTCATTTTCCGGGAAATCCTGGAGTTAAAACCCTTCCTAGATCAGGTTTTAGCAACCAAATCAGCTTAATATTGGAGCCTGTAGCATTAGGACTGGGCTTTACCGTACTGCCCCGCTATGCACGACAAGCCTTTGCTAAACAAGATGAAATTGCCTTTAAGCACTGTGAAAACCCAGTGGTAAACACACTTTGGGCGATCTATCGGGCAGATTGGCCCTTATCACGTCGCGTCCTGAACGTATTAAACTGCGTCAAAACAACGCTGTCTTCGTGATGACAAAAGTGATGCGGTCGTCTACACGGAAAACAATTGACTCGAATCCGAAAACCGCCTTCTGAACCATCAAAAGGCGGCTGCAGTCTTTTTTCAGGACTTAACTCGGGAAGGAGAAAGACACGCCTTCACGCACGCCGCTGGATGGCCAGCGTTGAGTGATGGTTTTACGACGTGTATAAAAGCGTATCGCATCCGGGCCGTAGGCACTTAAATCACCAAAGAGCGAGCGCTTCCAACCGCCAAAGCTATGGTACGACACTGGCACTGGCAGAGGGACGTTAACACCGACCATACCCACGAGAATTTTATCGGTGAAGTAACGTGCAGCCTCACCATCACGTGTAAAGATACAAGTACCGTTGCCATACTCATGGCGATTGATCAAATCGATACCTTCTTGCAGGTTCTTGACGCGTACCACCACCAACACAGGCCCAAAGATCTCGTCGCTGTAAATCGACATGGACTCCGTCACGTGATCAAACAGGGTCGCACCAACATAGAAACCCTTTTCATGGCCTGGCACTTGGATATCTCGACCATCGACCACTAAGGTCGCACCTTGCTCAACACCCGCATCAATATAGCCCTTCACACGATCTCGTGCCTCAGCGGTAATCAACGGCCCCATTTCATTGCTGTTGTCTAAACCAGAACCGACTTTCAGCGCCGAAATGTGGCCTTTAAGACTCGCCACTAACTGATCGGCCACCTCATCGCCCACGGCCACGGCCACGGAAATAGCCATGCAACGTTCGCCACACGAACCGTAGGCAGCTCCCATCAAGGCATTCACGGCATTATCGAGATCGGCATCCGGCATCACAATCGCGTGGTTTTTTGCACCGCCGAGTGCTTGGCAACGCTTGCCCGTCCGAGCGGCTTCATTGTAAATGTACTCCGCAATAGGCGTGGAGCCCACGAAACTCACGGCGTGTATTTTCGGCGACTGTAGCAGCGTGTCCACTGCTGTTTTATCACCATTCACAACATTCAACACCCCTTTGGGTAATCCAGCCTCTAGCGCAAGCTGAGCAATGCGCAGTGTGCTGGACGGATCCCGCTCGGACGGCTTAAGGACAAAGGTGTTGCCACACATGATCGCTGCCGGCCACATCCAGAGCGGAACCATGGCTGGAAAGTTAAAAGGGGTAATTCCGGCCACCACGCCCATGGGTTGAAACTCACTCCAACTGTCGATAGCTGGCCCTGCATTCTTGCTGTGTTCGCCCTTCAAGAGTTGGGGGATGCCACAGGCAAACTCAACGTTCTCTATACCACGCTGCAGCTCACCTTTGGCGTCATGGAGGACTTTTCCGTGTTCTTGGCTGATCAACAGACAAATTTCATCGGCGTTTTCTTCCAAAAGTGATTTAAAACGGTACATCACTTGAGCGCGTTTGCTTGGCGGTGTATCACGCCACGTCGGATAGGCCGCTTCGGCATTCGCAATCGCCTGCTCAACGGTTTCCACACTGGCTAAACATACCTCACCACTCACTGCACCTGTTGATGGGTTGTAGAGGGCTTGACTACGACCGTCTTCGATCAGGATTTCACCACCAATTAAATGGCCAACTCGCTTACTCATTGTACGTCTTCTCCAAAATTTGACCCCAGAACTCACTTAGGCGCCATAAAGTGTTGTAAAGGCATCCCCGAGGGTATTAATAATTTGATCCATTTCACTGACGTCCATCGTGAAGGGTAAGCCTAACTGTAACGTGTCACCACCGTAACGTACATAAAGCCCCTTCTTCCAGCATTCCATAGCCACTTCCCAAGGACGACGTGTCGGTTCGCCAGGATAGGCTTCGAGCGTCATACCAGCCGCAAAGCCGTAGTTGCGAATATCGGTAATATGCTTAATGCCTTTTAAACTGTGCACTTTTTCTTCGAAGACGGGTGCTAGCTGAGCGACCCGCTGAATCAGTTGTTCCTTTTCGAGAATATCCAATGTTGCCATCGCGGCAGCACAGGCAACTGGGTGACCGGAATAGGTATACCCGTGCGGTAACTCAACATTGTAATGAGCACCGCCTGCATTCATAAAGGTCTCGTAAATTTCATCCTTGATAATGACCGCTCCCATGGGAATTGCCCCATTGGTAATTTGCTTGGCCACGTTGATCATATCCGGTACGACGTCAAATGCATCGGCACCAAAAGTAGCTCCCGCACGGCCTAAACCTGTGATAACTTCATCGAATATCAACAAAATTCGGTGTTTATCGCAAATCTCACGCAAGCGCTTTAAATATCCCACAGGCGGAACAATCACCCCTGCAGAGCCTGCGAAGGGCTCGACAATCACTGCCGCAATATTCGATGCATCGTGTAGCGCGACTAAATCTTCCAGCTCATTCGCAAGCTCAGCGCCTTCGGTGGGCATCCCCTTACTAAACACCATGCTTGGGCGCCAAGTATGGTTCAGATGGTCAGACTCCATGGCCTGTCCCCACATCTTGCGATTGCCGCCAATTCCACCAAAACTAATACCGCCCCAACTGGCACCGTGATACCCCTTGGCACGGCCAATGATCCGTGTTTTTGTCGCTTCACCACGTTGACGCCAATAGGCACGCGCAATCTTGGTTGAGGTATCGGCTGACTCCGAACCCGAATTGGTAAAAAACACCTTGTTCATGCCCGCAGGCGACATATCCGCAATACGCTCTGCCAGTTGGAATGCCAATGGATGACCGTATTGGAAGGCTGGCGCATATTCAATCGTGGTCAGTTGTTTGGCCACGGCTTCGGCAATTTCAGGACGGCTATGGCCCGCACCACAGGTCCAAAGACCCGATAGACCATCAAGAATCTTTCGCCCTTCAGCATCGTATAAGTAGTTGCCTTTGGCATGGGTAATGATGCGTGGATTGGCTTTGAACTCTCGGTTTGAGGTGTAAGGCATCCAATAGGCATCGAGTTGTTTATCGGTCAATCCGGCGGCGTGTGCTTGATTCATCATCGTCCTCATTTGGGCTTCGCCCACAAAGCTCACTGTTCAGTGCAAGAAGGTGTATTAAGGACATACTAAGCAACCTCATTGGTTACATAAATCTTAACTTTTAAACTTTTAGTTTAGAAAAAAAGAAACTATTCTACACAGACCTCCTAAGGGTAACCAAACCAAGACAAACAGAGCACGAAGGCAACACAACTAGCCGTCAACCTCATCCGGACAGCGTCATTCATGAAGAAGAAAAACACCTTACGGCAAGTCTCCGATTTCGATTTAAAACTCTTACGCCTGTTCAAGACCATCGTTGAATGCGGTAGCTTTTCGGGGGCAGAGGGGGCGCTCGGCATGACAAAATCAGCGATTAGCCTGCACATGAGCGACCTTGAAAAGCGACTCGGTTTACGGTTGTGTCAACGAGGGCGCAGTGGCTTTTCTTTAACCGATGAGGGGGCCGAAGTACTAAAAGCGGCCGAGTCTTTGTTTTCATCCATCGAAGACTTTCGCAGTCAGCTCAACAAAATCAGTCATCAACTGAAAGGTGAGTTGAATATTGGTATCGTGAATAACCTTGTCACTCAGCCACAAATGAAAGTGACTCAGGCATTAGAGCACTTAAGCCAGTTCAAGGGAGATGTCAAAATCAATATCAGCATGAGCACGCCATCTGAGATTGCCAAAGGACTCTTCGATGGTCGTCTGCATGTCGGCGTGATTCCTTGGACAAATACTCTGTCTGGGTTGGAATATCAGCAACTCTACGAAGAAACCTCTTACTTATATTGCAGTAAACAGCATCCCTACTTTGACACCCCTAGAGCCCTTAGCTCAACGGAGTTACGTCAAGCCAGCACAGTGATTCCAAGTTTCCCGATGACGCTAGAGGCCATTGAAATGCATCAGTCGCTCTCATGCACGGCGTCTGCTTCGGATCGAGAAGGGATTGCGTTTCTGATTTTGACAGGAGCCTATATAGGCTTTTTACCCGATCACTATGCGGCCAACTGGGTGAACAAAGGCGAAATGAAACGCCTGAACGAAGACACCTTGGCTTTTAGCACACCTCTGGCGGTGATTACGCGCACAGGGCGGCGATCAAACCTGGTGTTAGAGCAGTTTTTAGGGGCTTTGTCTCTATCCTGAACAGGCTCGCTCCCTTTGCATCTGAGCGAGCCTGTGTCTATCCATAGTTTAGCGTGTTGCAAACTTACACTGCTGCCGCATTCACACCCCGGTTCGCCCAACGTGTAAAGCGCTTCTCCATCCATGCAAACAGCTCGTACATCACCACGCCCATGACCCCAATTACAATGAGGCCAGCAAACACCAATGCCATGTCCATGGATGAACTGGCCGCCATCATTAAATAGCCAATGCCCATGTTCGATGCCACGGTTTCGGATATCACGGACCCCACAAAGGCCAGCGTAATCGCCACCTTTAGGGATGCGAAAAAGTAGGGTAAAGCTCGCGGCAGTCCCACTTTACGCAAAATATCAAGCTTCGAGGCTCCCAAAGAGCGCAAAACATCTTCCAACTCTGGCTCAAGCGTTGCCAGCCCTGCCGCCACATTCACTAAGACGGGGAAAAACGAGATCAGAAAGGCCGTCAGTATAGCGGGAACAGTCCCTATGCCAAACCACACGACCAATACAGGGACAAACGCCACTTTTGGAATACTATTAAACCCAACCAATAAGGGGTACAGGGCCTTGTAGACAATCGGATAGGTACCGACCGCCACACCTAATACCACGCCCACCACCACGGCAATCGCAAACCCCACAAGGGTCGTAAAAAAGGTTTGCCAAGCATGCATCATGATCGGTTCCCAACGCGCGATGCCCGCCGACCAAACGGCAGAGGGGGCTGGGAAGAGGTACTCGGGGACGTTAAGCCCTACGCAAATAATTTCCCATATCAGTAACAACAGCAGGATGAGCATCCAACTGGCGTTTTTAATCATGAACTTTCTTCGATTAAATGCCATTTTATTCTTTCCTTCTCAGGACTTACGAATGGAGCCAATATGCTCGCGTAAGACATGGACTTGGGCTGCAAAAGGCTCAGTGTAGGTCACCGCGAGTGTACGAGGACGCTCAATGGCAATGTCTCGTTTGACCAATATCTGACCGGGGCCTTTACTCATCACATACACGGTATCAGCCAAAAACACAGCTTCGCGCAAATCATGCGTCACCAAAATAACGGTAAAGGGCTGCTCCTGCCAAAGGTCTTGCAACATGCACCACAGCTCTTCACGCGTAAACGCATCCAAAGCACCAAAGGTTCATCCAACATCAGCAACTGAGGTTTATGAATTAATGCACGGCAAATGGACGCCCGTTGCTGCATTCCACCCGACAGTTCCCAAGGGTATTTGTGCTCCCAGCCTTTGAGGCCTACACGCTCAATGAGCTCCATCGCCATGGCCTCGAACTCTTTGCGTTTGCGCCTGAGTTGTGAGCGATAGGGTTGCACGATTTCTAAGGGCAACATGACATTTTCAAGCGTGGTTCGCCAAGGCAACAGATTCGATGCTTGAAAGGCCATACCGATGCATTTTTGAGGGCCGCCTATCTGGCGTCCATCAATATAGACATAACCTGAGGTGGGCTCTGATAAGCCGGATACCAATTTCATCAGTGTTGATTTACCACAGCCTGAAGGCCCAACCACCGCGATAAATTCATTTTGCTGAACCGACAATGATATATCTTTAATTGCCAGCGCTCCCCCTTCCTCGTAGGCTAAGCTGACTTCTTCAAACTTTACAAACGCCATAAAGACTTCTCGAATACTGAAAGGTGTCCGGTATCACCGGACACCTCATATTAATGGGGAAGGATGCGAGTGCTCTTCTCAGGTAACATCGCAAAATTGAACAGGGTCTCAGCATCTGGCGTACTGCTCAGTCCAAACGACTCAACGGCTTCATCAATGGATTGCTTGAGACGATCAAGCGTAACGGCTCCTAGGCCTTCCTCACGGGTTTCATCCGTCACCACCTGAGCGTCAAGCGCTAAGGTTAAACGACGCAGCTCCAAGCCTTCATTCACCAAAGGATCACGCTTCGACACATACTTAACCGCACTTTCAGGATCCGCGATGGTTTCCAGCAACGCTTTATTAAACGCTCGGTTAAAACCGGCCACGGCTTCAGGTTGCTCAGCCAACATTTTCTTGCTGGCAATGATGGCATTGCCATACAAAGCCACACCATAGTCGGCATAAGGCATCACGGTAATCTCATCTAAGGAGACACCGCGCGCTTCAAGATTTAACAAGCTGGTAAAGTAAAATCCTGTGATGGCATCCACTTGGCGACGGGCAAGCAGGGTTTCACGAATCGCAGGGTCTACACTTTGCCAAGTGACAGAGTCGACAGCTAAACCATTGTGTGCCGCAAAGGATGGCCAAGCTTTACGGCCTGCATCAAACACGGGCGCCGCGAGTGTTTTACCAGCAAGATCAGCGGGGGTATCAATACCAAACTCTTTGAGCGTGAAAACAGCAGCAGGGGTTTGGTTATAGAGCATATACACAGCCTGGATACCAGCGTCTGCATTGGCAGATGCGTACTCAACCAAGGCACTAAAGTCAGCAAAGCCCATATCATACGCGCCAGTTGCCACACGGGTCACCGCTCCAGCGGAGCCATTACCTGAGTCAATCGTGACATTTAGCCCTTCTTCCAAAAAGTATCCCTTTTCTAAGGCCATCAAGAAGGGTGCAGACGGCCCTTCAAAGCGCCAATCTAAGGTGAAATTGATTTTAGTAGCAGGGCTACTTTGAGCCAATCCCAAGGTCGGAAAGGTCAGCACAGCCGCCGCACCACAAAGTGCAGCCAGCTTTTTGAGTGATCGGCGTTTTGCAATATTCATGGTTCATCCTTATATCACGTTAGGCCCGAAACAAGGACAGGGCGTTGTTAAGGGGTAAATTCATCAGACGTATTAAAGGGCCAGGGAAATAGAGAACATGCTAACAAGAAGACTCTAGAATCTGACCACTCAGTCAGATTCTTACAAGCAAAGGCTGTGCCAAAGACACTATGATAAAGGTCGCTTACAGCGGAGCCCAATCGTCGGCTAGCGGTATTGCATTCAAACTTACCTATATAAGGGTCAATGTGTAATCAACTGATCCCTTAGCCGTTTGAGATTCCACGCTACACTCACACCGATTGATCAGAATAAAACCCTCGCGACGCACCAAAACGGGGATGTATATCGAACAAGGTTGCTTCAAATCAGAGCAGCTTTGCAACGATCATCAGCCTCCTCTGCACATAATGACGTTATGAAGAACCGTTACGCTTAGGCAGAGGATTGATTCCAACGTACACAATTCCGACCTTCGCGCTTGGCTTCATACATTGCAGAGTCGGCTTGGCTGAGCATATCATCGGGAGAGGTCGCATCAAGCGGAAAGGATGAAATACCGATACTCGCGGAGATAGCGAGGTCAATCTTGTCAATTCGAATCGGAGCTGCAAGGCTATCTAAGAGTTTTTTAGCAACGAGGTTGATGTGAGCAGGTACAGCACTGTTTTTAATCAATACTGCAAATTCATCCCCTGATAAACGTGCCACGGTATCAGACTCACGTACTTCGTTCAGCATCCGCTCCGCGCACACTTGCAAAACCCGATCACCTACGGCATGTCCCCAAGTATCATTAACCGCTTTAAAACCATCCAAATCAATAAAAAGTAGTGCGAAACTCTGTCCGTATCGACGACTTTCGACAATGCTTTGCTGGAGCCGATCATTGAATAAACTGCGATTTGGCAATCCCGTTAAAGCATCGTGTGACGCTTGGTATGCAAGTCGTTGCTCTGCCTTTTTCTTTTCGGTGATGTCATCCAGCATCATGATGTAGTTGGAAAGATGACCATCTGGGCGATCCAACCGGTGCATTCTCATCAAAAATGTGAGTGCTTCGTCAGGGGCATGAACGGTCACTTCTTTCTCAAAGCATCCCCCTTCCTCTAATTGAATCTGTATATCAGGCCAGCAACACTGTCCCAATAAAACATCCAAGACACCATCCAATGTTTGTGTGACCAATGATGCATCGCAGGACTGCATGAGCATCGAAAACGCTTGGTTGCGTTGTTTGGCGCGAAGATGTGAGTCAAACACGGCAATGGCTGTGTGGGTAATATTAAACACTGCTTCCGATAAACGAGCCGTTTGATTAAATGCATGACGTAAAACAGCATAGTGAACCGCTTTTCGAAGTGCACGGGGTTCCTCACCTTTCACGAGGTAATCCTGAGCACCCGCCTGCAAAGCATCTTGGATCAGTTTGTTATGTAATACACTCGTCAAGATTACCACAGGAATATCAGCACAGTGACGGCGTAGCGTTCTTAAGGTTTCGATACCCTGGCTGTCTGGCAGCATCAAATCCAGTAATACAACATCAAATTCGTCCTCCTGTTGAGACAGCTGCTCAATGGCTTCTTTTAACGAGGTCACGATTTCAAGATGGAAGGTTTGACCATCCGTGATTCGAAATGCATAACGAATCAGCTCAATATCACCAGGTTCATCCTCCACGAGCAAAACTCGACAAGATTTCTCTGACTGTAAAATGGAAGTATCATTCATAAAGCTCTCGTATCGCTCTTTGGCAGTGTAAAGATCAAACGGCACCCTTGATTAATACCCTCTGATTCTGCATGGATCGATCCACCGCAACGTTCAATAATTTTTTTGCAAATAGACAGACCTATACCCGTTCCTTCATATGCACTGCGCGGATTTAAGCGTTGAAACACTAAAAAAATTCGGTCAAGCTGATTCTGCTCCAGTCCAATCCCTTGATCTTCAACTATAAATTTATAGCTGTTTTCTACCTCCTCTGCATAGAGGACAATAGTCGGTAATTGAGATGGCTGTCTAAACTTAATGGCATTACTGATAAGATTTTGAAAAAGACGCACCCCTTCATTATGAGGCAGGTAAACCCTTGGCCATTCCCCTTCCAGAGAAATAGACGCCTGAGATTTAACAATATCCGGATGCAAATACACCAAAGCCTCCTGTACGAGTGCTAGGCTATCCTGCTCTATAATCGGCTCGCCATCATGGCCAATCCGTGAGTATTCAAGCAGTGCCATCAGCATTTCATCCATTCGCTGACCTGCTTCGAGCACATAACTCATTTGCTCTTTTGCCTCTTGATTCTCAGCAATTGAGGGATGCGCACTCAGTATGCGACTAAAACTCACAATCATTCGTAAGGGTTGGCGCAAGTCATGAGAGGCAATGTAAGCAAACTGCTCCAATTCATCATTCGAACGTTTCAACGCATCAGAGTAATGGGTTAAATAATGCAACTCCTGCTGCTTTAAATCTAATTCCAAACGTCGTCGCCGTTCGATTAACCAACCACACAGTGCAAGTATGAGCGTGGCGCTAGCAAGAAAAAAACTAAATTTAAAGCGTTCATTTTTAACAAATGCCTGATAGTCCAACATTAACGGCTCTAAGTCACTTGTTACAACAACTAAAAGAGGCCAGTTTTTTAAGTGCTGATAATGTATTTGGCGTAAACGTCCATCCACAGGCGCCATACCGCGATAACTATAATCATCAGGCGGGGCTCCCTGCCATTGATGTAAGGTTTCAATGACTGTGCCGGGCTCAATGGCACCAAAAGGAACCCGATAAATTACCTCGCCATCAAACTTCAAAAGTGCCGTTGTTAACCCTAAACCTGCAGAAATACCTCCTAAATCATCTGCTAATCGTTCAATATCTAAAGCCGCCATCAGAACGCCAGAAAAGGTATCTTGATGACGTAATGGACGGGCAACTGCAATAAAAAGCCTAGAGTCTTTAACCCGCGAGTGCTTGGGTGAAGAGAGGTACGGAACATCATCTAAAGAGTTCTGAAAATGTTGAAAATAGGCTCGATCTGATAAATGTGGCCTTTCTTCATCTCGAGACCAAGTATCAACGTCACCTTCAGCATTGATCAATAGATAATCCAGTAGTTCTGTATTCACCTCCTTTTTAGCAAGCATGATTTTTTGAAGAGTGATAATGTCTTCAGGGGATTCAAACCATAGGTCCCTTAAAAATAACAACGAACGATCAACTTCAGACAGCTTGGCCTCAACCAACTCTTTCTGAGTCAATGCCAAGGCACGAACATTTGCCTCACTTTGCATCAATGCACGATTCAAGTAACCACGGGTCGTTTCAAAATAAAAGTAACTCAACACCGTTAATAAAAAGACCCAAAGGACCATTAATGAGATGCGGGTTAATGTCATATCGGGCATCCAGCCTGATAACCCAGTTACCAAGCGCTTCATCTCAGCCCCCTCATATTGAAATCAGTCATCCAATTGATAGCCTTTCGCTTGTATTCGAAACAATTCGGCATAACGGCCATTCAGCGCTAACAAAGAGTCATGATTACCTCGCTCAACAATACAGCCCTGTCGCATGAGGATAATGTGATCTGCACTGCGGACACTGGAAAAGCGATGCGAAATTAGAATCACCATTCGCCTCTCCGTATGGCGCCGAAAGTGTTCAAAAATCTGTGCTTCGGCTTCTGCATCCATCGCGGCGGTCGGCTCATCTAAAACAAGAATATCGGCTTTAGAGCGCATAAAAGCACGCCCCAGTGCAATTTTTTGCCACTGTCCACCAGACAGCTCTTGCCCTCCTTGAAACCATCGACCTAATTGAGTGTGGTACTGTTGGCTTAAATCGTCAATAAATTCACTGGCCAAGCCCAAACGTGCGGCTTCTTTCCAACGCGTTTCATCATCAAAGGCTGACACATCGCCCGCACCTAGATTTTCACCCACTAAGAGCTGATAGCGCACGAAGTCTTGGAAGATGACACCAACACGCTCACGCAGCACGTGCGGTGCCCAGTCGTTAAGATCATTGCCATCCAGCAAAATGCGCCCACTGGAGGGTGTATACAAACGAGTCAGCAATTTAATCAGGGTCGTTTTTCCCGAACCATTTTCGCCCACCAAGGCCAAGGATTGTCCCGGCGGCAAATGAAAACTCACATTATCTAAGGCAGGTTTTGTCGCCCCGGGGTAAGTAAAACAGACGTTCTCAAAGACAATTCCCTGCGTCGGGTCTTGTCCTTGGGTTAACACCCCTGCTTCCTTTTCCACAGGCTGCTCTAAATACTCGTAGAGATTCGAAAGATATAAGTTGTCCTCGTACATGCCACTAATCGCAGTTAGATTGGTACTGATCGCGCTTTGTCCTTGTTTGAACACCAGCAAAAACATGGTCATCTGTCCAAGCGTAATCATGCCTTGTATGGTGTCGACTACTATCCATACATATGCACCATAAAACGCCAAGGTCCCTAACAGCCCTAGTACAAATCCCCAGAGATCGCGCCGAATGATCAGGCGCTTTTCTGCACCAAACAGCGTGTTGAAAATCTCACGGTATTTATCCAAAAAACGAGGGCCTAAGCCAAAGAGCTTTACTTCTTTAATGCTATCTTCTCTGGCCAATAACGTTTCCAAATAAAGCTGTTTGCGCAACTCTGGGGAGCGCCATCGCGACAGCTGGAAAGCATCGCCCGAAAATTTAGCTTCGGAAATAAACACTGGCAATGCCGCTACAAATAGAATCAGCAATACCCAAGGCGAAAACTGAATGAGCAGAATCGAAAAACTCAAAAGCGCGAGTGAGTTTTGAATCAGGCTGAAGGTTTTGTTTACCAAGGCTAAAGGACGTGTCGAAGCCTCGCGGCGTGCACGCGTCAGCTTGTCATAGAACTCAGAGTCTTCGAACTGCTCTAATGACAGCGTTTGCGCCTTTTCTAGAATCATGACGTTCACTCGCTGCCCCATGAGTGCGCGTAATATGGATTGTTGTGCCGAGAGTCCTCGCTGTGCAGCCGCCAACATCATCAACACTAAGGCTTCTAGCAATACCCACTGAATCACGGGCTTATAGTCAACGGCCAGTCCTTGCGCATTCAGCGCAACGGAACTTACCACTTCATCAACAATCAATTGACCTAAGTAGGCAGCAACCGCCGGCAAAACACCAGCGACCAGCGTTAAGAGTGTCAACCCCACCGTCAGGGGCTTCGATGTACTCCACACCAACTCTAACGCTCGACGACTGTACTTAAAGACTGAAAAGAAGTTTTTCAGTGTGTTTTGGATAGGAGACACTGGTCGGGACACTTGAGCGCGCAATTCACGTTCCTTAACACAACTTAACATATGAGTATGTTATGATTTTACAAGATTTAAGCCGTTATTGCTTATCCACAAGGAGACAATTATGAATACACCCGTCAAAGTCTGGGATTGGAGTATCCGTGTTTTTCATTGGTGTTTACCCCTTTTGCTATTTTTACTTTGGTTCTCCGCCACTCAGAGCCAAAGCTTTGATGCCTTAGAACATCATATGCTCCTCGCGCAAATACTCATGGGGTTGCTCGTGTATCGGGTTATTTGGGGATTTATCGGAACGCCTGCCGCTCGTTTCAGTCGTTTTTTGGTCGGCCCAAAAACCCTAGTTGAATACACTCAGTCCATCCTAACCCGCAAGCCTTTACACTATGTTGGCCATAACCCGCTGGGTGGCTTGATGGTCATCGTCTTACTGGGTGCGGTTGGTTTTCAGCTACTTACAGGCTTGTATACCAGTGACGACATTCTATACTCGGGTCCCCTTTACAGCAGTGCCAGCCGAGATACAACGCGCTGGATGTCCAGTTGGCATCATCAGTTTTTTGATTACATCCTGATCTTAGTGGGTCTTCACCTGCTGGCCATTCTGATACACAAACTGATGGGAGAGGGGCTGGTAAAAGCCATGTTTACGGGCAATAAGCCATCAGAAGGTGCTCAGGATTTAGCAAAACTAGAACCCACGTTGGTATCCTTTCCGTGGATACGCTTTGTCATTGCTGTTTTTTTAGCCCTAGCGAGCGTGGCTTACATCTTCTATTTTTAAGGCACTCTGCTCTTTGCGTTGCATTGGATGCAGCAAAGAGTAGATAACGGGTACCAGCAACAGTCCCACCAGGGTTGAAAAACTTAAACCAAATACGATGGCCACCGCCAGTGGCCTCAACATTTCTGAGCCTTCACCTATACCAATTGCCAACGGCAGCATCCCCGCAACAGTGGTTAAGGTCGTCATCAAAATAGGCCTTAACCGAAGTTTTGCGGCTGCAATAATCGCCTCATCTCGCAACATGCCTCGGTCACGTTGCAATTCAATATACTCAACCAGGACGATTGCATTATTAACCACAATCCCCGCCAACATAATCATACCTAGCCAAACGGGCATCGACAGCGGCATGTCGAGCAAGACCAAACCACCCGCAACACCTATGGCTGAAAAAGGCACACTCAGAATAATAATCACGGGGTTACGCAACGACTCGTACTGCACAGCCATCACCACAAACACTAAAAACAACGCCAGGCCTAATAAAATGCCCGTTAAGGCTTGTCCCTCTTGTAAGGCTTGACCGGCTCCTCCATCAAATCGAGAGTAGCCTTCGGGCATCTGCATATCCGCTAAACGCTGATCGATCTCCTGCATCACATTCGCTAAGGAGTAACCGTTCATTAAGGAGGCGCTGACGTCCACCACTCGCATTTGACTGTCACGACGAATATTACCGGGCGCTTGCACAACCGAGACACTCACCAAGTCCGATAGATAGACAGGATCAGCATTGCGACCATTGACGAACAGCATGACAGATTCAATATCTTGTATGTCTCGAGTCAAATCTGCTGAAAAACGAATACGGATATCGTAACTACGCCCTTGCTCAACATAGTCATTTACCACACGTCCTTCCAATGCCATCAGCAGTGCGCTATTGATGTCCACTACATCAATTCCAAGTGCCGCTGCTCGTTCTCTATCCACTCTAAAATCCAGCTCTTGGGTTTCTTCTTCCGCCGAAAACGCCAAGTTTTGTAGACCCGGAACCCCTGTTAACCGCTGCAGCGTTTCACGGGCTAAGCGATTAAGCTGTTCAAGATCATCGCCCTGAATGCGAATACTGATGTCATCATCGCCACTGCTGGTACGAATACCTCGCACCCCCTGAGGCCTCAGTCTGGCCTGAATACCCGCTAACTGCAGTTCAGCAATCGCGCGGTTGGTTCGATTAATCCACTCTTGTGAACTGAGTTCCCGATCCGATAAGGGCACGAGCTGAATGGTCATTGAGCTTGATTGGCCGCTTCACGAGTGGAGCGGCCCCATACTCCGCCACCCGATACAACAAACAAACGCTCGACTAATGGGTCTTGCTGGATAAGATGCTCAATCAGCAAAACGCGCTGATCCATCTCTTCCAACGTAATATCCGGGTCGGCAATCAATCGCGCTTGTATCTGACCATCATCCATTGCGGGAAGAAAAATTTCGGCACCCTTCAAAAAAACGGGCGCTGCGTATGCTAAACCTGCCACGAAAACAATGGGGACCATCCAGCGCACCTTGAGCACCTTAGCAATAAACGCCGAATACGCCACTTGCAAACGGTAGATGCCAGCATCCACAATTTTTCTAAACCTCGAGGTTTTATGGGTAATCACACGTGCAGATAAGGCTGGAACAAGCGTCAACGCAATCACCATCGACGCCACAACTGCCGCCGAAATGGTGATGATCAGCTCACGGAACAAAAGCCCCACTAAGCCACCGACAAATAAGAAAGGTAAAATAGCGGCTAAATTTGTCGAAGTTGACGCTAAAATTGCAGAATTAACCTCTGCCGCTGCATTCGCCGCATCCTCATGACTACCCTCACCTTCACGTTGATGCCGATAAATATTTTCCAGCATTACAATGGTGTTATCCACCAACATTCCTACGCCGAGGGCCAATCCACCTAACGTCATGATATTCAAGGTCAGGCCACTTGCACCCATCAATACAAAGGTCACCATTACAGCAATAGGAATGGCGCTACCAATGATTAGTGTCCGGCGAATATTGCCCAAAAAGAAATACACCACAGACATCGCTAAAAGTGCACCGCTGACCACCGCAATCACAGAGTTATTGAGCGCTTGTTTAACAAAATACGATTGATCAGACAGGGGTTGGATAAAGATATCGGCCGGTATTAAATCCTGATCCTTTAACCACTGCATTCGCGCGTTGACATTATCAGCGACAGTGATGGTGTTGGCATCAGGCTGACTCTGAATTGATAACTGAACACTGGGAATACCATCGGCTCGAACGCGTATACCTTCATCTTTATGTGTATCTAGGATTTGAGCTATTTCATCCAGATACACCACGCTGCCGTCAGCGAGACGGATCGTCAGTTGTGCCAGCTCAGCCACTGACTCAAAGCGCCCACTAATGCGACCCGCAATGTCTTGACTGCCCCCCCGTAAGCGTCCTGCGGCATCTTGACGATGGTTACGGTTCAGCGCATCAATGACATCCTCAACATCTAAGCCCAAACTGGCAAGACGTTTGGGATCTGGCAAAATCCGAATTTCTCGCTCAAGCCCACCACCGACCTCCGCCGATGCCACTCCTGGTAGGTTAATAAACCACTTTGAAAACACATCGTCCGTCCAACTACGCAACTCAATCGAGTCCTTCAGTGCCGAACTGATGGCAAATTGCATCACCGGTATCTGCGACGGGTCGCGCTTAAAGATGGTGGGTTGTTCGACACTGCTGGGTAAAAAGCGGCGGGCTCGGTCTAAGCGAGTACTGGCATCTCGCAGCGCGATATCAATATCCTTGCCATAGGGAAAAATCAGGTCAACACTTGAGCGCCCAAGCTCGGTTGACGATTGAATACTCACCATATCCTCTGTAACGGCAAGCTGCTCTTCTAAGAAGCGCGTCACCTGATCTTCCATCACCAGTGCTGGCACGCCCGGATCAGTCACTGTCACCCGTATTTCAGGGTAAATCAAACGTGGGAGTAAATCGATAGAGAGTCGACCTAATGAAAAAAGACCGAGTATTACCACCGCCAACGCCAGCATAGTCACCCCGACAGGGTGCTCAATTGACCAGCCCGCAAGACCCGCACCATGACGTAGGTTAGCTTTTGACATCAGCCCGCTCCATTTCGCAAGGCTAAAGGGGTTACAGGTGTAACCCGACGACCATCAGTGAGCCCCATAAAACCACGAATGACAATGGACTCGCCATTGGACAGGCCCGCAATGACTTCCACTTGATCAGCAATACGCTGTCCTAGTTGAATGGACCGTTTTTCGACCTCATTATTTGGGTTCACCACATAGACATAGTTCTCACCCTCCACTCGAATCGCTGAAAATGGAACCATCAAACGCTCAGCGATGGCACTGGTCAAGCGTACTCGAACCAACTGGCCGGATCGAGCCGATGACGGTAAACCGGATGCCGTAATCTCTAACTGGCCACGACGTGTTATCGGATCAATATCGGGATAGATGCGGCTAATGTACGCTGGAAAGCGCGATGAGCCTGCCGTATCCAACTGTAACTCAACTGCATCACCGACCGATAACAACACCAATTCCTGCTCCGACACTCTCAGATCCACTCGTAATACTGAGGGATCTGACAGGCTCATCAGGTGTGTATTTTTGGCAACAAATGCACCAGGCTCCACCAAACGCTGCGTCACAACGCCAGCAAACGGCGCTGTCATTTTTGCAAAAGCCATACGAACATCCAACAATTCACGTTCAGCTCGCAAAACCGCTAAATCTGTTTCACGTCGTTGCAACTCTTCTGCCGAGATCAAATTTCGTCCTGCCAAGGAGCGAGCGCGTTGCAAATCACTGTCGGCACGACTGAGTTCAGCCATCACTCGACGACGCTGGGCACTCAGCTGCGTATCATCAAGCTCGGCTAGCACCGCTCCGGCCTCAACGCGATCACCCGGATGATAGGGCAAATGCAGAAGCTGCCCTTCCTCACGCGTGAATAAATCGAACGTCTGCTGTGCTCTTAAATTTCCTGTACGTACACGATCCGCGCCCACCATTACAGGTGTCACTTCAAACAACTCAACTAGATGAGGACGTGGCGTTGGCACAGAGGCAGGGGTTGCTGCCGTTTGGGCCTCACACCCAATTAGAGCAAACATTAAGAGCAGTGTTAGCATGCACCATCGATAGCGCCAAGGAGAATGCATTGAATACCTATTCATACCATTAAAAACACACAAATACTTACGAAAATAAACATGAACGCGATCATAGAGTTCGAGCTCTGGATTCGCCACCGCTCTCAGCCACGTTTCACAGCCTTATCTTTGTCACTCTGATTAATGACATCAAAATACCATAGAAGTGCGTCACTATTACGTCTATTCAATGCTCTTTTACAAAAATAAAAAAGGCCGCATCCCTGTCAATCAGGATGCGGCCTTGTTGTCAGTCTCGGTGAATTAGTGCCCTAATACCTGACTTAAGAAGAGTTTAGTACGCTCAGACTGTGGATTATTAAAGAAAGACTCAGGGTCGTTCTCTTCAATAATTTGACCAGCATCCATAAAGATGACGCGATCTGCCACTTTCTTGGCAAAGCCCATTTCATGCGTCACGCAAAGCATTGTCATCCCTTCACCCGCCAACTCAACCATAACGTCCAGTACTTCTTTGATCATTTCAGGATCCAACGCCGAGGTTGGCTCATCAAAGAGCATGACACGTGGGTTCATACACAAACTACGAGCGATGGCCACACGTTGCTGCTGTCCACCCGATAACTGCCCTGGAAACTTATTGGCCTGATCCGGAATCTTCACACGCTCAAGAAATTTCATTGCAATTTTTTCGGCTTCTTTCTGTGGCATTTTTTTCACCCAGATTGGAGCCAACGTACAGTTTTGCAACACGGTCAGATGTGGGAATAAATTAAAGTGCTGAAACACCATCCCCACTTCTTTACGAATTTGTCCGATGTTCTTCAAGTCATTGTTTAAAATAACGCCATCAACAATGATGTCCCCTTCTTGGTGTTCTTCAAGATGGTTAATGCAACGAATCATCGTCGACTTTCCCGATCCCGACGGACCGCAGATAACGATTTTTTCGCCCATTTTGACATCCAAATTGATGTCTTTAAGCACATGGAACTCACCGTACCACTTGTTGACGTTTTTCAGAGTAATGATGTTGCCAGTTTCTTGTGTCATAAACCAAAACCCCTGTTAGCGCTTATGGCCGGTATTAAGTTTGTTTTCTAAATAAATACTGTAGCGCGACATACTGAAACAGAAGATCCAGAACATAAAGGCCACAAATAAATACCCCTCGGCGGGATAGCCCAGCCAAGCAGGGTCTGCCAAGGCTTGACGCACCATCCCCAAGATATCCAACAGACCAATAATCACGATCAAGCTGGTATCTTTAAACAAGGAAATCAAGGTGTTCACGATTCCTGGAATCATGATCTTCATTGCCTGAGGCAGTACAACCAAAAACATTTTTTGCCAGTAACTCAGCCCCAACGCATCGGCACCTTCAAATTGCCCTTTGCTAAGCGCCTGTAAGCCACCCCTCACCACTTCGGCCATATAAGCCGACTGGAACATGACAATACCGATCAAGGCTCTCATCAATTTATCAGCATCTGTTCCACCGACAAAAAACAAGGGCAACATAACGGAGGCCATGAAAAGAATCGTGATCAGCGGAACACCGCGCCAGAACTCAATAAAGATGACACAGACCATGCGTATCACAGGCATTTCGCTTCGGCGCCCTAACGCCAGCACCACACCAATAGGAATAGCGACCACTATACCAATCAAGGCCAGCACAAGCGTCAACATCAACCCGCCCCAACGATGCGTCGGGATGACCTCAAGACCGAAGCCGCCATATAGAAGCACGTAAGCCAGTACCGGATACACGGTCAATGCCAAAATGGCCCCTAGCTTCTTGAACGGAATGCGCGGGATTGAAAGCCAAATCAAGAATCCAATCAACAGAATGAACGCCAAATTGGGCCGCCAATAGCTATCCTCCGGATAGAAGCCGTACATAAACAGGTTAAAACGTACACTGATGAAAACCCAGCAGGCTCCACCACTGGTACAATCGGCTCTGGACGAGCCAACCCAGTCAGCATTCACAAACGCCCAACTCAAAAATGGCACCAAAACAGACCAGAGCACATAAGCAGTCAGCAAGGTGATCACAGTATTTGGGATACTTGAGAATAGATTTTTTCTTGCCCAGCCAATCGCACCAATTTCGGTTATGGGTGCAGGACGGGCAGGTTTGGGTACAAATTCAGACATATCTATCGCTCCACCAACGCCACACGACGGTTAAACCAGTTCATAAAGGCTGATACCAGCAGACTGATGGTTAAATACACCAACATTGTCATACTGATGATTTCGATGGCTTGCCCTGTCTGATTGAGTGTTGTTCCTGCAAATACAGACACCAAATCGGGATACCCTATCGCGGTTGCCAAAGATGAGTTCTTTGTTAGGTTCAAGTATTGGCTCGTCATTGGAGGAATCATGACGCGCATAGCTTGCGGCAGAATGACTAATTTCATTCTATGCCCTTCGTTAAGACCTAGCGCTCGACAGGCTTCTGTTTGTCCATGAGAGACGGACTCAATGCCTGAACGAACGATCTCACCGATATAGGTACTGGTATAGATGGTTAACGCAAACCACAAAGCAATCAGCTCAGGAAGGATTGTGATCCCACCTCGGAAGTTAAGCCCTCTTAACTCAGGGTAATCCAACATAATTGGACGTCCAGTGATAAAAAAGCCAATCACAGCCGTACCTAACAAGATGGCAATGGATGTCCAAAACACAGGGAACTGCTGACCCGTATCGCGCATTCTACGTTTTGCCCAAATAGCGAGGGCGACTACCGCCACCACAGCGGCCACTAACAGTGCGATATAAAAGGAAAACCCAGCATCAGGAACCGGTTTGGGTACAAACACACCCCGTATGTTGATAAAGATACTTTCCCCAAACGATAAACTATCTCGTGGCCTTGGTAGAGTTTGTAACACCACGTAATACCAAAAGAAGATCTGTAACAACAGCGGTATATTTCGTAGAATTTCCACGTAGACCATGGAGATTTTTCGCAGCAGCCAGTTCGGTGATATCCGGCTGATACCAACCACCACTCCCAAAAAGGTTGCAGCAATAACCCCCAAGAAAGAGACAAGCAAGGTGTTTAATAAGCCGACAAAGAAAGTACGACCAAACGTAAAGGTTTCGTTATATTCAATAAGTGTTTGTGAAATACCAAACCCAGCGGGTTGACTTAAAAAACCAAACCCTGTGGATATGCCTCGTTGATTTAAGTTTGTCATGACGTTACCTACGATCGTCATCACAAAATAAAGCAATAGGCCCAGAATTAACGCTTGAAAGAAAAGACTTCTCGCCGTTGGATTGTAAAACAGACGAGAAAGCCCATTACGGTTATTTGGATTCATGATGTAATCAGCCCCATAAACGGCTAGGAAAGCCCAGCAAAATCGAAGCGACCAGCACAAGCAAGGGATCTCCTTGCTCGGCTGATCATTAGGCTAATAACCGATTAACGGACAGGAGGCGCGTATTGCAGACCACCATCGGACCACAGCGCGTTCAAACCACGAGAAATGTTCAGCGGTGAACCCGTACCAACGGTACGCTCAAACACTTCACCGTAGTTACCCACTTGTTTAGTAATGTTGAATGCCCAGTCGTTGCTGACACCCAACAATTCACCCATATTGCCATTTACACCCAAGAAACGCTGGATTCCAGGGTCATTAGAGGACTTCATTTCCTCTGCATTGGCTGTTGTAATACCCATTTCTTCAGCATTGATCATGGCGTAAAGAGACCATTTCACAACGTTGAACCAAGCATCATCGCCTTGACGAACAACAGGCCCTAAAGGTTCTTTAGAAATAACTTCTGGCAGAACAACGGCTGAATCTGGATCAGAAAGTTGGATTCTTAACGCGTAAAGCTGAGATTGGTCAGAGGTTAATACGTCACAACGACCCGCTTCAAAACCACCAACGGTTTGATCAGATGTATCGTAAAGAACAGGCTCGTAGCTCATGCCGTTAACACGGAAGTAATCCGCTAGGTTAAGCTCGGTTGTCGTACCGGATTGGATACAAACAGACGCTCCATCCAATTCTTTGGCGGTGTCTACGCCTAAATCTTTGCTAACCAGGAAGCCTTGACCATCGTAGTAATTCACACCGGTAAAATTCAGACCCAGTGACGTATCGCGTGTCAGTGTCCAAGTTGTGTTACGGGATAAAATATCGATCTCGCCTGATTGCAGTGCGGTAAAGCGCTCGGTTGCTGTGAGTGATACAAAGTTAACTTTTTCGGCATCACCAAAAACAGCTGCCGCAACTGCACGGCATACATCAGCATCGATGCCTTGCCAACGACCAGAACTGTCGGTTGCCGAGAAGCCAGGAAGACCATCACTGACACCACACTGCACTGCGCCTCTGTTTTTAACCGTTTCCAATGTGTTCGCATGAGCTCCAGCAGTTGCCATAATCGCGACTGTAGCGCCTACAAGTGTTGCAATCTTCTTCATGTAAAATCTCCCATGAACATTATTTATTGTTTTACGCAACATTAAGATGTCACGCATAAACGCCCGAGAGATAATGCAATCCGCATGCCAAAGAAGTGTAACTACTTCAGAAGGAGGAATCTTCGAGCGTTCATGCCGCTTCTATTTATTAAAAGGCTTTAGCTTGATAGAAAATAGCGCAAAAAATGGAAGATGAACAGCAGAATTTTAGTAAAAAGCGCAGTTTGGTGCATTATTTTTTAATAATGGTCTAAAAACCTAGTTCGCTATCTAAGGATTGAAACTAAAAATAGACTTCAAACATAAAATGCAGATCTCTTATAACCAAGGCATAAATTAACCTTTGTTAATTAAGAAATTAGTTATAGGGGAAGGGGTGTAAGTAAAAAATTTTAAAACAAAAAAAGAGGGCTAGTACAGCCCTCTTCAGCGGTAAGATGCTTAACGAACCGTCACGTCTAGCAAGCCAGCCTCATAACGATCCGCCATATTTTCAAGTGAAATCGGCGTAATTTTGCTCGCATGACCCGCCGTACCAAAGGCTTCATAACGTGCGATACATACATCTCTCATCGCCGTCATTGTTTCTTTTAGGTACTTACGCGGATCAAACTCTGATGGATGCTGCGCTAGGAAGCGGCGTACAGCGCCCGTTGAAGCCAAACGCAAGTCGGTATCAATATTCACTTTGCGCACACCGTGCTTAATCCCTTGTACGATTTCCTCTACAGGCACACCATAGGTTTCTGGAATTTCACCACCGAATTCGTTGATGATCGCCAGCCAGTCTTGTGGTACAGAGGACGAACCGTGCATCACGAGATGGGTGTCTGGAATACGCGCATGAATCGCTTTGATTCGCTCAATGGCCAGGGTATCGCCTGTGGGTGGACGGCTAAACTTGTACGCACCATGCTGGTGCCAATAGCAATTGCCAACGCGTCAACACCGGTTTTCTTAACAAAGTCCGCAGCCTCTTCTGGGTCTGTCAGCATTTGATCGTGAGACAGGATGCCTTCGGCTCCAATGCCATCTTCTTCGCCAGCCTGCCCTGTTTCAAGGGATCCTAAACAGCCCAGTTCCCCCTCAACAGAAACACCGCAAGCGTGCGCCATTTCAACGGTGCGACGCGTCACGTCAACGTTGTACTCATAGGTTGTCGGTGTTTTGCCATCTGGGCCTAACGAGCCGTCCATCATCACAGAGGAAAAACCCATCGCGATTGAACGCTGGCAAACCGCTGGACTGGTGCCATGATCTTGGTGCATGCACACAGGAATTTGCGGAAACTCTTCAATGGCAGCCAGAATCATATGACGCAGGAAGTTTGAACCTGCATACTTACGTGCCCCAGCAGATGCTTGCACGATAACAGGTGAGTTGGTTTTTGCGGCCGCTTCCATAATTGCACGCATTTGTTCTAGGTTATTTACGTTAAACGCAGGTATGCCATAACCGTATTCTGCTGCATGATCCAGCAGCTGTCGCATAGAAATAAGAGCCATCAGAAATCCTCAACTGACTAAATTTAAAATAATTTTATTCTGCTGCACGCTGCTCAAGCATGGCGACAGCGGGCAATACCTTACCCTCTACAAATTCAAGAAATGCACCACCGCCTGTTGAAATATAAGACACTTGTGCTGCAATTTCATATTTATCGACGGCGGCCAAGGTGTCACCCCCACCCGCAATCGAGAAGGCATCGCTTTCCGCTATGGCTAAGGAAACCGTCTTTGTGCCTTCACCAAACTGGTCAAACTCAAACACACCAACGGGGCCGTTCCAAATAATCGTCCCAGCCGATTTCAGTAACGCAGCGAGATTCTGAGCTGATTGAGGACCTATATCCAAAATCATCTCATCTTCTGCGACCTCGTCCACTAGCTTAATAACAGCGTCTGCCGTCTCAGAAAACTCTTTGGCCACAACCACGTCGACAGGCAACGGAATGTTCACTTTGGCCATCAAGGCTTGAGCGGCTGGAATCAAATCATGCTCGCACAGTGATTTTCCAACAGGCTTACCTGCTGCGGCTAAGAAGGTATTCGCTATCCCACCGCCTACAATTAACTGATCGCACTGATCGGATAAGGAGTTCAGTACTTCAAGCTTTGTGGACACCTTCGACCCACCGACGATCGCCATCATCGGACGCACAGGATTCGCCAACGCCTTTTCAAGCGCATCCAGCTCATTGGCTAAGAGAGGTCCAGCACAGGCAATCGGCGCAAACTTAGCAACACCGTGCGTTGATGCCTGAGCACGATGGGCCGTACCAAAGGCATCCATAACAAAGACGTCACATAAGTCCGCCATGGCTTTAGCAAGTGCGTCATTATCCTTTTTTTCACCCGCATTGAAGCGAACGTTTTCCAGTAATACCAAGTCCCCTTCCGCCACTTCAAATGGCGTGTTAATCCAATTACGAATCAGGGGAACTGGACGCTTTAACACCCCAGACAAGTATTCAGCAACGGGCGCTAAAGAATATTTTTCGTCAAACTCACCTTCGGTTGGACGTCCCAGGTGAGACATAACCATGACTTTAGCACCAGCTTTCAATGCCAACTCAATGGTGGGTAAAGAGGCGCGGATTCTGGCATCAGAGGTAACCTTGCCATCCTTAACTGGAACATTAAGATCTTCGCGGATCAACACCCGTTTACCGGATAGATCCAAATCTGTCATCTTAAGCACGCTCATACTGAGTAGTCCTGTTTTGTCTGAGTAGTTTAATTAAAAAGTTAACGTTGATTTAACCAATACTGCGCTACATCCAGCATACGATTAGCATAAGCCCATTCATTATCAAACCAACACATCAGCTTAAGTAAGCGTCCACCTGACACCCGGGTCTGCGTCCCATCGACAATGGTCGAGCGATGATCACCGTTAAAATCAACGGAGGCATGCGGCTCTTCTGTGTAGCCAACCAAACCGAAGTGTGCAGTTGACTCCGCATAGTCTTTCAGCAAGCGGTTCACCTCTGCAGGCGTTGTCGACCGCTCAACATTGACTGAAAGATCCATTAAAGACACGTTAATGGTCGGCACCCGAACATGCAAACATTCGAAACGACCTGCAAGGTGGGGCAATAATCGATCAATGCCTTTACTTAATCCCGTATCCACTGGAATGATCGAATGCAAAGCACTTCGCGTCAAACGTAGATCGGTATGATGGTAACTATCAATCACGGGCTGATCGTTCATCGCAGAATGGATCGTCGTTGTGACACCATTCAGGATACCATAGGCTTTATCCAGCACATCCAACACCGGGATTAAGCAGTTCGTGGTACAAGATGCGGCGGATAACAAACGATGCTCAGGTTTAATCAAGTGATGATTAAAGCCATACACCACCGTTGCATCAATATCAGGTTCAGCTGGATGCGAAAACAACAAGCGCTTAGCACCGCTGCGTAAATGCTGCTCGGCAGCCTCACGGCTCGAAAAACTGCCCGAGCACTCCATCACCAAATCAATGTCCAGTGACTGCCAAGGCAATTCGTTCGCGCACGAGATTCCCAACACCTGTATTGAATCCTGGCCGATCAACAACTGATCGTGCTGATGAGAGACCGACAAGGGAAAGCGCCCATGCGTCGTATCGTAACGTGTTAGATACGCCAAGGTTTCAATATCGGCTAACTCATTGAGCGCTACAATCTTAAGATCTGATTGCAGCCCTCTTTGATACACCGCTCTAAGCAGACTTTGGCCTATACGACCGTAACCATTGATCGCAACTCGAAACGTCATTCTACTGCTCTCATCAACACGCCTGCTCAGGTGGTGGTATTGTTAAACGTTGATAACGGAGTTTGCCGTTTTTACTAGGTTATCAAGGGTAAATCCAAAGTGAGCAAACAGCTCATTTGCTGGGGCAGACTCACCGAATGACGTCATTCCCACGATCGCACCTTGCAAACCGACATATTTGTACCAGAAGTCAGCCTGAGCCGCTTCAACCGCCACTCGTGCAGTGACTGCAGCCGGAAGGACTTGTTCACGGTAGGCGGTATCTTGTTTATCAAAACGCTCAGTACAGGGCATAGAGACAACACGTACCGCTTTACCTTCAGCGCTGAGTGCATGCGCTGCGTTAACCGCCAACTCCACCTCAGAGCCTGTCGCAATCAAAATAACATCGGGCACGCCAGCACTGTCTAGCAAAATATAGCCACCGCGCGCGATGTCAGCCACCTGCTCCGTAGAGCGTGGTTGATGTGCTAAGTTCTGACGAGAGAAAATCAAAGCGCTGGGACCGTCTACGCGCATAACAGCAGATTTCCAAGCCACAGCCGATTCCACCGCATCGCAAGGACGCCAAGTTTCCATGTTCGGTGTATGACGCAGGTTAGAGATTTGCTCAATCGGCTGATGTGTTGGTCCATCTTCCCCTAAGCCGATGGAGTCATGGGTATACACGAAAATAACACGCTGTTTCATTAATGCCGCCATGCGAACTGCATTGCGTGCATACTCCATGAAAACAAGGAAGGTGGCGCCATAAGGGATGAAGCCGCCATGAAGGGCAATGCCATTCATGATTGCGCTCATGCCAAACTCACGAACACCGTAATAGACGTAGTTACCCGCCGCATCGTCTTTGCTGACGCCTTTCGCGCCAGCCCACAGCGTCAAGTTAGAACCCGCCAAGTCAGCCGACCCACCCAAAAACTCAGGCAAAATCGGTCCTAACGCATTGAGTGCATTTTGCGAGGCTTTACGCGTCGCAATGGTTTCGCCTTTAGCCGCAATGTCTGCGATCCAAGCATCAACCTGTGTTTCGAAATCCGCAGGCAAGTCGCCACTTAAACGACGCAACAGCTCCGTGGCCAACTCAGGATAGGCTGCATTATAGGCAGCTAAGCGCTCATTCCAGTCATTTTCAGCATGCTGGCCGGCTTCACGCGCATCCCAGTCATCGTAAATTTCCCCTGGAACATCAAAGGGTAGATGTGGCCACTGCAATTGCTCACGTGCCAGTAACACTTCATCGTCACCAAGAGGCGCGCCGTGACAATCTTCTTTACCCTGTTTATTGGGCGATCCAAAGCCAATAATGGTTTTGCAGCAGATTAACGTGGGTTGCTCTGTATTGGCTTGCGCCTCTTCAATTGCTGCACGGATCTGATCTGCATCGTGACCGTCAACATCAGCAATCACATGCCAGCCGTAGGCTTCAAAGCGTGCTGGGGTATTATCGGTGAACCAACCTTCAACCTCGCCATCAATTGAAATGCCGTTATTATCCCAAAATGCAATGAGTTTACCTAAGCCAAGCGTTCCTGCCAAAGAGCAAGCTTCATGAGAAATACCTTCCATTAGGCAGCCATCACCTAAGAATGTGTAGGTGTAATGGTTGATAATGTCATGACCTTCTCTATTGAACTGAGCAGCGAGCACTTTTTCAGCGAGAGCAAAACCCACGGCATTGGTGATCCCTTGGCCCAAAGGTCCCGTAGTGGTTTCAACGCCAGGACAATAGCCATACTCTGGATGCCCAGCTGTTTTGCTGTGCAGCTGACGGAAGTTTTTTAAATCTTCGATGGAGACATCGTAACCGGACAAATGTAGCAAAGAGTATATCAGCATTGAGCCATGCCCGTTTGAGAGTACAAAACGGTCACGATCAAACCACAAAGGATTAGCCGGATTATGTTTCAGGAAGTCGTTCCATAGGACTTCAGCTATATCAGCCATTCCCATGGGGGCTCCGGGGTGACCGGATTTTGCTTTCTGGACAGCGTCCATGCTCAATGCACGAATAGCATTGGCAAGTTCACGGCGAGAGGACATTGACTCAACTCCTGGGTCTAAACCCAATTAGATTTTGGTTCGGATAATTTAGTTGCTAATTTTCGCCCAGATAGGGCTTAGCTTCAAATGCAATTCACCTAAAAGAGAGAATTTCATACGAAAACACAGAATATTTCACCCTAAATGGGCAATTCAATTATGAAAAACCTAGCCAGAGCCGTTAAAATGTCGGCAAAGGCCTAAATAAAAACCCTTACCCTTTTGAGGATATAGTCCGGATATGAGCGAATACACACTGTTTACGTCAGAATCGGTGTCTGAAGGACACCCAGACAAAATAGCTGATCAGATTTCCGATGCTGTTTTGGATGCCATTATCGCACGCGATAAGCACGCACGTGTTGCGTGTGAAACACTGGTCAAAACAGGTGTCGCCATTGTAGCAGGCGAAATCAGCACCAGCGCGTGGGTTGATCTAGAAGACCTCGTGCGTAAAGTGATCAGCGACATAGGCTACACATCATCGGATGTTGGATACGACGGTGCCACCTGCGGCGTCATTAACCTGATTGGCAAACAGTCACTCGATATCGCTCAAGGCGTTGATCGGAGCAAGCCCGAAGACCAAGGCGCAGGCGATCAAGGTTTAATGTTTGGCTATGCCACCAACGAAACCGAGTCCTATATGCCAGCCCCCATTCATTACGCGCACCGTTTGGTCGAGCGCCAAGCCGAGTTGCGTAAAAATGGCATGCTGCCTTGGTTACGTCCCGATGCAAAAAGCCAAATCACGTTCCGTTATGATGACCAAGGCAAGCCTTGTGCCGTTGATGCAGTTGTACTCTCTACCCAGCATGCACCGGATATCAATCAAGAAGATCTGCGTCGCATGGTACGCCGTGAAATTATTGAAGCCGTCATCCCGGCTGAATGGTTGTCTGACTCTACACGCTACCATATCAACCAACGGGCAAGTTTGTAATCGGCGGCCCTGTCGGTGATTGTGGCTTGACTGGGCGCAAAATAATCGTCGATACTTACGGCGGCATGGCACGCCATGGCGGCGGTGCGTTCTCGGGTAAAGACCCTTCTAAAGTCGACCGTTCAGCGGCTTATGCGGGTCGTTATGTTGCCAAAAACATCGTTGCCTCTGGTTTAGCTGACCGCTGTGAAATCCAAGTGTCTTATGCAATTGGTGTCGCCGAGCCGACGTCTGTGTCGATCAACACCTTCGGAACAGGCAAAGTGAGTGATGCGCGAATTATCGAACTGGTCAAACAGACCTTCGACCTACGCCCCTATGCGATTACACGCATGCTGGATCTGTTGCATCCTATGTATCAATTAACAGCCGCCTACGGCCATTTTGGTCGTGAGCCTTTTGAAACCACCTATTCATGGACTGATGTTGATGGCAAAGAACAAAGTGAAACATTTACGGCCTTCCCTTGGGAAAAGACAGATCGAGCCGACGCACTTAGAGCTGCAGCCGGACTGTAATCAGGGCCCGTTATGAGAATCCCTCGCTTTTATGACCCTCAGCCTATGGCTGAGGGAATGCATATCGACTTAGGTGAAACCGCAACACAGCACGCCTTAAAGGCACTGCGGCTGCGTGAAGGGGATGCGCTTTCCCTATTCAACAATGACGGTCATGAATATCGAGCAGAGGTTGTTGCCACGAGCAAAACCCGGATGCAGGTCAAGATCCTTCACACTCAGTCCCCTGAGCGTGAAAGCCCATTGAAAATCGAGATAGGCCAAGCCCTATCCCGAGGTGAGCGTATGGATTATGCGATTCAAAAATCAACCGAAATGGGCTGCACTCGTATTTCACCTTTGTTCACCGAGCGCTGCGAAGTCAAACTCAGCCATGAACGGCAAGACAAACGTCAACGCCACTGGCAACAAATCGCGGTGAGCGCGTGTGAGCAATCTCTACGATGTGTTGTTCCCGAGGTTCACTCGCCTCGCCCCTTAGCCGAATGGTTGCAGGATGTCCAAGCAGACCTTAAATTGGTGCTTCATCACCACAGCGCACAACCTTTGGCTGACTTTCAGCCTCCATCCTCCGTTGCGCTTTTAATTGGCCCCGAAGGCGGACTTACAGAAGCGGAAGTTGAGCTCGCCATCGCTCAGGGCTTTTATCCCGTTGCGCTTGGCCCGCGTGTCATGCGTACTGAAACCGCTCCCGTTGCCGCCACTGCTCTACTTCACTATTTATGGGGCGACCTCGGGCCGACCCAACAGGACTCATCAAAATGACGATCAAAATAGGCATAATCATGGACCCTATTGAGTCCATTAACTTCAAAAAAGACAGTTCCTTAGCCATGCTCTGGGCCGCGCAGCGAAAAGGTTGGGATCTCTGGTACATGGAGCAAAGCGATCTTTTCTTAGAGGCCGGATGTGCAAAAGCACGCATGGCACCACTAAAAATTGCCATGGATGCTGACTGCTGGTTCGAGAGAGGGTCCTTTGAACACATGCCTCTGCATGATTTAGATGTGATCCTTATGCGGAAAGATCCGCCCTTTGACAATGAGTTTATTTACTCAACACACTTGTTAAGTATGGCGCAGGCCGAAGGTACTCTGATCGTCAATGATCCTCAAAGCCTGCGAGACTGCAACGAAAAGCTATTTGCCACGCACTTTCCTCAATGCACCCCACCTTTGCTGGTCAGTCGCCGCGCCGATCTTTTAAAGGCCTTTCATGCCACCCACAAAGACGTCATTTTCAAGCCCTTAGACGGCATGGGCGGTTCGTCGATTTTTCGAATTCAAGAGGACGGCATGAACCTCGGTGTTGTCATTGAGACACTGACGCAGCATGGCCAACAAATGTGCATGGCGCAAGCCTATCTCCCAGCCATTAAAGACGGCGACAAGCGCATTCTGATGATTGACGGTGAGCCCGTTCCTTACGCACTTGCGCGCATTCCATCGGCAGGTGAAACCCGTGGCAACTTGGCGGCAGGTGGACGTGGCGAAGGCCGCCCTTTAACTGACCGCGATCGCTGGATCTGTGAGCAAGTCGCTCCAACCCTTAAAGCAAAAGGGTTGCACTTTGTCGGACTTGACGTGATTGGCGATTATCTCACCGAAATAAATGTGACCAGCCCAACCTGTATTCGTGAACTGGACAAGCAGTTTCAATTAGATATCGGCATGGACTTAATGAATCTAATCGAAAAAAAACTTAGGGCATAATGAGATACAAAGCAGGACAACTCATTTTATGGAACGCCCCTGAAGCAGATCGCTTCAGGGCATATCTTTTTATTGCACTCGCTTTGCATGGAATTCTGATTCTCGCAATTAGCTTTAAGCTACCGGAAACGCACAAGCCTGAACGCACTCTCGACATCACCTTGGCTCGTTATATCAGTGAACAAGCACCTGATGATGTCGACTTTTTCGCGCAAAGCAACCAACAAGGCAGTGGAGACAGTGAGGAACGATTGCTTCCCTCCGTAACAGAGGAGGCACCGCTTGAGAGCGAGGAAATCAACACTCAGTCCATGCAACCTCAACCCACACCGTCTACGGACATGGAAGCCGTTGAACCCACACCGCCGACACCTGAGCCGCCCTCTGCTGAGCCGAACCCCACGGACCAGACGGGTAGCACACCGGTCATCGCAACCACGCAACCCCAAACCGAAAGAGTGACCGTTCAGCAAGAGCGCACGACCTCCAGCCAACCTCAACCCTTATCCGGTCACTCAGCGTCACTCCTTTCCCGAAGCATGGAGATCGCGAGCCTGCAGGCGCAGTTGGAGTACGAACAACAAAAGCTGGCGAAGCGCCCCAGAATTCGCCGCTTAACATCCGCGCCTTCAACCATGGCACATACGGACGCCGTCTATTTAGACAACTGGAGGCGACGAATAGAAGCAATCGGCAACCTCAACTACCCGGATGAAGCACGCCGTAGCAACACCTATGGCAGCCTACGCTTACTGGTGGCCGTAAAACCCGATGGCAGCGTCGCTTACATAGAGATACTACAATCGTCAGGACACCAAATACTGGATGATGCCGCCACTCGTATCGTTCAACTGGCGGCTCCATTTCAGCCTTTTACGACTGAAATGAGGAAAAATACCGACCTCTTGGAAATAATTCGTACCTGGAAATTTGAGAATCGGGCGCAGGTGTACTAAGCCTAATACATACCTGCGCTTTAATTGCGTTCATTTGCCAGGGTGATAAACATGTCAGAACTACTGTCACTGAGAGACCATTTTTTAATTTCCATGCCTCATCTGAGCGATCCCCATTTCTCTCAGACACTTACGTATATCTGTGATCATAGCGAATACGGCGCAATGGGCATTATCATCAACCGTCCAGCGGGCCTATTGGTCCATGATCTTTTCACACATATTGATATCGACTACAGCCAAGTCGCCATTGCTCCAACGCCGGTCTATAACGGCGGCCCGGTCCACGAAGATCGGGGCTTTGTCTTGCATCGCTCCACTCTGCGTCCTTGGATATCTTGCCACCCGATCACTTCGGATATCAGCCTAACAACCTCTATGGACATTCTTGAAGCGCTTGCATTGGGTGAGGGTCCAAAAGAGTTTTTAGTCGCACTCGCTACGCCGGTTGGGGCCGGTCAACTGGAACAAGAAATACGTGACAACGTATGGTTAAGCTGCCAAGCAAATTCAGATATACTGTTTCGGTTACCAGCTGAGGAGCGACTTCAGGCAGCAGCCAACACACTGGGTGTTAATCTACATTTGATGACATCGCATGCTGGGCACGCCTGATCGAAAGTAGATGAATCAAGACAATCAAACCGCGTTGGGCTTTGATTTTGGCACAGGCCGTATTGGTGTGGCCATTGGACAACGCCTGACAGGCACAGCCCATCCTTTACCCCCTATCTCGGCCAAAGATGGGATTCCTGATTGGAATGCCCTTGTAGGGCTTATAACGACTTGGCAACCTGAATGCCTTGTTGTGGGCCTTCCTCTGAACATGGATGGCAGTATCAGCGAAATGGCGCGCAGGGCACGCAAGTTTGCCAATCGCCTCCATGAGCGCTATAAACTCCCTTGCTACCTTATCGATGAGCGCCTCACGACACATGAGGCCAAGCAGATTCATCGTGCCCAAGGCGGAAGCACACACTACAAAAAAGACCCCGTCGATAGCATCGCTGCTCGTTTATTATTAGAAGACTGGTTTGCTTCGAACCACCTCATCCCAAGCCACACCCCATTGGAGACTGTTTATGGTATCGGGACACCTGAACGCTGAAAACTTACTAGAATCCGTTACGCAAGAGCTTCGCGTGCAAATGATGCATCGTGATCTAACTGACCCCATCATGATCGGTATTCGGACAGGAGGTGTATGGTTAGCAGAGCGGCTTCACACAGCACTTAATCTTAACAGCCCTTTGGGTGTACTGGACATTTCGTTTTACCGAGACGATTTTTCGCAGTCCGGCTTGAACCCCAAGGTTCAACCCACACAACTGCCTTGCCCAACAGAAGGGCGCGATTTGATTTTAGTCGATGACGTTATCATGTCAGGAAGAACGATTCGGGCCGCCATGAACGAACTGTTTGATTATGGTCGACCCGCCTCAATACTCCTGGTGACTCTGATTGATCTCCAGCATAGGCATTTACCGATTCAACCTGATGTCGTGGGTGAGCGCTTGACCCTAGGTGAAGATCAACAAATAAAGCTTTCTGGGCCCTTTCCCTTAGCGCTTGAAATACGTAACCGCAGCTAACTTAATTTTATTGAGTCCCGACTATGTTACCTAAAGAATACTACGACGCTATTCAGCTAACGCCTGAGGGTCAACTTAAACACTTCTTGACCATCGAGGGCTTGTCTCCTCTACTCCTGACTGAAATTCTGGACACGGCCGATTCATTTGTTGATATGAACGCCCAACAGGTCAAAAAAGTTCCGTTGTTACGGGGCAAAACAGTAGCCAACCTGTTTTTCGAGGCCAGCACCCGGACCTTATCGACCTTTGAGCTTGCCGCCAAGCGGCTCTCAGCCGATGTTTTGAACCTGAATATCAGCACATCTTCGACGTCAAAAGGGGAAACCCTGAAAGACACACTCATGACGCTACAAGCCATGCATTGTGATATGTTTGTTGTTCGCCACTCTGCCAGCGGTGCTGCTCACTTCATTGCTCAGCATGTTACACCCGATGTCGCTGTTATTAATGCAGGCGATGGCCGTCATGCCCATCCAACACAAGCCATGCTCGACATGCTGACGATACGCCAACATAAAGGTGACTTTAAAAACTTAAAAGTCGCGATTGTGGGCGACATTCTGCACTCGCGTGTCGCGCGCTCCGAAATCCATGCCCTGCGCATCCTGGGAGCAAACGAAATTCGCGTTATCGCCCCTGCCACACTCTTGCCTAAACACATTGAAAGCTTAGGCGTCAAAGTCTTTACCGAAATGTCACGCGGACTGAGAGATGTGGATGTTGTCATCATGCTCAGACTGCAACGAGAGCGTATGCAAACCGCTCTTCTTCCCAGTGAATCCGAGTTTTACAGCTTGTACGGCCTCACCGAAAACAAATTGGCCTATGCCAAGCCTGATGCCATTGTTATGCACCCAGGGCCGATCAACCGAGGAGTTGAAATTGAGTCGCGCGTGGCCGACGGCCCCCGCTCTGTCATTCTCAATCAAGTCACGAATGGAATTGCTGTGCGCATGGCTGTAATGTCGATGGCTATGAGTGGCCAACAACTCAACACCCAATCCTCTTCGTTCACTGAGTCTTCAGCAAGGACTGAATCCCTATGAATATTGTTATTGAAGGTGGACGTATCATAGATCCTGCTCAAAAGATCGATACGGTTGCAAATCTCTACATTCATCAAGGTACCATTCTGGCGATTGGACATGAGCACCCGAAGGCTATTTCGCCGATGACACGCTGGATGCACGCAACAAAATTGTCTGCCCGGGTCTGATTGATCTGTTCACGCACTTACGCGAGCCAGGGGCTACGCAAAAGGGCAGCATTGCCAGCGAAACCGCTGCCGCAGCAGCAGGCGGCATCACCACACTCTTAACCTCGCCCGCCACGTCACCGATTGTTGATACACCCGCGGTAGCTGAGCTGATACAAGACCGCGCGGCGGATGCAGGCTTTGTACGCGTTCTTCCCATCGGGGCGCTTACACGTGGGCTACAGGGTGAACAACTGGCGCCGCTTCATGCCTTAACCCGCTCGGGATGCGTTGCGTTTACCAATGCGCGATTACCCATGGTGGATAGCTTAGCGTTATTGCGCTGCCTTGAGTACGCCGCCACCTTTGATTTGCTTGTGATTTTCCAAGCGCAAGATGCCGGTTTAAGCCGTAAAGGTTGCATGCATGATGGTGCTTCATCTGCGCGCATGGGGCTTGAAGGAATACCAGAAGCCGCAGAAACCATTGAAGTCTCACGGTGCTTACTGTTAATTGAGCAAACTGGAGTAAGAGCTCACTTTGGACAACTGTCTTGTGAACGCTCGATTCAACTGATTGATGCAGCGCGCAAGCGTGGATTACAGGTCACGGCGGATGTCGCCATTCATCATCTTCTTTTATGCGACGAAGATGTCAACGGCTTTGATTCATCCTTACATGTTCAACCGCCATTACGCAGCCCGCTGGACCGTGCCGGATTAAGACAGGGCTTGGTCACGGACACCCTGTCGGCGATTTGCTCAGATCACCAACCTCTGGATGTCATTGCGAAACAAGCCCCTTTCTCGGAGACTGAGCCTGGCATCAGCGGTCTCGAAACACTGTTACCTTTGAGTTTAAAGCTTGTGGAACAAAAGCTCATTGAGCTACCGCAACTGATTGAGAAGCTGACGCTTGGGCCTGCTAAAATCTTAGGACTGGATAGTGGAACCTTGCAGTCAGGCGTCCAAGCCGATGTGTGCATTTTTGATCCAGAGGCAACTTGGACTGTGAATGATCAGAGTTTATTGTCCATGGGTAAAAACACGCCTTACTACGGGCACACCTTAAAGGGTCGTGTTGATTGCACACTCTTAGGTGGACGCATCGTCTTTAAGCGTTAAAACGATCACGACTGACGTAAATCCAAATGGAATAACGACACATTAAAAAGGCGGCCCTAAATGGAGCCGCCTTTTTATCAAACAAGCCGCCTTACATCTTACGAACGGTGGCCTGCCCTGTTAAATTCATGTCATCGTCTTCTTCTTGCAGTGTAAAGAGTGTTGGAATGAGCTCATCTTCCACGCCCCCTTTTGCCTGGGTAATCGTATCGGAACCCAGCTTAATGCTAAGTCTAAGATCATTCGCAGAGTCTGCATGCGTCAAGGCGACATCGTAAGAGATGACACCTTCCTTGTAGAGATGGTACAAGGACTGATCAAAGGTTTGCATACCAAGGTTCGTTGATTTTTTAATCACATCTTTAATTTCGTGAACAGATCCTTTACGAACCAAGTCCTGAATCAAAGGTGTGTTAATCATCACTTCGATGGCCGCTCTTCGGCCCTTACCATCAACCGTCGGGAGCAATTGTTGCGCAACCACCGCCTTCAGGTTGAGCGATAAATCCATCCAAACCTGATCATGCTGTGCTGACGGGAAGAACGAAATGATGCGATCTAACGCCTGGTTTGCATTATTCGCATGCAGGGTTGCCATGCAAAGATGCCCTGTTTCGGAGAAATTTAGACCATACTTCATCGTGTCCGAATCACGTATCTCCCCCATCAAAATCACGTCTGGCGCTTGGCGCAAGGTGTTTTTCAACGCGACTTCATAGGAGTCGGTATCCAGCCCGACCTCACGCTGAGTCACAATGCTCTTCTTGTGGTTATGGATATACTCGATAGGATCTTCGATAGTAATGATGTGTCCAGCGTGATGCGTGTTACGGTAATCAATCATTGACGCCAATGACGTTGATTTACCCGTTGAAGTGCCACCCACAAACAAAATGAGTCCACGCTTAATCATCGACAAATCTTTAAGCACTGGAGGCAACCCCAGCTCTTCAAGTGTCGGAATATAGGTATTGATGCGACGCATCACCATTCCAGGCGTATTGCGCTGTACAAAAGCACTCACACGAAAACGACCTATACCCGGAGCGCTAATGGCAAAATTACACTCATGCGTCCCTTCAAACTCAGCCAACTGTCGATCATTCATGGTGCTGTAGACCAGCTTACGGGCTTGGTCAGGCTTTAACGCCTCTTTGGTCAATGGCTTAATGGTGCCGTCGACTTTGATTGCTGGCGCTGCGCCAGCCGTCACAAACAGATCCGACGCTCCACGATCCGACATGACTTTGAGTAACTGTGTAAAATCCATTATCAGATACCTTTACTCTCTGAACTCAGAAGGATGCCGGGCTATTTGCTTTTTCACGCGCGGCATCACGCGAAATAATTCCTTTACTCACCAACTCAGACAAGGATTGATCCAATGTTTTCATTCCAAAGGCCGCCCCAGTCTGAATTGCAGAATACATCTGCGCTACTTTTTCTTCACGAATCAGGTTACGAACCGCAGGCGTCCCGACCATGATTTCATGGGCGGCCACTCGTCCACCCGACAGCCGCTTCAACAGGGTTTGGGATATCACCCCTTGTAACGACTCGGATAACATGGAGCGAACCATCGACTTCTCGGCAGCAGGGAAAACGTCCACAATACGATCCATCGTTTTCGCAGCTGAGGTGGTGTGAAGGGTTCCAAACACAAGGTGACCTGTTTCGGCAGCGGTGAGCGCTAAGCGTATGGTTTCCAAGTCACGCATCTCACCCACGAGAATAACGTCTGGGTCTTCACGCAAAGCCGATCGTAGCGCATTTGAGAAACTGTGCGTATCTCTGTGCACTTCACGTTGGTTAATTAAACATTTTTTACTTTCGTGTACAAATTCGATGGGGTCTTCGATGGTCAGAATATGATCTGAGCGGGTATTGTTGATGAAATCAATCATCGCCGCCAGCGTTGTACTCTTACCAGACCCCGTCGGACCGGTCACCAAGACAAGACCACGGGGTTTACTCGACAAGTCTTGGAACACTTTGCCCAAGCCTAAGTCATCCATGGTCAGAACGCGACTGGGTATCGTTCGGAAAACCGCTGCCGCACCTCGATGCTGATTGTAAGCATTCACACGAAAACGAGAAAGTTTAGGAACCTCGAAGGAAAAATCGACTTCCAGGTTTTCCTCGTACTCTTTCCTTTGCCTATCATTCATGATGTCATAGACAAGTGTGTGAAGTTGTTTGTGATCCAGTGCGGGTAACTTAATACGGCGCACATCGCCATCAACACGTATCACGGGAGGCATACCAGCGCTTAAGTGCAAATCCGATGCACCTTGCTGTACAGCAAATGATAAAAGTTCTGTAATATCCATAAGTATCGAGCTCGCAGCGACTTCCATTAATGTATTTGGATGAATCCAGAATAACCCGATTAATCCGGGTACAACAAGCAGATTTTAATCATGACTATAATAGCAGAGAAAATCCAGAAGGTACGTAGTGATATTGATAATGTTTGCCTAGCCTGTCACCGGGATCCTAAATCTGTATTACTGCTTGCCGTCAGCAAAACTCGGACGGATGCTGAGATACGGGAGGCGTACACATCAGGCTTGCATGCATTTGGCGAGAACTATCTTCAAGAAGCATTGGAAAAACAAACACTTCTCAGTGATCTCGAGATAGAATGGCACTTTATCGGCCCCATACAATCCAACAAAACACGGGCAATTTCTGAGCATTTTGACTGGGTTCACAGCGTTGATCGTCTTAAAATTGCAGAGCGTTTTTCAGCACAACGCCCTCCTCACCTCCCTCCTCTCAATATTTGCATTCAAGTTAATATTAGTGGAGAAGACACAAAATCGGGTTGCCATCCTGAGGAGTTACCCGAATTAGCACGGGCGATTGCTCAACTACCCGGTGTTCGTTTGCGGGGGTTAATGGCCATTCCTGAAGCCGAGCCAGATTCAGAACGGCAACGCACCACCTTTGCCAAGGTTAAAGCCTTAATGACTCAACTACAGACTGAAGGGCTTGATTTAGATACACTTTCTATGGGAATGTCAGGAGACTTAGCAGCCGCCATTTACGAAGGAAGCACCATCGTCCGCGTAGGCACAGCTCTATTTGGACAGCGAACTTAATTGTCTAAGTCTCTTTTTTCTAATTTTTGAACTCAACTGGAGTGCATATGTCCTTATCATCACCCTCTCGCATCGTTTTTATTGGTGCAGGCAACATGGCCCGCGCCATCATCTCGGGATTATTAAAGCAAGGCATTCCTGCTCAAAACATCACCGCATGCGAACCTTCTTTAGAAAAGCTACACGACCTTGCGGAACTTGGCTTAGAGGTTTCAACCGATAATGTTGAAAGTGCAGCCAAAGCCGATCTTCTGATCTTGGCGGTTAAGCCACAAATTATGAAGTCTGTGTGCACACCCTTGCATGCTGCCGTTCAAGCTCGCCAACCCATTATCATGTCGGTTGCAGCAGGCTTAACGCTTGACAGCTTTGAACGCTGGTTAGGTCCAAACTTAGCCATGGTGCGCTGCATGCCAAACACGCCCTCACTGATTGGAAAAGGTGCCAGTGGCTTATTTGCGAACTCACACGTACAAGCTGAACAAAAGCAGCTGGTCGAGCAGGTCATGACAGCGACAGGCCTAGCACTCTGGGTAAATACCGAAGATGCGCTGGATGCCGTGACCGCCGTGTCTGGTTCAGGGCCTGCCTATTATTTTTTGATGATGGAAGCCATGATCAAAGCCGGTGAAGCCTTAGGCTTATCCGAAGAGAATGCAAAAGCCTTAACCCTGCACACTGCGTTGGGTGCAGCAGAAATGGCCACATCCAGCGACGTTTCACCTGCCGAACTACGTCGTCGTGTGACATCGCCAAAAGGCACGACAGAGCAAGCCATTCTTCGCTTCCAGGACTGTCAATTTGAACAGATCGTTGAACAGGCAATGCAAGCCTGCCATCGTCGTGCAAAAGAGCTTGCCATTGAGCTTGGAAATACCTAAGAACGGTTCATTCAGTCTTAGAAAGACTCTATACTTCGATCTATTATTGGGAAACCCACTGGCTAAGTGGGTTAATTTTAACCGCTATTCGTTAGCGATCGCCGTCTCAGACAAGGGTAAAGCATGGATCCGATATTTCTGATCATACGCACCATCGGTGAAATTTTTGCATTTATTGCGATTTTACGCTTTTTGCTTCAAGCCGCTCAGGCAGATTTTTACAACCCGATTTCGCAGGCTGTAGTGAAGTTCACTCAAGCGCCCGTAGCCCCAATTCAAAAAGTTGTGCCCAAGATCGGACGTTTTGATTTTTCGCCTTTAGTTTTGGCATTTCTGATTAAGCTGATCACCTTAGTGATTCTGGTCACACTGTCCAGCAACATTGGCCTTGATGTCCTGGCACTTGCCATGCTGGCTCTGGTCGGCGTCATTGATTCACTCCTGAGCATGATTTTTTGGGCGACCATAGGGTCAGTGATTATTAGTTGGGTTGCCCCCGGCTCTCCGCACCCGGCCCCACAGATTTTACTGCAGATTACAGAGCCTTTGTTTGCCTTGGTAAGACGTGTCCTCCCCTCAATTGGTGGATTAGACTTATCACCCATTGTTATTTTCTTAGTCATACAAATTATTCAGTCGCAATTGCCTCGTGTGATGTGAAGCTCACAAACTTTTTTGTGTTCACCTCATCATCACAATACAGAGATTGATTATGCCCACTGAAATTCCACATGACTCCGTGGGTCTGGTGAGTCCCCAGACCCTTCGTTTTGACACTCCGCTGACATTGGCGTGCGGGCGCAGCCTTGACCACTATGAACTGGTCATTGAAACCTATGGCACACTCAACGCAGATGCATCCAATGCGGTTTTGATCTGCCACGCATTGTCAGGCCACCACCATGTCGCTGGATACCACTCAATGGAAGACCGTAAGCCCGGGTGGTGGGATTCAGCCGTTGGCCCAGGAAAAGCAATCGACACCAATCGTTTCTTTGTCGTTGCTCTTAATAACCTCGGAGGTTGTCATGGATCTTCTGGCCCCAACAGTCTGAATCCTGCAACCGGTAAGCCCTATGGCCCTGACTTTCCAATCGTGACCGTGGTTGACTGGGTGCACAGTCAAGCTCGCCTGGCCGATAAACTGGGAATTTACCAATGGGCAGCGGTGGTTGGCGGCAGTCTTGGCGGCATGCAAGCCTTGCAATGGTCAATAACCTACCCAGATCGCATTCGACACTGCATCGTCATTGCTGCAGCTCCCAAACTCAGTACGCAAAACATTGCGTTCAATGAAGTGGCAAGACAAGCGATCAGCAAGGACCCTCAGTTCCATAACGGACATTATTACGAGCACAACCAAGTCCCCAAAACGGGGCTTATGCTTGCGCGAATGGTCGGTCATATTACCTATCTTTCTGAAGATGGTATGAGAGAAAAATTTGGACGAGAATTACGGTCGGGTAAAATCAACTTTGACTTTAACCCACAATTTCAGATTGAGTCTTATCTTCAATACCAAGGCGAGCAGTTTTCGACCGCCTTTGATGCCAATACTTACTTGCTAATGACCAAAGCACTGGATTACTTTGATCCCGCGGCCGATTTCGATAACAACCTTACGCTGGCCCTTTCTCAGGCACAATGTCAGTTTTTTATTGCGTCGTTTACCACTGACTGGCGCTTTTCGCCTGAGCGTTCACGCGAAATCGTCGATGCGTTAATCGATGCTGGAAAGGACGTCTGCTATACCGAGATTGAAGCCGCTCACGGGCACGATGCGTTTTTAATCCCAATTCCTCGTTACATGGAAGTCTTCAGTGCCTATATGAAACGCGTGCACACAGGTGGAGGGCAGTGATCATGAGAGCCGACTTAGAAATTATTCGAGAATGGATTCAACCTAATTCACGCTTGCTAGACCTTGGCTGCGGCGAAGGCGAATTACTGGAATACTTGATCAAAGAAAAGCAAGTGAAAGGCTATGGCATCGAGATCAATCCAGACAATATCACCTCTTGCATAGAAAAAGGGGTAAATGTGATTGAAAAGGACATCGATAAGGGCTTGGTCAGCATCCGCGATGGCAGTTTCGATACGGTTGTCATGAGCCATGCCTTGCAAACCATGCATCGGCCAGATTTAATTGTTGAAGAAATGTTACGCATCGGAAAAGAATGCATCGTTACCTTCCCAAACTTTGCGCATTGGCGTGTCAGAAGCTATCTCTCTGCTCGTGGTAAAATGCCTGTATCTAAATTTCTTTCCTATACTTGGTACAACACACCTAACATCCACTTTTTCACCTTTAAAGATTTTGAGGAACTCTGCGTCGAACGCAACATCCATATACTGGACCGAACCGTAGTGGATCATGAGCATCGCCACCGTTGGTGGATTCATTTATGGCCCAATATGCTCGGTGAAATTGCGATTTATCGCATTACTCGTTAAATCCTTGGGGACAAATCTCATGTTCGACAACAACGCTTTCTCAAAAAAACTGATGATGGTATTGCTCGGTGGCGCTCTCTCCATGAGCTACATGCTGAGCAGATGTTCAGCGATGACCGTTATGAAATTCACTATAATGCGTTTAATTCGACCTTTGTGACGCCCGACGTGGCGGCTCGTCACGGATTAACACGAAGCGGCAATCGTGGTCTGATGAATGTCGCCATACTCGAAAAGCTGGACGATGGCTCCACGCGCCCCACTACGGCACTGGTCACGGCCAAATCCAACAATTTGCTTCAACAGGGTCAGGATATCAGTTACCGCCAAGTAACAGAAAGCGATGCCATTTATTACTTAGGTGAGTTTCGCTTCACCAACGAAGAATTATTGAACTTCACACTCAGCGTGCAGCCCGATCCAAATCAACCGGCTTACCAAATTCAGTTTCAACAAACCTTTTATCAGGACTGATCGTGAAACCATCAAAAATTGTGCTTGCAAGCAGTAATGCTGGCAAGCTGAAAGAGTTCTGTGACATGCTCGCCGACTTTCAAATCGAGGTTGTGCCGCAGTCGCAGTTTAATGTCATAGATGCCGAAGAAACGGGGCTTAGCTTCGTCGAAAATGCCATTATTAAAGCACGACATGCCTGCCAGCAAACGGGACTGCCCGCTCTCGCAGATGACTCAGGCTTAGAAGTGGATGCCCTAAACGGAGCTCCAGGGATCTATTCTGCTCGCTACAGCGGCCCGAATAGCTCAGATCTGAGCAATGTCGACAAACTTCTAATGGACCTACAAGCGATACCTGAACCTCTTCGAACGGGCCGTTATCAATGTGTACTGGTGTTTATGCGCCACGCCCTAGACCCTACCCCTTTAATTTGCCAAGGCAGCTGGGAGGGTAAACTCCTCTTCGAACCAAAAGGCCAAGGAGGATTTGGTTACGACCCCATTTTTTACTGCCCAAAGCTGGGTTTAACCGCAGCCGAAATGAGCGCTGAAACGAAACACAGCGTGAGCCACCGAGGATTAGCGATGAATGTGCTTGTCAGTCAACTGAATCGCTGGCTGGGTGCTCCTGCGTGAAACGTCCCCCTCTATCCTTATACATTCATATTCCATGGTGCGTTCGTAAGTGTCCCTATTGTGACTTCAATTCACATGCCGCAAAACAACCACTCCCAGAACAGGAGTATGTAAACGCCTTGCGAGATGATCTCGCCGATGAATTACGTTTGCTTGATCAGGCACCCAATCTGCATTCTATATTTATTGGTGGCGGGACTCCGAGCCTCTTCAGTGCAGAGTCTATTGCCGCGATTTTAGAGGATGTTGATCGTCAAATGGGCATTGCCTCAACAACCGAAGTCACATTAGAAGCCAACCCAGGAACATTTGAGCAGGAACGTTTTAAAGGGTTTAAAAAAGCGGGCGTTAATCGCTTATCAATAGGGATTCAAAGCTTCAATGATGCACACTTGCAACGCCTAGGCAGAATACATTCCTCAGAGAATGCGATCAATGCTGCCACCTATGCCCGCACTATTTTTGACAATATCAATCTTGATTTAATGCACGGATTACCAGAGCAGACCACCGATCAAGCACTGGCCGACTTACAACAAGCCATCGCTTTGGAACCTGATCATCTGTCATGGTATCAGCTCACTCTAGAACCCAATACCGAATTTCACGCGCGTCCTCCCACCTTGCCGCTGGATGAGGCACTCTGGGAAATACAAGAATTTGGACAGGCTTTATTGGCTGAATCAGGCTATCAGCAGTATGAGATATCGGCTTATGCGCGTGCAAACAAACGGAGCCAACATAATGTTAATTATTGGCAGTTTGGGGACTATTTAGGGATTGGCGCGGGTGCACATGGCAAAGTGACACAGACGTCACCGCACGGCTTGAGCATCTCACGCCATCACAAATCACGTCAACCTAAAGCCTATCTAAACCCTATGACGCGCATTGCTGAGCGCACTCAGGTCGAAGCCAGTGATCTTGCCTTTGAGTTTATGCTCAATACGCTGAGGTTGCATGAAGGCGTTCCGACTCAACTCTTGTTGGAGCGCACAGGACTCAGCCTTGACGCTATTGAATCCCGTTTAAAAATGGCTCAGGCAAAAGGCCTACTCCACCCGTATGACACTCAACTTAAGCCAACTCAACAGGGTCGGCTCTTTTTAAACGACCTATTAGAGATGTTCTTATAATCTCGAATAGGTCGTTTTACAAAGCACGCTGTTTATAAAATATGCCGCTTACCCGCCTTCTGCGCGAGAGACGCCACAGCCGTCACGATCTGATCTAGGCTTACAACCTCAAAGTCAGCTCGCGTTCCACCTGGCCAAGGCACTTGATTGATGTTGACCCAGATTGTCCGCATGCCAATGTTTTGTGCCGCTTGAACATCATTAACAGGATGATCTCCGACATGAATCACCTGATCAGCACTCAGCTGCATATGATGCAGGGCTTTTTCGAACATAAGTGGATGCGGCTTTGCTTGCCCCACCTGATCCGCATTGTATTGAAAGTCAAACACATCGGCCAAGCCCGTTCGCTTCACCTCAGCATTGCCATTGCTCAATGCACCAATCATCATTCCCAGGTCGCGCAAGGCTTCTAACATTGTCCGAGCGTGCGCAAAGAGTTCGACTTCATGGCGCGCGTGAAGAAAAGCCTCGAATGCATTCCGAGCGTAATCTATTGCTTGCTGCTCAGAATAACCACTGCTCTTTAAACATTCCTCAAGCAATTTTAAACGTATTTGCGTAACGCTGTGTTCGATACCTGGGTATCTAGACAATAAATCGGCTCGCAAAGGTGATCGCTCACTTAAATCATGAAGCGAATAAACCGACGTGAAAGCGGGCGCATTAGCATCTAACCACTGCCAAAGCGTCCGATTGGCATGTTCGATCACGGGGTCAACGGCCCAGAGTGTATCATCTAAATCAAAAGTCACGGCCTTAATCATCTGCCTTTCTCCTTGCTCGTGGGTGAGCTTGTTCATAGACACTCATCAGATGCTGAAAATCAAGATGGGTATAGATTTGGGTTGTCGATATATCTGAATGGCCTAACAGCTCCTGCACCGCTCTAAGGTCATGACTAGACTCAAGGATATGACTCGCAAAGCTATGACGCAAGCGATGTGGATACACCTGCCCCTGAGTCCCTTTTATGCGCCCCCAATGGGCAAGACGCAGCTCGACTGATCGCGTGGATAAACGACGGCCACTTTGACTCACAAAGACGGCGTCTTCTTGCGATTTAGCCCACAGAGGCTTAATTTTCAACCAGTCTTCTATGGCTTGCACCGCTAAGCGTCCAATCGGCAAAACCCGTGTTTTTTGCCCCTTACCCAACACGCGGACACTGGCATCCGCCAAATCAATATCCTGCTGATTTAGCTGAACCAACTCAGATACACGCAAGCCTGAAGAGTAAAGCAGCTCCATCATCGCAAAGTCTCTTAGCGTAAGAGGCTCATCATCTGGGCGCTTGAGCAATTCATTTAGCTGATCTGGATCGAAGGTTTTGGGTAGACGCTTAGAGGATTTAGGTGCTTGAATAGCCAGAGCAGGGTTGTGAGAAACCCAATTTTCTCTGACTAAAAAACGATAAAAACTGCGCAAGGAGGACAGAAGTCGGTGTAAACTCCGTCCCGACACACCCTGTCCATGCAATACGCTGATGATATGGCGCAGTTGCTTCTCGGTTAAAGACGCCCAGCCTGACAACTGTTCTAACTCTAGCTGCTCATACACCCTAGAGAGATCTCTAAGGTAATGCTTCACGGTATGAGCAGAATAGTGCTTCTCAGTCTCAAGATAACGTTTGAACGCTAATTGCCACAGCGCATCCGTTGACGAATCTGACACAGAACTACGCCTGAGGTTGCTGAAGAATATGGGCAACCACTCGACTTAACACCTCACCCACATAACTCAAGAAAAGTGTACCTTGACTGCTTTGGAAGTACTCCGCATCAAAGCTGCCTATCGCTAGCAAGCCCAACGTATCGCCCTTAACTAACGGAACAACCGCTGCGGACAAGACACGCGGAGCATTTTCTTGGAACAAGAAACGGTTCATCGCCTCACTGAGACGTCCACAGCTAGGCAAACTCGTTTCAATTAATGGTTGAACAATGCTGCAATCGGCCTTCGACAACATCCGTAGACTGTTCACATTCAGTGGTTTTTCACTAAACAACAATAAACGAGCATCATCGCCATAAAAATCTTGGCATAGGCTTTCTTCAATCGCAATCGCGACATCATCCAACGTCTGAGCTTCCAACAGCGCCAGCACCATACGCTTCGTCTTATCAAACTGGATATCATTGTGACGCGCGATATCAATTAACTCAGACAAATGCCCATGCAGCTTTTGATTACGTTCGCGCAACAGGGATGTCTGCCGCTCCACCAACGAAACCGCTGTACCGCGTTGATGGGGTACATAGAGTTTTTCTAACAACCACGCATGTTCGGAAAAGAAATCCGGATGGCTGGATAGATACTCAGCGACCTGTGTTGCACTCAGCGATTGACTCTGTGCAACAGGTTTACTTTTAGACCCCGCTAACACTTCTTTGCTCATAGATACACCTGCCCTTCAAAAACAGTCGTCGCGGGCCCTGTCATCATCACAGATGCCCCATCACCACGCCAGCCAATATACAACTCACCACCCGGTAAAGATACTTTGACCTGAGCATCTAGAAGACCTCGCAAACGACCCGCAACAACCGCTGCACAGGCACCCGTGCCACACGCCAGCGTTTCACCGGCTCCGCGTTCAAAGACCCGCAAAGCAATATGAGAGGGAGAAAGCACCTGCATAAACCCCACGTTCACACGCTGAGGAAAACGAGGATGACGCTCAATCAATGGGCCAAGTGTTTTGACTGGGGCCGTGTCTATATCATCCACCACCAGCACCGCATGCGGATTTCCCATCGAAACAGCCGACACCTCGTATAGATTGCCTTTGACGTCTAGACTATAGACTGGTGCCTGAAGCTCCGCTGCAAAGGGAATTTCCACCGGATTTAAGCAAGGCGCTCCCATGTCGACTTCCACTAAACGATCCGGAAGCATTTTTAGAATCGCCTTACCTCTTGCGGTTTCCACGGCTATTTCATCTTTCACCGTCAAACGCTTATCTCTGACGAAGCGAGCAAAACAGCGGGCACCGTTACCACAGTGTTCCACTTCAGAACCATCCGCGTTGTAGATCCGATAGCGAAAGTCCAAATCAGGCCGTGTTGGGGGCTCAACCAGCAATAGTTGATCGAAGCCAATACCCGTATGACGATCGGCCAAGCGTCGAACCGTTTGTTCACTTAAACGAACACGTTGTGAGACGGCATCAATGACCATAAAATCATTACCGAGGCCATGCATTTTGCTAAAACGAACGAGCATTAGCGGCCTCCACTTAACGATCAACAGGGAGAATAGACTCCCCTTTAAAGAGATCTGCTACCTGCTCACGCTCGCGTACCAAAAACACTTGGTCGTCATCCACCATCACTTCGGCCGGACGCCCGCGTGTGTTGTAGTTAGATGCCATAACAAAGCCATAAGCACCCGCTGAACACACCGCCAGTACATCCCCCGCTTCGAGGTTCAATGATCGATTTTTGCCCAAAAAGTCACTGGTTTCACACACAGGACCCACCAAATCCCACGACTTCGCTGTATCAGATGATGCTTCAGACATGGTGACCGGAATAATTTCTTGATACGCACTGTAGAGCGCGGGTCGAATCAGATCGTTCATCGCCGCATCAATAATGGCGAAGTTTTTCTCACCGTTTTGCTTGAGGAACTCAACGCGAGTCAACAACACCCCAGCATTAGCTACAATTGAGCGGCCCGGCTCAAAAATCAACTGAATGGGACGGTCACCCAAGCGCTCTAACACTTTAGAGATATACTCTGATGGTGTCGGTGGAGTCTCATCGGTGTAACAAACTCCTAGGCCACCGCCTAAATCCAAATGATGAATGCGAATACCATCTTCATTTAGCTCATCGATCAACGCCAATAAACGATCCATTGCATCTAAAAATGGATCCATATCAGTGAGCTGGCTGCCAATATGGCAATCCATCCCCACGACTTCAACAGCATCCAGTGCTGCCGCACGACGATAGACCTGACGTGCATGATCGATATCAATACCAAACTTGTTTTCTTTCAGACCCGTGGAGATATAAGGATGGGTGCCCGCATCAACATCGGGATTCACCCGGAATGAAATACGAGCCACTTTGCCCATGTCTTTGGCCACTTGGTTCACACGATCCAGCTCGGCATCGGACTCAATATTGAAACAGAAGATTCCAACCTCTAAAGCCCGTTGAATCTCATGCGCTTGCTTACCAACCCCTGAAAAAACGATTTTCTCAGGCTTGCCACCTGCCTGTAATACGCGCTCCAGTTCGCCCAATGACACAATATCAAACCCAGCGCCCAAACGCGCCAGGATATTCAAAACAGCAAGATTGGAGTTCGCTTTTACGGCATAGCACACTAAGGCATTTGTGTGCTCTAACGCCTGTGCATAACTTAAGTATGCTCGCTCAATGGCATCACGTGAGTACACATACAAGGGCGTACCATAGTCACGCGCCAAATCCGATAACGCGACCTCTTCGCAATGCAAGCGGCCATCAAAATATTCAAAACTGTCCATTACAAATCTCACTGTGGCTGTTGAGTCTCAGGGGTACTTTCAGGCATATATAAAGGCCCCTTTTGTCCGCAAGCACTCAACAACAGGAACCCTGTAAACAATACCGGCCATAATCGTTTCATGTTTGGCAATCCTCAGGGTTGGGTTCTATAAACGAGTGATTATAACCTGATGCTCTGCCCTTGACATCCTCTCGGCGCTATAAACGAAGAGAATGGGCATAGCTTCTGCTTTCGGTGAACATGTTTCTCTGTCTACGCTTCACCTGTTTTGTTCGTGGGAATTCCACCCACTCCGCCATAGGCGCGAGGAACGAGCGTCCTGCGACTGTAGGGAGCGAGTTTCATGGCTTTGTTATGGCTTGGTATGCCAGGAAATATCTATCTTTTTATGATGTGCCGCACAATCTCTAAGATACAGATTGATGAGACTTTGATAGGGCACACCTGTTTCCTCTGCCATTTCTTTAAAATAATCAATGACATCCTCACCAAGCCTAATAGTGACAGTTTTTTTTAACTTTGAAACATATGGATTTTTACGCGATTTCATTTTTGAAAAATCATATTCATCTTTCATGACAGTCACCCTTCATAGAACTTGCGTTCCTTGCTGGTTGCTTTGCGCGCAGAAATGATTCGTATAGTACTTCCTTGATCACGCTCACAGTGGCACACGACCAAGACCCTAGATTCATTACTCATTCCCAACATAAGGAAACGATCTTCTGATGGGAGTGAATTTTCATCATCAAAGAACTGAATCGCGAACTCATCGTAAAAAACCGATTTCGCTTCATAAAAGGAAACCCCATGTTTTTTGAGGTTCGAGTCAGCCTTTTTTGGATCCCATGCGAATTAAATCATAAATATAATGCATGTACATTACTGTAGACTGTCAAGCTTGTAGAGCCAATCGTGGTAGAACGACCCATTACTGCCCCCCCACACAGTCCCTTCGCCATGTGATCGGCTTTACCGTCTTAGACTACTATGTTCATCCAGTCAGTACAGGTCGGCGCACGCTGGTCGTTAAGTGCAATCGTCATCTTAGCTGACTCTGGATCAGTGATATTGCTCTTCACTTCTTTGCTGCGCTTGCCTTTGCCCATCCTCGGCTGGTTCTGCTTTAAAAAAGCATCGATCTTATTGGCAGCCACATCCAGTGTTTGAATGGTTTTAGTCTTGCGATTATGACGCTCCAGTGATTCTTCACTTTCACAGGTATCTTTTAATGCGGCACGGTGTCGCAAGATAAGGCTTTGAAGATGATATTGGTTTCGCAGCACCACTGGATCTCACGTCTGGAGCTAATGCCCTTGGAATAAGCAAATAATATAATTTTGAGCAGTCTCGCAGGGTCGTATGCTGGGCGACCTTCGGCATCATTTTTATAGGGCTTGTGAAAAGCCGATAGGTCGAGTTTTTAAGAGATCAGGTAATGCACCTCTTGAAGCGTTTGTCATGCGCTATCATACTAATGTTTAACTATGTAATACATTGTGCAACAAAAGGTACTGTTATGAGAACAGAAATGCTAAGTACTCGCATAGACCATGATACCAAAGTTGCTTTTACTAGCATCTGTGACGAAATGGGTCTTAGTACATCACAAGCTATTAAAATTTTTGCAAAAGCCGTGATTAATCATGGTGGTATTCCATTTGACTTACGTGTGCCTCAACCAAATGAAACAACGATTTCTGCAATGAATGAACTCGTTCAAGGTCATGGGCATAAAGCAGAATCTGTTGGTGAAAAGTGCTGATTTTAGGCTAAACTGAACTCCGAAACTTGACTTAGAACTTTTAAAGTTTCATACATCACGGCACCCGTTAATAAACTCATCCCTCGACCCTAGCAAGTCGTTACGACAACCTACATTAGCATCTATACGAATACTAAAACGTGACCAGAGCTTTTGATTATCCTTACTCTTGATCTGTCGCAGGTGTAAGACTGGGCTTTGTCGCGAGCAGGATTGATAAATTTGACATTAGCGTGTCAAACTCAGATCCAGAAAGATAAGAAAGCTCTTTTTGCCGAGTCAGTGCCAACCCTAGCGCATTAGCCTTCGCACGTCCTGGATGACACATAATCACACACCCATCCGCAACATTCTGAAACCACTGCTCAATTAAAGACGGAAAATCCGCATCAGGTGAGAGCGAATAAAGGCCCGCAAAATTCTTTGATAGCGGAATAGCTCGCTCAGATGCAGCCGCCGAAAACCCTTTTGACATCACCCCTAAAATAATGGCTTTCAAGCGTGCATCATGACCGTAAATGGATGGATTCACTTGGCGAACCCAAGGGGTGGATTGAGGGTAGCGTTTCTGAATTTCATCTAACACCACATCGCGAATACCTCTAAAGACATGCACATGTTGATGGCCATCGATAAAATCCGGAGGAGCGCCCCAAGCCTTTTCAAACTGATCACATTGATCAGCAAACTGCTCTCTAACCCAAGCTAAATCCAGCTGATTCAACATCGACTGCTTCATCAACTTCACCAAGGGGATGCGATGCTCAAACTCCGTTAAATTAAAATGCAACCCGACGGCCACTGAGGATGCAAAGGGCTTTAAGCGTTTTGCATCGGATTGCCAACGTGGTAAAGAGGTCATGCAACTGACCGCAGACAAACGGGCATTTTCCACTAGGTCAAGAATGCCATCACTGACCTCAGCGGACATACCAAAGTCATCGGCGCACAGGACAATTGATTTCATGATGCAAACGCCCACAAACGACTCAATACAAACGTCATGACCGCTACAACCCCCAACACAATGAGTAAAGCAATATCATAGGATAAAGATGTGAACGTTAATAACGCTGCATACATGGCTTCATTGACTAAAAAGCTTGCCAACGCAACTCCCGCAAAGCGCACAAAGGTTTGGCGATGCGAAACCCCTGCAGCTTGAAATGTAAAATGACGGTGGCCAAAGTAGCTCACATTAAACGCAACCAGAAAGCCCACGACATTTGCCCACAAGGGCGCTAACCCAAGCGGAACCAGGATGAGGACAACGCACCAGTGCACAATCAAGGCACTCACGCCGACACCCGCAAAACGGAATATCTGCATGATCATACCGAGCTTGCATCCTTTGTGGAGGCTTTATCTTGAGATTCAACATGTACGGGGCGACGATAATCCGAAATCAAGTACACGGGCCGTCCTTTTACCTCTGAAAAAATGCGTGCAACGTATTCGCCTAACACACCGACAGACAAAAGCTGTACACCACCCAAAAATCCAATTCCAGCAACCAATGTTGGCCAGCCCGGCACATCCGTACCCAAAATCAATGTGCTAAGCACCACAATGACCGCATAACTCATTGCCAACAATGAAACGCTGGCACCAATAAACATCCAAATACGAAGGGGCGCACTGCTAAAAGCCGTGATCCCCGTGAGCGCCAATGAGGATAAACGGCGTATGCCAAAACTGGTTTCACCGCTAAAGCGCGGATTGACCTTAAAAGGCACACCTATGCTGCGAAAACCCACCCAAGCAAATAAGCCCTTCATCATGCGTTTACGTTCAGATAAGGAACGCAGAGCCCTCACTACTTTTGCATCCATCATGCGAAAATCCCCTGCATCGGGCTGGATTTCCACATCGGCACTTTTACTCAGCATGTGGTAAAACGCACGTGTTAACTTACGCTTGACCATTCCTTCATCCGAGCGATCGGCACGTACGCCGTAAATCATGTCATAGCCTTCTAGCCAGCGTTGATAAAAAACTTCCAGCATTTCGACGGGGTGTTGCATGTCTGAGTCCATGATGATGACCACATCACCCTCGGCATAGTCTAACCCTGCGCTCATCGCGGCTTCTTTACCAAAGTTTCTGGATAAACTCAGCAGTGAAACAGGGTACTGTTCACTGAGTTTTAACACTGTTGCTTCGGTTGCATCTCGGCTGCCATCATCAACGACCAGCACCTCAAAACGATCAGATAGCTTAGGTAAAGTGGCACATAACAGCGGAACCATTTCTTTAAGGTTGTCGGCTTCGTTATAAGCTGGCAGGATACAGGTAATCAACGGTGCTGGTTGGCCGCTTCTTGGCGTAAGCATTGACTGGTTTGACGTATTCTCTGACATGTAAAAGACCCAATTTGCATTCAGCGTAAGCGGTTAATGATAAACTATTCTTTTATAACGCATCACAGGCAACTCAGTAAGTCATATGGCACGCTTTTTTTACAATTTGATTTTACATCTGCTGCTACCTGCCATTCTATTCAAGCTCTGGCTAAGAGCTCGAAAAGCACCCGCCTATGCCCATCGTTGGACTGAACGCTTAGGGAAAGTTCACTTTCCGGCTTACGATCAGTCACCGATTTGGATTCATGCCGTGTCCGTGGGCGAGGTTCAAGCCATTGCAACCTTTGTGAAAGACTGTTTACGTGAGCACCCGTCCACCCCGATTGTCATTACCACCATGACACCAACAGGTGCCGAACGTGTCCAAGCATTATTCGGCGACCAAGTGACCCATCGTTACTGCCCTTACGACTTCCCATGGGCCATGCGGCATTTTGTTCAAGCACTTAAACCACAGCTTTGCCTGATTGTTGAGACCGAGTTATGGCCTAATCTGCTTCACGCTTGCCAAGTATCAATGATCCCTGTGATCTTGGCAAATGCTCGTTTGTCCGAACGCTCGGCAAAAGGCTATGCCAAATTCAAAGGGTTAACTCAGTCTATGCTGGACCGCATCACCCATATTGCCGTACAAAACCACGACGATGCCGAGCGTTTTGCCAAGCTCGGAGCTCACCCAGACCGCATGAGCATTATCGGCAGCATCAAATTTGATGTCGACATTGACCCAGAGTGGTCACACAAAGCCACGCAGTATAAACAGGCCTGGGGCACAGAACGCCCAGTCATACTGGCGGCCAGTACCCACGATGACGAAGAAGCTCAGCTTCTTGGCACCTTCGAGTCGCTTCGCCCGCGCTATCCCGATCTTCTATTATTGATCGCGCCGCGCCATCCTGAGCGCTTTAATGCCTGCGCGGAACTTTGCGAACACACGGCTCTTAAATGGCGAAGGCTCAGTGAACACTCACTTATTGATGCTAGCACCCAAGTGTTTCTGATTGATCGCTTAGGTGAGCTTATGCCTTTTTGCAGTGCAGCCGATATCGTTTTTGTTGGTGGCTCTCTCGTGGAAAGAGGCGGACACAACCCACTTGAGCCAGCCATGCTCGGCAAACCCGTCATTATCGGCCCACACACCTTCAACTTCGCGCTGATCACGAAAGAACTCGCCAATCAAGGTGGATTGGTACAGGTGCCCGATCAATCCGCACTGGGCAAGGCGCTCGAGCATTGGCTCGATAACAAACATCAGCAACTGCATGCAGGACAGCAGGCACGAGCGTACGTCGAGCAACATCAAGGCGCGTTAGACAAACTCAAAACCCTTGCGTACGCTTATTTGTCATCCAACGCATAGCAGCCTTTTTCAGGCAGTATCATCATCCAACTGAGCGACAAAGGCTGCGCTTGAATACCGGGCCACTCCAAAGCAGCCTGCCCTGTCGAGCGCTTTACATCCCCTAACGCAGACATCCACTCATAGCTAGGCGCCTGCGTCGCATCCCCGCGCCATACGAAGACAGCACCGCGCTCCCGCACATCATCAAGGGTTACCCAAGGGGAATAGTGGAACTGGCCTTCAATTAATACCGACGGACGCGTTGGTACCCGTAACGACACCAAACCGGCTAACCAATAGTCACCAACCACTAAGGTTAAAGGACAGGACGTTTCTTGCTGCCATGCCCGCTCAAGTTCAACAGCAATCGCTTTATCCGGCCAAAGAATTCGAGTGGGTTTATTTTTCAAATACGGAAGAATTGCCAAATCTAAAAGCCTCAGCAGCGGCAACACTAAAATAAACACTGTAAATGTTTTTAAAATCCTTGACGTCTGCGCAGACGTGAAGCCTTTGGGTAAGAAAAATGCCACCAATAAACCTGACACACTCCACATAGGCGTGCCCCACATGTCGCGCAGCCCTGTCCCTGTCATCATGGCGACAAGAGTGGTTAACAGCGCAGGACCTAGACCGACCCACAGCAGAAAGCACAAGGTCTCTTGCTCTGGCTTAACTGACCAATAACGACGTCCAAACAGCCCCGCCACGGCCAATAACAACAGGATAAAGACATGATCAAGGAGTTGAACCGCAATAAACTTCAAAGGCCCTATCACATGTGCTTGCAAGGCACTGGTGGTGTTCGCTCTGTCTTGCATATAGGTCAAAGGCAGGAAGTCATGCTGCACCAACCAATACAGATGAGGCGAGAACACCAGTAATAGAACAAAGATCGCTGCAATCACCTGTCCAGAAACAATCCGTTTTCTTAAGGGAGCCTGCACAAGCATGTAAAGAAACAAGGTCGCCACCAGTACAACAATGACATATTTCGTTAGCAGTCCTAAACCCACACATAGGCCTAGGGCACACCAATCTAGATAACGCCAATGCGTAATGCCGCGATGAAAAAAGAAGATAGCCGCCGCCCAAATCGGCATTTGGGCAACATTGTGATTGTATTCAAGCGTAGGCCAAGTGAAATAGTACACTCCCATTAACAGGAGTGTACCCAGCAAAGCTTGCTGAGTACTTAAGAGGCGCCGCCCCAAGCGCCAAGCAAAAAAGACCGTTAGCAGAATATTGAGCTGACTAAGTAGAAAAGGCCCTAAATCCGCGAATAGCTGCCAAGAAATATGAACCAACCAAGCGGGTAAAGGAGGATGTTTATAGTATCCCCACTGCCACTCTTTTCCCCAAAATAAGCCCTCGACCACGTCTAAGGGCAAACTGTAGGATGCCATCCAAGGCAAGAGCGTCCATAAACACGCATGCAAAAACCAAAGACCCGCAACGGCAAAACCCAGAGAGGTGGACGCTTGCAACTTATCCTGTTGATTCATTTTCCCGCATCACATATCTGAAAACTGCATATTATAGAGCGCAGCATAACTGCCGCCTTTTGCAAGAAGCTCTGCATGAGAGCCTTGCTCGACCACCTGTCCATGCTCCATCACTAGAATACGGTCTGCACGCTCAATCGTGGATAAACGATGTGCAATAATCAACGTGGTACGATCTTGAATCACGCGCTCTAGCGCCGTTTGAATGAAGCGCTCAGACTCTGTATCCAAGGCGGAGGTCGCCTCATCTAAAATCAATAAAGGTGCATCTTTCAAAATGGCTCTCGCGATGGCGATACGCTGACGCTGACCACCTGATAACAGGAATCCATTTTCACCGATAATCGTATTGAGCCCTGCAGGTAAACGATCCGCAAACTCAGACACCATCGCCGCATCGGCTGCCGCACGTATGTCGGCTTCTGAAGCATTGGCAAGCGCACCATAGGCAATATTTTCAGCAATGGTGCCTTCAAAGAGCACCACATGCTGGTTCACTAAACCAATCTGGCTGCGTAAGCTGCTCAACCAGTAGTCTGATAAGGGCCGATCATCGAGCAAGATTTGTCCCTGTTCAACATCAAAAAACCTAGGCAATAAACTCGCCATGGTCGACTTTCCGCTGCCAGAACGTCCCACTAGAGCAACCGTCTCACCTGGCTGAATCACAAAACTAATATGCTTTAAGGCAGGCTCTTCACTGCGTGGGTAAATGAAAGAAACATCACGAAATTCAACCTTTCCCTTCGCATGTGCAAGCTTAACGGTGCCACGATCAACCTCTGGCTTTTCATCAAACAATGAAAAAAAGCTTTCGGCCGCGGCGAGGCCTTTTTGAATCGTGCTGTTCACCTCAGTGAGTTGGCGGATCGGCTTTGCCATAAAAGACGCCGCAGAAATGAACGCAATAAACGCTCCCGTTTGCATGGACTCAAGCAGCGAAGGTGACATGGCGATGTAGGTTAACAGCGCCACAACCGAAGCCACCAGCATTTGCACTATGGGGGTGGAAATGGATTGTGTGACCACCATTTTCATAAACTGACGACGATTGCGTTCAGAGACTTTGACGAAGCGTTCACGCTCTGCGTCTGCCCCCCCAAAGATGCGCACCACCTGATAGCCTTTGATGGCTTCGGAGGCAGCCGTTGAAATATCGCCCACCGAGCTTTGTATTCCATGACTCAAGCGCCTTAATCGCTTAGATGCCAATGCAACAACCGCCCCCACCAAGGGCGCAACCAAAACAAACAGTAAGGTGAGCTTCCAGTTAAGATAGAGCATGTAACCAAAAAGGCCGACGACGGTTAAGCCCTCTCTGACAATGGTTTTTAATGCATCGGTGGCAGCCCCCGTCACTTGCTCAACATTATAGGTTAACCGAGACAAGAGTTCGGCTGACGAGTGTTGCTGATAAAATGAACATGGTAATACCAACAAATGATCAAACATCTGACAACGCAGACGATTGACCAACGAGCGAGCAACGTAGGAAAAGCCATAATTTCCCAATAACGTTCCCGCACCACGAACCGCAAAAATAAGGATAATACTGAGCGCCAGCCATCCTCTTTCAGAAAAATTATTGGCTTCGACGGCATTAATAAAATTTTCTAACCACTTTGCCGCTGCTGTTTGAGTGGCGGCATAAAGAACAAACCCAAACAACGCAAGAGAGAACATTGGCCAGTCCCCTTTCACGTACTGCATTAAGCGACGATAGACTACCCAACCATTGGAAGAATCTTTTATTAACTCTTTTTGCATAGACTTCTCTGTTAGTTAATCACACAAACGGCCTAGTATAACTGCACCTTCGGCGGATATCAGGGTAGAATACGATTAAATTGCGATAAATCAGTGGAAAAGTGGCCGTCGTGACTGAAAAAAAACCTTCATTGAGTTCCTCTTTAGCCCTTTTACCCACCCGTTTATGGGTCGGGCTACTCCGTCTTCTTGTCCGTTTACCTTACTCGACTCAGCTGATATTGGGAAAATGGGTAGGTCTAGGATTGTACTTTTTAGCACGTGATCGACGTAATGTCACTGAGGTGAATGTCAGACTCTGCTTTCCTGAGCTCAATTCTGAGCAGCAAAAACAATACGTTCGAGACATTTTCATTAATAACGGCATTGGAATTTTCGAAGCCGCTATGTCATGGTGGGCACCCGATGCCTGGTTTAAAGACCGAGTAACCCTAACAGGCACCGAGCATCTTGAAGAAGCATTGGCGGAAGGGAAAGGGGTAATTCTGTTAGGCGCGCACTTTTCGACACTCGACATCGGCGGGCTGCTCTTTTCCTACTACTATCCCGTCGATGCCATGTATCGCAAAAACAATAACCCACTCTTAGAAGACGTGATCACTCAGGGACGCTTACGCTTCTTTAAGTCAGCTATCGAACGCTCCGACATTCGGACAGTTATTCGCAACCTCCGTAAGAACCACATCATCTGGTATGCTCCAGATCAAGACTTTGGACTGCATCAATCGGTTTTTGCTCCTTTTTTTGGTGTTCCTGCTGCCACCATCACGGCAACCTCGCGCATGGTTAAACTCAACGGCTCACCCATTTTGATGCTTGCTCAGCACCGCACGCCGGATAACCGCTATGAGTTAGAGATTTTTCCGATCCTTCGCCCTTTCCCAACTGGCGATGATGTCCAGGATGCAACCCTGATCAATGCTGAAATTGAAAAGGCTATACGCAAAGACCCCACTCAATATATGTGGGTACATCGACGCTTTAAGAGCCATCCAAAGGGCAAAAACTACCTGTACAAAAAGTCTTAAGTTGCTAGCAACCAATCGAGAGGATCGATGGAATACGGAGGGGCCAGCCCATCCCCTTCCAAGAACAACTTCGACCAGACGGCCAACTGCAAAAGCACTGCAAGCGCCTCAGCTAAAGACTTATCAATAGGCGCACTACTCTGAAGCCGTAATGTCAGTTCCTGAACTTGGCAGACGTCTTGGATAATCGCGCTGCTTAACAAGGCTGATGCCAGCTTCTGACGAGAAAGGCCTTGAATCCAGTCGGTCACGGGTACGCTAAACCCCTTCTTTTTACCCGATGCATTGAAGGCTTTTTGGTGCTGCTGTAACCAGGCTCTTGGCACCTGTTTGCCTAATCGTTGCTGAATTTTTAACTGTGCAGGTAAAGATAGGCCCATTAGGACGAGTCGATGATCTAAGAAGGGCACTCGACCCTCAACGCCTTTAACCATGAGCATACGATCCGCTTTCAGCAGCAAATCGTCGGCCAACCAGGTTTGCATATCAACATATTGGCGTCGAGTTAAGGGATCTAAGCCCTTACCGGCTTGCCAAGCATCGATAAAGGCTCACGCCAGTTCTGTTTCATCCCCGCACGGACCGAAGGAGACAACAACGCACTCAAAGACGCTTTATCAAAACGTCCCCGCGTTCTAAAACCACCCGTACCTGGCGTTTTTAACGCATGCCAAGCGCTCTGAAGCCAGGGCATGCGATATCGGCCGTAGCCTGCAAACACCTCATCACCGCCTTCGCCCATCAACACGACCTTGTGCGAATGCGCCGCTGCATCCGCGAGCATTAGGGTGGGGAGAGAGGCAAAATCACCCATCAGCTCATCCATGGCCCAAATGCTATACACCCAGTGTTTAAACAGGTCGGAAGGGTCCATGCGAATTAACGCAAGCTCGATTCCAGAGGCATCCGCCGTCGCTTGAGCGGCATGCACTTCATCATGAACAGAGGTAGAGGGAAAACCCAAGCTCCAAGCTTTAGGCCGACCCGATGACAAGGCTGTGCGCCCAAGTTGCGTTGCCAAAATACCCGAATCAACACCACCCGATAAGAACAACCCCACTGGCACATCTGAGCGTAAATGCTCGGTTAATGACTGCTGCAAACACTGATCAAATTGTTCAACTGCTTCGCCCATAGAGCCTTGAAAGGCTACTTGCGTGGCCAAGGCTTCAGATAAAGACCACCAGTTTCGCAGGGTCTGACGGCCTTCGGCATCCACGCGCAGTGCTTGACCTGGCAATAGCCGCTTAATCGACGCGAAAGCCGTATCAACACCCGCATTAAAGTTAATTTGCAGAAAACGCTCCACCCCTGCAGCCTGCATTTTGACAGTGTCTAATAAGGGAAGTAACGCCTTGATTTCAGACGCAAAAGCAATCCCATCCTTCAATTGAAGATAGTACAAGGGCTTAATACCAAAGCGATCCCTGACCAACAGCAGGCTTCGTTCAACTCGATCAAATACTGCAAACGCGAACATTCCGTTCAGTTGGTCAATAAACGCCCCAGGCGCACGTGCAGCCAAGGGTAAAATCACTTCGCAATCAGACCCCGTCAGGAACTCAGCACCTTGCGACTTCAACTCCGCTCGCAACTCTATGTGATTGTAGATCTCGCCATTGGCAACCAGCACATAGCGTTGATCAGGGCTTTTGAGCGGCTGCTGCCCTTGCTCTAAGTCGATGATGGAAAGCCGAGCATGGCCTAAGCATACATCTTGATCGTCAAAGATGCCGTGTCCATCCGGCCCTCGATGCTGCAAACGCGTCAGCATCTGCGCCACTCGGGTCGAGTCGACCGAATGATTAGGCGTATAAATCCCGACAATCCCGCACATGCTTATCGCCCCTTCTGTAAAAGCTGCTCGTATAAATGACGATACTCAGACAGAATGACGTCCTCGCTGAAGCGCTCTGCTAACACTCGAAGACCCGCTGCAGACACCGCGCTAAGGTCTGTGTCAGAAGCAGTCAGTGCCTGTTGAATGGCCTGACCCATGGCATTCGCGTCATCGATTTCGACCAAAAACCCAGATACATCCGGTTCAACTAACTCTAATGCTCCATGTGTTCGCGTTGAAACAACAGGCAATCCATGCGCCCAGGCTTCTAATATCACATTCCCTAAGGGCTCGTGACGCGAAGGGCACACAAACAGATCGGCCAAGTGAAAATAAGGAGTGGTCTCACGCTGCCAGCCAAGAAGCTGTATTCTTGAAACCGCCGATGAGTCAGCCACTTGCTGGGTAATCTCATCGGATAAAGGCCCATCCCCCGCGATCAGCAAGTGTAGTGCACGCCCGTTGACCTCCGCTGGCAAATCGGAAAAGGCCTTAATGAGGGTATCAAACCCTTTATTCTCATGCAGTCGACCGAGGGCAAACACAACTAAATCATCTTGATTCAATCCCAGTTTTTGCCGCAACACTTGCAACTCAGCCTCTGGTGTAGGCGCAGGAATCGATACAAAATTACTGATGAACGACACCCGCTCCGAGGGCACACCTTCGCGCACAAGATAGTCACAAATACTCAGCGTATTGCCGACCAATGCATGAGCATGTTGATACTGTTTAGGGTTATAAAAACCACCGAGCCTTGCAACATGGACAGGCCCTTTAGACGGAGGCAGCTTCACCAAGCGCGTTGCGCGCCCCATCCAAGTTTGTACGATGTCAGGCTGAGTATTGCGAATCAAACGCTTTAAACCAAAATATGAAAAAGGATCGAAGACACTGCGCATAGGAACCGTGCTCACGCTCGGTCGCAAAGCAGACACAAGCTCACTGTCAGGAGACGTCACTGCAATCGACGTCAAATCCGAACGATCCTGGATGGCGTTGTGCATACGGATAAAAAAGTTTTCCGCCCCTCCGAATTGCTTGCTGCCAATAATTTGTAGGCTTGATATAGGTGACATAACCGATCCTATGTTCGTCAGACTTGCTATCTAAGGGCAATAACCTGAAAATAAACGCGATTATAGCAAAGCCCCCTTAAGATCCCAGTAAAATCCGGATATCACATGAACAATACGCGTTTACCCATCAGTGTTACCATCATCGCCATCAATGAGGCTGACCGTATTGGCGCCACCATAGACAGCGTGATCGACTGGGTTGACGAAGTGATTGTGGTCGACTCGGGCAGCAAGATGGAACACCAGACGTGGCAACACAGCATGGCGCACGCTGTATACACAATGATTGGCCTGGCTATGGGCAACAAAAACGCTTTGCGGAAGACCAATCTAAAAATGATTGGATTTTCAATTTAGATGCTGACGAGCGCGTCCTTCCTGAATTACGAGACGAGATTTTGAAGTGTTTCGAATCTCCTGAGGATTTGGCCGACGGCTATTTTATGGCGATTCACGACCGTCTGTATTGCACAGACAAACTCAGTCAGTATACCCCCTACAAACCTGTCAGACTTTATCGTCAATCAAAAGGTCGCTACAGCTCCAGCCCTGTTCATGATCGTGTGATTATGAACGCGCAAACAACGACAGCAACACTGAAGGGTCGGATTGCCCATGACTCACTGCGCTCATTTCATCACCGTATTGAAAAGATGAACGAGTACAGTGAAGCGCAAGCCGCGGACATGATGACTAAAGGCCGCAAACCGTCCAAATTCCGTATTATTGTCGACTTTTGGGCCTCGTTTATTGTCGGCTACTGCTTCCGAGGCTATTGGCGTGGCGGCTTGATGGGCTATATCTATGCGGTCAATTTCGCCTATAGTCGTTTTTTACGCCAGATAAAGCTTTATGAGCAACATCACCACTCAATCGCATCTAAACAATCGTCATTGCCTAAATAACCATGCGCTAAGGCGTATACCCCTTTGGAGATCCCTTGACTGCCATTTCCGTCATCATCCCTGTGTTTAATGCTGCCCCCTATATTGAAGAAACACTCTTCAGTTTAATGGAGCAAACCTGGCAGGATTTTGAAATTGTTTGTGTTGATGATGGATCAACCGATGACTCGCTTGCGCAGTTAAATGCGATAAAGACAAAAGAGCCAAGGCTGCGCATTCTGACGCAAGCCAACGCAGGACCGGCCATCGCTCGGCAATCAGGCTTAGGCGTTGCACAGGGCGAATATGTGTATTTTATGGACAGCGACGACTTTCTGCACTCGGATACGCTCAATAGACTCTATGAGTTAGCCGTGGCCCATCAAGCTGACTGGGTTTGTCATCGTTTAAGTTACGTTGCAAAGGACCACCCAATTCAGTCGATTTATGCGGATGTCAAAGCATCGCCAGCCAAGGCCATTGAAGGGGCGAAAGGCATTCTTTCAAAAAAGATTAGTATTGTCAGCTGTGGAAAACTCTATCGGCGTAGCGTTTTCGATGATTTTCAGTTTCCTGAATTAAGCTTTGCTGAAGATTATTACTGCACCAGCCTTCTGGCTCTAAAGGCTGGAAAAATTATTTATATTCGTGACAAACTCTATTTCTATCGCCAACATGACGCTTCATTAACGGGGAGTTTGACGCAAGCCAAGGTGGCCTCGATTTTTGAAGCATCCAATCAATTGTTCACAACTCTTGAAAAGACCCAAGCCCATCAATCAGCAACCCTAAGGCTGAAAAATTATACCGCTCGCTATCAGTTTTACCCCGCATTATCCGTATTGCTGCGCCGACAAAATCTAGACGACCTTGCTCACTTTCGCGATTGCTGGACGCAGCAAGCCCATATTTCGTTAAAACACCTCACCTGGATTAAGCGCTGGATCATCTCTAATGTTCTAAGGGGTGAGTTTTTGAAAGCGATCAACATCTTTCAACGGTATGAGAAGTGGAAGGTCTAGCTCTGCTTGAGTGCATCTTTTTTTAAGGACTGTTCCAAACCTGGCCAATATTTGGCGACTAGACTTTCATGTTCCGAAGCGCCTGCAACCTATTTAAATAGCGATCCCGCTCAGCCAACCAATGATGCCATTGACGACGCAGCTTTTGGTCTTGCCAGCCTGACAGGGCGATCACGGGTTCACGAGCATTGGCGAAGACCTTAGTGATGGCTTTGGATTGTTTGCCCGTTAATAAGGTGACCTCAGCCAGCTCACGATCAATAACCCAGTGAGCAAATTCCGGCAGGTGGCTGCGGAATACCTGCATATCGTGGAAATTCCCCAGCAACTCTTGAACCTCTTTGCACCAAGCAACGAGTGCTTCCGATTTATTAATGATACCCGTAAAGGGTTCAAGCAAATAACGCAGATATTTAATCTCGATGCGCGCAAGGTGCGCGTCTTCCATCCCTGCATGCAAATGTTGGTCAATCGACTCGATACGCTGCTCAATCGTTTTATCCAGCCATTGCCCTAAGTTAACAGTCTCTTTTTGTTTGGCCCGAGGTTTTAGCCTTTGCTTTGTTGAAAAACTCAACTCATAGGACAACTGGTACGCCTGCTTACCATACTCAAGCAGATTATAGAGGGCGGGCATCTCACCTATCTGTTTTTGTGCCAAGGACAACCAATCCAGCATGACTTCGTGATCACGCACGGGATTGCTTGCCTTAGCCAAGGCTTGAAGTTGTTTACAAGTAGAGGTATTGGTTTTGACTTCACCGCGCGTCAGCTTTATCCACACCCGTAGTCGACGCAGATCGACACGCATCGTGTGCAATGCCTCGGGATCATCCTTTGACGCTTGATAATGCGCCCAAGCCGCATGAAATGCGGTTTCTTTTTCCCGAAGGATGTTTGCCAGCACCCTACCCGCTGGCTTTAGCAAGCGATTATTGCCACCATCGATTGTCTCGATCTGTATTTTCTTGCGTTTTTTATTCATAGTTATATTTTGTATGTATTCATATTTTCACAAGAATTTAAAATCCTCTGGAATTCCCCTATCTCTTAACCTCATCACTAAATGAAGCCATGAAAATTGGAAATCAGTTACTCAATAGTAGCACGCTGATGCATATTAGCATGCGATAACACAGATTAACGATCAATCACTCCCCGAACGATCTTTGCAATTCGAGGCAGCATCTGCTGATAATGATGCGCCTTTGCTTTATCGTAGGCGCATGATGCGATTTGTGGCCATTGGTCTTGCTGACGAATAGCCAGATCAAGGACTCGCGCAAGGTCATCGGGGTTGCCGGGTTCAGCGAGCCAGCCATTCACACCGGCCTCAATCAATGACTGAGGGCCTGGCACTTGTGTCGAAACCACGGGTTTGCCATGGCAAAAACCTTCTAAGATGGCGATACCAAAAGTTTCATTTAAGGAAGGGACAACCAGCAAGTCAACATCACGCATCCATTCGTCCAAGTCACTTACCCAGCCACTAAAAACGACCTGTTTTTCCAAGCCTAGCCGCTGAGTCTGTGCGTTAAGATCTGACTCCAAGGCACCTGCCCCAGCTAATTTCAGCGTCAGAGATACAGGGCTTTTCTGCTGCAACTGATGCATCGCCTGGATCAAATCCGCAATGCCTTTCTCAGGATCAAAGCGCCCAACAAACCCCAAGCAAATATCAGTTTTTTGGACTGGAGCAGTTTGAAAATGTCGATCAGGAATTGACATCAACATATTCGGCATCACAACAAGCGAGAGGGGTCATAACCTTTAGCACCAAAATGCGTCTTCATATGCTCAGTCAGCATAACCGTCTGAGTCGCGCCTTTCATGCGTTTATGTTTATAACTGTGCGAAAAAGCGAGCTGTGGAATCCCTAAGCCAAGCCGTGCATAGCGCATCACGGTGGTTGCCCTTGAGTTATGGGTAATAATAAGATCCGGGCGATGCGCTTTAAGCCATGAGCGGGCCTTGAGAATAGACAGAGCATCATAATAGCCACGAGGCTCAAACCTGACACGTTGCGTTGATATGGACAAGCCATCCGCATACGAAGCCTTATCGGGCAGCCATATACTGACATTGGCGTCCAGTGCCAGCAGACAGTGAGTCAAGTTAACAAACGCCTGCTCCAGTCCCCCTCTTCGATCTGAGCAAAGAGCATGAACAATCCTTAGGTCTTTACAGTCCACTGTCACCCACTCCGTAAACGCCTGTTCTAATGAGCATTGGCCTTCGCATCACTTAGCATTAATAGCTCGTCATAGACTGCCAAGGTCTGCGCCACCATGTCTGCTTTTAATGGCAAGGGTTTATCCAAGTTCAGCTGACAGGATAACACCTGAACGACCCTTTCGTTCAGCGCATTAGGATCGGACATAGGACACAAACCCTCGGGGAAATAAACAGACAACATTTCACCCACGCCACCATGATCATATCCCACAACAGGGGTGCCGACACTTAGCGCTTCGATAACGGTTCGTCCAAAGGATTCAGGCTTAGTGGACAAGGACAAAACCGCATCCGAAACCGCATAAATGTCTCGGATATCGGAACGATTCCCCGTGAACAAGATTTTGTCCGAGAACCCTTCCTCTTTGACCCGCTGATAAAGCTCGGTGGCGTATGACTGACGTTTAGGGTCTTCCCCTCCGACAATTAAGCCGCAGACCGGAACGCCTGATTCAGAAAGATGCTTAATGAGTTGGATAAAGTCATGATGCCCTTTTAAACGCGTTAAGCGTCCTGGAAGGGTCAGTACTTTTTTGCCAATGAGTTGTGGATAGGCCTTTTGCCATTCTTCTCGCCACTGCTCAGATGCCTGATAGCCCGCCGGAAACTCGGCAGGATCGATGCCTCGATACACCAGTCGCACTTTGGACATGTCCGTTGTTGGGTAATTCTGACGAATATAGTCTCGAACCGTGTTAGAGACTGCTATCACACGCTCACCTTTACACATGATGCCACTGTAGCCTGACACAGAATAAAGACCATGCACAGTGGTCACGAGTTTAGGTCGTGATGAGATAGGTAAGGACTTCCACGCCAACCATGCCACCCAAGCAGGCAGTCTGGAACGTAAATGCAGAATATCGGGGCGCTCAGCCAGTAACCATTTCCGCAATGCAAATACGTGGCGCAACGTCAGAAGAGACTTACGCCCAAGCTCCCACATCACATGACGCTGCCTTCAGCCTCCAATTGTGGGACCATACGGCCACCCGCAGAGATAACAATGGACTCATGCCCTGCCTGCACCAATCCTGCTGCAATTTCCAGCGTTCCCCGCTCAACACCGCCGCCATGGAGATCTGGCAATATCTGGACAACTTTCATTTTTACAACCGCATATCGACTTCATCTGCCGCCAGAATATATTTCAAGTCATAGAGTAGATGCTCTGGTTTACCCCACGAACGAATTTTGCTCGCACCCAGCTCTCGAAACACCTGATGCCCCACCGCAATTAAAATCGCATCATATTGACCCGCTTCGGGCTCTTGAATGGGCCTAATACCGTATTCTGCCTCGGACTCCTCAACCGCTGCCCAAGGATCGTAAATATCGATATTCGCTCCATACCCCCGCAGGGTCATTTCAATATCCGTGATTCGAGTGTTGCGCAAGTCAGGGCAGTTTTCTTTAAACGTCAGTCCCATAATCAAGATACGACTGCCCGCCACATGAATGCGCTTCCTTAGCATTCCTTTGACAAGCTCATCCGCAACATAAGCGCCCATATTGCTGTTAATCCGACGTCCAGCCAGAATCACATCGGGAATATACCCCGCCGCTTGCGCTTTATAGGTCAGATAATAGGGGTCTATGCCGATGCAATGTCCACCAACCAATCCTGGACGAAATGGCATGAAATTCCACTTGGTGCCCGCCGCTTCCAACACTTCGAGGGTGTCGATACCCAGTTTGTTAAAGATGATGGCGAGTTCATTAACGAGGGCAATATTCAGATCACGCTGAGTGTTTTCGATGACTTTGGCGGCTTCAGCTATACGAATGCTGCTGGCTTTATGTGTTCCAGCCACAATAATTTCGCGGTAGAGCGCATCCACCAAGTCAGCCACTTCGGGCGTAGAGCCTGATGTAACCTTTTTGATGGTCGTCACACGGTGGACTTTATCACCCGGATTAATACGCTCAGGACTGTATCCAGCAAAAAAGTCACGGTTATAGACCAATCCCGATACCTGCTCGATATAAGGTATGCAGTCTTCTTCCGTCGCGCCCGGATAGACCGTGGATTCATAAATCACGATGTCACCCGGCTTAACCACCTGGCCCAGTGTTTTTGAGGCACTGATCAAAGGCGTTAGATCCGGCTGTTTTTGACCGTTAATGGGGGTCGGAACCGTCACGATATAGGTATTACAGGCCTTTAAATCCGAGACGGTGGCTGTAAACGTCAACTGAGTTGCCGCCTTTAACTCTTGCGCACTGACTTCTAAGGTACTGTCTTCGCCTTGATTCAGTTCGTTGATACGATGCTGATTGATATCAAAGCCCACCACCTGACGGTATTTTCCAAATTCAACGGCCAAGGGCAAACCCACATAGCCGAGGCCGATTATTCCAAGCTTTACCTGATCAAGTGTCATTAGGCTCATATCCATCCTCTTGATAAAATCATGTTCGCACAACGCTCGGCTTCATTAAACTGTACACTCGGTAAGGGTAAGTCGCCCCCCGACCATTGTTCAAAAGACGTTATTATCCCCTTCTCCTCCAACTTTTGCAGCCCCAGCGTTAAGCGGTTTTCTCTTTTTTTAGGGACACTTAGCGTTCCAACGGCACAACCCGCCGTCAAGGCTCGTACACCATGGAGACACTGTCCTCTGTTACCCAACACCTCTCTGTAGTGCTGAGTAACGACGGCAACCAATCCGTTGCAACCTCGTGACAGGATTTGAAGCGATCCCCAAACAAGGCTTTCAGCGCCAACTCTGTTGAAGGAGGGGTTCGTCTAGAGCTCGTTAAGGTCCATTCAACACGTGCATTGGAGGCGATGGTTTGAATTTGCGTCAACACTTGGCGCTCATCCCAAGCATATTGCTTTGAAGGCCCACCGATTAACAGCATCCCGGTGGCAGCGGACTTGGTATTGGGCTGCATCAGGTTGAGTGCTCCTTGCGTAACAAGGATATTGGGCTTGTTCGGAGGGGAGTCGTGTTCCGGAATAAGGCAAAGATCAAACCAAGACAAAGGCAATGAGGGGGTCATTAAAACAAGTGCCGGAACATTAAAATAGCTTTAAGCGCCAACAATGTTAAATGTGTTTTATGGCCGGCCCCAATCAGTAAACAGGGGCGCTCTTGATGTATATCAGCGTGCCGATATGACTTGAATACTCCAGCTTGCAGACTCTCTCGAAATGACAAAGGTGATATCACTTCGTACTGAAGATCGGGTCTCAACCGCTGCATGGCTTTCACTAAGCCCATGGATTGGTTAACGTGTCCGGGCTTTCCATCATTAATAATACGGACTACTGCCACGCTAACCCCTTCATACTAAAATCCTCATTTTGAACCCCTTATTGACGCATACTAGCACGTTACTCCACTGGCGAGTGCTCGACCCGCAGATTTCGTCCCCTTCTTTTTAAAACAATCATGCGCACCTTATTAAGACAATCATTATCTATTTTTAATTTGAGATTCAAGAGGTAATTCCTTTTCCTTGCCGGGATGATTACAATCATGACCTTGTCACACACTCCGACAACTTAATTTTTTGAATACCCCTATAGTGAGGATACACAAGATGGCAGCTGCATTTGGTACCGTTTTTATGCCTGAAATGGCGATCTCCTGGTTTGACGGATCAAGCTGGAGTCCGGTGGAAATGGTCCCAAGTGACAGTTTGACATTGCACCCTGGCGCGCATGTGTTGCATTACTCCAGCACCTGCTTTGAAGGGCTCAAAGCCTTTAAGCATGAAGATGGCAGCGTCAATATTTTCCGCATGGATCGTAACATTGCTCGCTTAAATCAAAGCAGTCAGCTGCTTGGCTTGCCTGACTTAGATACCGAGCAAGTCGCTCGCATGATCACTCAGACAGTCGCTCGTTTTGCGGATGAAGTCCCTGCGCCACCGGGATCACTTTACATCCGTCCAACGCACTTCGGTACTGAACCCGCTATTGGCAAAGCCGCAGTACCTTCAACCATGTCCTGCTTTTTTGTTCTAGTGTCCCCCGTCGGTGACTATTTTGCAGGCGGTGATAAATCGTTACGCTTATTACTCGAAGATCAGGGCATGCGCTGTGCGCCACATATGGGCATGATTAAAAGTGGCGGTAACTATGCCAGCGCTTTGCAACCCATCATGAAAGCCCGTAATGAAGTTCAAGCAGACCAAGTCTTGTTCTGCCCAGGCGGTGATGTACAAGAAACGGGCGCCGCTAACTTTTTATTGATTGATGGTAATGAAATCATCACCAAAGCCTTGGATGAAAGTTTCTTACACGGCGTTACCCGTGACTCAATCTTAACGCTTGCAAAAGATATGGGCATGCAGGTATCCGAGCGTCAACTGACGGTGGACGAGCTTCTTGAACGAGCGGCAAAACCCGGTTGTGAAGCGGCGCTCTCGGGTACCGCTGCAGTGCTTGCACCCGTTGGCACCTTGATTTACAAAGGTCAAGAATATGCAGTGGGCACAGGTGGTATCGGTGAAACCACACTCAAACTGCGTACAGCACTGAATGATATCCAGTGGGGCAAGCGTGCGGATACACATGGCTGGCTAACACGCATCTAAAGGCTTAAGCACAGCCTGTTAACATGATTTCGCGCAGGGATGTCCTTGCGCGAAATCCATGCCCTCACCAACGTCAACTCGTCATAACTTCATCCCAAATCGTCACCACGCATTCACGCCATTTACCCAACTCCTCATCGGCAATAACGGTATTCGATTGCTCTTGTAAGCTCTGACGATGCCCAACCGACCGGAAGGTTTTATAGGCCTCACGTAGGGTCTCAGCCTGCTCTGCCGTCAAAATCTGCACACCCTCAAGTGCATCCAGAATACGAATATTGTCCGTATAGGTGTAAAGCGTGGCAAAGGTCTTCGCATGCGCCAATACCAAGAACTGAACCAGAAACTCTATGTCGACAATCCCACCTCTATCTTGCTTAAGGTCAAAGACATTCAGCGTATTACTAACCTCCTTCGAGGATAAGTGTTGGCGCATTTTTTCTCGCATATGCACCACCTCCTCAAGCAACCGAGATCGATCTCTAGGCTTCGATAGAATATCTGCACGAACCTGTTCAAAGGCCCCAGCCAATTCGGAATCCCCTGTGACCACGCGCGCGCGAATTAATGCCTGGTGCTCCCAGGTCCAAGCTTCCTTATGCTGATAATCACTAAAGGCTTTCAGACTCGAAACCAGTAAACCCGAGTTACCTGAGGGTCTCAAGCGCATATCAATTTCATAGAGCTGTCCTGAAGGAGTAAAGGTGTTCAATAGATGAATCACTCGCTGCCCCAGTCGGTTAAAGAAGACAGCATTGGACAGGCTTTTTTCACCATCGGTGGATAAATTAGGATCCGAATCATGAATAAAGACCAAGTCCAAATCTGAACCATAGGACAACTCAATACCGCCCAATTTGCCATACCCCAATACAATAAAGCGAGGCTGCAACATAGGCCCTTCATCAGTCATGGGATAGCCATGTTTCTCGACTAATCCCCGCCAAGCATTGTCTAATACTGCCGCCAGCAGCACCTCTGCTAACCAGGTTAAGTAATCACTCACTTTCATTAGAGGCAGCGCTCCTGTGATATCGGAGGCAGCTACTTTTAACACATGCGCATGTTTAAAGTAACGTAGAGCCTCCATCAATTGCTCAGTATCTTGCTCAGAAATGCGCAAGAGTTGCTGATTTAACTCCGCCTGCAAACGCGCTTTATCAGGCGGTGTAAACAAGGTTCTTGGATCAATCAGTTCATCCAGTAAGACCGGTTGTTTTGCTAAGAGAACGGAGAACCATGCACTTGCCGAACATAAACGCACCAGCTGTTGTAACGCCCCCGGATTCTCAGCCAACAACACTAAGTAGGCCGAGCGTCGTAGCACCGCTTCGATCAGCAAGAGCACACGCTCAAGTGTTTGTGTTGAGTTGTCACAAGTGGCGATGCGTTCCAGCAACTCAGGAAGAATCGTATATAAGCGTTCGCGCGCCACTTGTTGTGTTAACTGCATCGTTCTCGATTTACGCAAATCGCTTAAACGTTTGAGGGCTTCCTGCGCTTCTGGGAAGCCCTTTTCGGTTAAAAACTCCAGCGCTTGAGCCTCTTCGATTTCGCCTTCAAAGACCCACATCCATTGCTCTGCGGCTTTATCTTCCTCGTCATTTTCTTCAACAACAGGGGCGATTACGTCAGCAAAATGCCTTGAAACAGCCTGTCGATGCAAAGACAACTGCTCACTGAACGCCCTCCAGTCTAAAAAGCCCATACTAAAGGCAATTCGAGCTTGACCCAGCGCGTCATCCGGCAACTCTTGTGTTTGCTTATCTGCGATTGCCTGGATAGCATGCTCAGTATCTCGCAAGAATAAATAGGCCTGTGCCAGCTCCTGAACGGCCTCAATTGGCATACCAATTTTCTCAGGCAACAAGGGCAAAATGTTTAAAAGCTCGCGCTGCTGCAGATCACGGTCTCGCCCCCCTCGTATCAACTGAAAGGCTTGGGCAATAAATTCCACTTCACGAATACCGCCCGATCCCAACTTAACATTTTGTTCGAGACCTTTACGACGAACTTCGCGATTGATCATTTGCTTCATCTCACGCAGAGATTCAAAAGCACTAAAATCAATATACTTGCGATAAACAAAGGGCCTCAGCTCTGTAAGTAAGCGCTCACCTTCGACTAGATCTCCAGCAACAGGCCTTACTTTTACCATGGCATAACGCTCCCAATCACGCCCTTGCTCTTGGTAGTAGTTCTCCATCGCGTTAAAACTGATCGCCAAAGGGCCTGCGGAACCAAATGGACGCAGGCGCATGTCCACTCTAAACACAAACCCATCTAGCGTCAGGTTATCGAGGGCTTGGATTAGCTTTTGCCCTAAACGAATAAAGAAGTCCTGATTCTCTAAAGATGAACGCTCATGGTCAGTCTCACCGTTCTGGGGATAACAAAAAATCAAGTCGATATCCGAGGACAAGTTCAGCTCGTTTGCACCTAATTTACCCATACCCAACACAACCAACCGCTGTGGATAGGTAACCCCTTCAGAATTAGGGCGAGACTGCGGGACACCCCAACGCTTACAGGCTTTTGCATACAACCAGTTTAACGCCTCATCAATGCAAGCATCCGCAAGTGCAGAGAGCTCAATGACCGTGTTGCGCGTATCACTTTTGCGGGTCAAATCACGCCAGATGAGTCGCACCATTTCATAATTACGAAAGACGCGTAGCTGACGATGAAAAGCGGCTTCGTCCTCTAGATCGATAATGCGCTGACGCAATCGTACCGCATATTCTCCCGAGGTATACTGACGCTCTAACCCTCCCTCCGCCATCAAATCAGCTAAAGTTGATTGATGTCGAGATAATTGTTCCACAACAAAATCACTGCCGATCAAAACCTTCAAACAGTCCTGCTGAAAGGCGTCAGGGAGTGATGGCATGGATTCAAAAACGGACTGAAGGGCTTCAACCTGCTTGTGCGCAAGGGCTTGAAGCTCAGAAGGCAAGGCGGCGATGGCTGACTGAAATGACAAAATGAATTCCCCTGTGCTATGCCGAAGTTAAGGTAAAGAGAATATCAGACGTGCGCCGTTTTTAAACCTACATTTGCTTATCAACGATCAGGCTCTATGGCTGGCGTTACATTAACCTGCAGATAATCGAGTAGCTGGCGCAAAGAGATGTTGTCAGGATTTTGGCTCCTGACAATAAGATAAGGCTGTACCGCCAGCAAAGTGCTCAAAAGGTCAATGAATCACCAGACTGTCGATTATATTTACCTAGACCTTCCGGCCTAGGTAAATTCTGCACAGTTTTCAGCTAACGCAAGCATTTATTTGCGGGCGACGATGTGCCCAAGGCTGGGCCTGCTCCAACTGGTGCGCCAGTGCGAGCAGAGTAACTTCTTCACCAAAGCGTCCAACGAAGTGAGCGCCGATTGGTAACCCACCCGGTGTCCAATACAGGGGGACAGACATGGCTGGCTGCCCAGTTGCATTGAACAGTGCGGTATAGGGGGAATAGCTATGAAAGCACTCAATCAATGTCCCTATATCCTTTTGGTCATCAATCACATCTAGTGTGCCAATCAATGGCGGCTCACGTGTCAGCGTCGGCGTTAAGATAACATCAAAGTCGCACATGAAATTTGCAAAGGTACGGCCTAGAGCATGGATCCCTTCGATTGCACGCACATATTTCACCGCACCAATCCCTCCCTTATCTCTTAGGTAGATCCGTGTACGAGGCTCAAGCTCCTCCGCTTGAACAGGTGCACCGCGCATCTGTCCCAGCATATCCAAATAGCGGCGCGTATTCGGGCCGATGATATCAAATGCCATGTCATAGAACTTCAACAGATCCACTGGCAGATTGATTGGCGTGACCAAATGCCCCAAGCCTTCACACAGTGCAGCGGCATCACGTACCGCCGATAAGGTTCGGTCGATGACGGCCAAGGCTCCATCTGTTCGACCAACGCAATCCGCAAGGGCCTAGGAGGACGCCCCATCGCCTCGAGGTAAGAACTGGGCCGAGCCGGTGCTGCGTAAGGTGCGCCCAAATCAGCGCCAGATGTCAGATCCAACAAGGCTGCACTGTCACGCACCGATAGAGTTATCGCGTGGCCAACTCCCATCCCGCCCCACCCCTCGCCAATAAGAGGTCCACTCGGCACCAGTCCACGACTGGGCTTAAGACCAAATACACCACAACAGGACGCAGGCACTCTAAGTGAACCTCCACCATCATTACCATGGGCAAAAGGCACTACACGTGATGCGACCAGTGCAGCTGAACCACCGCTTGAGCCGCCCGCACTGCGCTCGGTATCCCAGGGGTTACGAGTCGCACCGAAACGAGTAGATTCGGTGGTATAGGACGTACCAAACTCAGGCGAGGTCGTGGTACCTATGAATACACAACCCGCTCGACGCAGACGGCTGACCAATTCATCATCCAGCCCTGGACGAGCCTCACCTAATGCCAAGGAACCGTTGCTCATCCGCGCCTCCGTTAGAGGTGCAAACAGATCCTTAATCAGCGTCGGAACACCTGAGAAGGGTCCTGTTCCAGGTACCTGTCGCCTTGCTTGCTCATAGAGCGTTTCGGCTACCGCATTTAGGCTAGGCTCGACTTTCTCCAAACGCGCAATAGTTGCTTCCAGAAGCTCTTTTGGCTGCACCTCCCCTACTCGAATGAGTTCAGCGAGGGCTGTGGCATCCGATTGATCAATCAGTGCTTGTATATCCTGCATAATATTTTCCTTTAAATCTTGCATGATTTTTTCCTTACAACTCGAAAGGCCCTTTAGACATCATAAGCAGATGCCTGGTCCACAAATCAAGCCACGGGGTTATCCGTCACGCTTTGCGCTCTATGTCTAGGCATTAGATAAGAAAGCATCCAGATACACGCACCGACCAAGCTGATGAGCGCCAATATAACAATGGCATCGCGTAACTCACCAACCTGAGCCATTAAAGCCGCAACCACCAATGGACTGACGAACTGCCCCATATAAAGACAGGAAGTAAAACCACCCATTCCTCGCCCACGGGTAACGGTCGTCAGCGCATTCATAACCGGAGACATGGTATTGGGGACTAATAAACCTGCGCCGATACCGTGAATAAAAACCGCCACCAAAACGTCGTTATAGCTCTGAGCGTTGGAAAGCAACCAGAGCCCCAGCGCGATCAACAACATCAACAACGCATTACAGCCACGAATCCCCAGCAAACGACGCATCAAAGGCCAGGTCAGTGAGCCTGCAAGTGTAGCGAGCAAGCCAAAACCAGCAGAAGCACCAATCAAAGTACTGGAAGTTACCCCCATGCCAACCAACAACGCTGGTGTCTGAATGGGTACGATAAAGTTCAAAACCATACCAGTGAACACCAACAGATAACCGACCAGTAGCGCCCAAGCGTTAACCTGCTCTGGATCACTCACGGTGATCTGTTCCGTGTTTTGGCGAGGCTCCCACAGCACTTTCATCATAATTGGCACCAACAGAATCGGCAGCAGATAGAGGTAAAACGGAGTACGCCAAGAGTGCTCGCCGAGTACTCCGCCAATTACGAAGAACAGCGACCCGACTAGGCCAATCGTGACCACTTGGTAATTGATGAATCGCATACGATCCTCACCTTTCCAATAATCCGCAATCAGTGCTGCACAGCACGTCATGATCGCCGCCTCTGTACAGCCAAATAACAAACGGACACTGACGATCGTCTGCAGATCATTCAGAAATGCCGGAATAACACCCAACAAGGCATAAAGTAATGTCGCTATGACCAACAAGATCTTGCGGCCAAGTCGGTCTGCCAACCAACCCGCAACTGGTGCAAACAGTGCGATAGCCAGTGCTGGCCCAGTAATCGCCATCGGTACCAGCAGAGCGGCATTCGGTTCCATAGGACCAAACTCGGCTCCGAGCTTGGGCAGGATCGGCGCCACCATTACCGAACCGACAATGGTCAGGCTACTGCCAAGCATCAATACCAACCCTTCACGCCGCCCTGTCGCCTGACGGAACATCATATTTTTATCAGCCATCTCTACCCTCCTCAGAAGCTTTGGGCTATACGTAATGCTAGGCTGTAACCCTCGGCACGGTTTCGAGTGCCGAACTCTTTATAACCATGTAACCAAACCGCGGGCATACCCGGGCGGAAAAAACTCAAGGCGGGTCCTGCAGCGATTGTTCGAGCTCGGTTACCACTCGTTAGTGAAGGCGCTTTGTCATCGGTAAGCTGATGGTAGTAGTAGCCGCCAAGCCCCACAGTCCAATCCTTGACATGCTGACCCATTGCAAATTCGTGCCGATACTCCACGCCGTTGCGGTAATCAGTAGCACGATTACGGGTATTGAAATCCAGCTCGAAGCTGGACGATATTTCAAAACCGGTATCGGAGATGTAGGTGGCGTTGAAAATCGGGGAAAAGGTCCAATGATTTAGACCTGGTGAAACCAAGCGGTCCTTGTCATAGTCGCCAGTAGGCGCCTGAATCTGGAACTGTGCGTTCACGCCTAAGTTGCGTGATGGATGCCACTGCAATATCAAGGGTATTACCTGAATATCCGCTTGGCGAAATACATCGGCACTGCGAGAAAAAGTACCGACGGGCGTGGACACATCCAACGATGCTTCCATGTGTAAAAATGGAAACACAACTCCCCAGCCATATTTCGCACCGAGAACCTCATGATCTGTCATACGCACATGCGCTAGGGATAGTGACAAGACATCGAGTGAGAAATCCACGGGTGCATCCTTTCCCGAATTATCCTTGAAACTATTGGCAGAATAGAAGGCCGTACGCAGACCAAAGGCCCCCTTCGGCGTTGCCGGAGGCATAAAACCCGCTCCAAAATTGTACAAGCCTGCAGCCGTCGTCGGAGCACCATTCTCGGTCGCCAGCACGGATGCCGAAGGGTGGATCAGGATCGTGCCAGCAACAGCACCTATCAGCTTTTTCAGATTCATAGACTACCCTCATCGGTGTATTGTTTTGTTGTTACAATCAACAAAAACAATACAAAGGAGTCAGTCCTATGAGTTATCCGAAATCAGCAAAATCCTTACGTGCTCTACGCAGAGTATCCGAAGGGAGCTCACCAAATAATTGTCGGTATTCAGAAGAGAATCGGCTCAGATGCCAAAACCCCCAATGCATGGCGATATCCTGTACTGCCATGTAGGAATGGGGTTGCAATAGTTCGCGATGTACGGCGTTAAGCTCAACATACGTAAGTATGCAACAGGATTAATGCCAAGTGTTTCTTGGAAACAGTACTGTAGTTTACGTCGGCTAGCGCCCACACGATTACATAAGTCGATGATTGAAGGAGGGGCATCAGGATTGGCCAGAGCATACTCACATGCACGGTCGACAATCAACTTGCGGGCAGTTGTGGGCAATGATATAACCGCTTCGCAGTCAACAAGATCCAGCAGATGCATCAACACTGTATCACGGATACCCGCACGAATAGCGGCATAAGCATGAGCTTTCGCCCCTGACTATCCTGCCCCCCAAAAACGCTGTCGACAAGAGCAACTAGATCTTCTCGACACGCGGGATTGGTCAGATGAAAGCAGCCTGGAGCCACACTGAGGTCCAATTTAAAATCACGTTGTTGACGTTCAAGTATGTCTTCAAGCAGCGATCTCTCTACAGCAACACATAACAGGTCAATTCCAGCGGGTGTACGTAAATCAGGTAGATGATCCCCCGATGCCGCTAAGACGCTCTGCACATTGATCTCATGACCATCACAATAGAAGTTATGAACATTCAACGCCAAGGGGAGACTGAAAGTCACCGCCCCTTCCCAAGCCTCCCCACTTTTGACCATTGCCTGATTGGAGCAATCGCGGATCAGCTGCATGCCCTGCAAATCCAGTTCAGTAATACTCCCTTCGAATAAACCTTTAGTCACTTGATTATAATGTAGTTTCCAACCACTGAAGCAGCGAGCATGATCTTCGACATTACTTGTACGTCGATGACGGAAGCCGGAAAGTTCAAACCCTAACTCTTCTGCCCGATCAAGGTGCATAACAGTAACACCCACTATCTTCTTTTGATTAAAAATTCATCAAAGCAACTTTTACGCCCGTTGGCAACTGATCTAAGCAATTTTGCCGAAATTGGATATTGGATAGCCGCAACGCAACATCAGAAAGGCGTTGGGCACGTAAGACCCTAAGCTTTAGCGGACAAACTCCCACATCATGACATCTTAATGACACTTTTATGAAGTTTTAATTACATCGACTGGGTGAGCGAGTATAATTTGACCATTACACTTTAGCTTAACTCTAGGAACCTTCCCATATGGTTAGCAAAAACCCAATCACGCAAATGTTTGGCCGCTCCCCTTTTAAGCCCATGCAAGAGCATATTGCGAAGTCTCAAGCGGCCGCCGCAGAGCTTATCCCCTTTATTAAAGCCATTCTGATTAAAGATTGGGAAACAGCGGATGCGTGCCAACAGCGCATTGCGGTTATGGAAGGCGAAGCGGATAAGATGAAGCGGGAAATTCGCCAAAACTTACCGGGCAATTTGTTTTTACCCGTTCCCCGAAATGATCTTCTTGAGCTGTTGAGAACCCAAGATAAAGTTGCAAACCGTGCCAAAGATATTGCTGGCCTCATGGTTGGACGTCGCATGGAAATCCCAGCGGTCTTGAGTGAAGAGCTCATGGCCTTTGTTGAAATTGCCGTGCAAACCACCGAACAAGCCGTTACCGCCTTGAACGAATTAGACGAACTGCTGGAAACCGGATTTCGTGGCCACGAAGTCAAAATTGTTCAGCGTTTGATCAGTGAACTTGACCGTTTAGAACATGCAACCGATGAAAAAGAGCGCGCACTTCGCGCTTCATTATTTACCGTTGAAAAGGAGTTCAATCCGATTGATGTCATGTTTTTATACAAGACCATTGATTGGATCGGTGACCTTTCTAACCGAGCACAGGTTGTGGGCAGTCGCTTGCAACAACTGCTTGCCAAATAATATTTTTCTTATTGTCTGAGATTGTTGTATGGATGTTATTGCTCAACACGGCACACTGTTAATTGTCATTGCCTGCTGTTTCGGTTTTTTTATGGCCTGGGGTGTCGGTGCGAACGATGTAGCGAACGCCATGGGAACCTCCGTGGGTTCAAAAGCCATCACCTTAAAACAAGCCATTATTATTGCCATCATTTTTGAATTTGCCGGTGCTTATTTAGCAGGAGGGGCTGTCACTGCAACGATACGTAGCGGCATCACGGATGCGGAGCTACTGGCTGACTCTCCAGACCTCCTTATTTTTGGAATGATGTCAGCATTATTGGCGGCAGGCATTTGGTTGTTAGTGGCCACTCACTTCGGCTGGCCTGTTTCAACCACGCATTCCATTGTCGGTGCCATTGTCGGCTTCGCGGCTGTTGGTATTGCCGTCGAAGCGGTTCACTGGAATAAAATCGGCACCATCGCCGCCAGTTGGATTATTTCACCTCTGACGGCAGGCTTTATCGCTTTTTGGCTGTTCCGAAGTGTCCAATACCTTATTTTGAGTACGGAAAGCCCGTACGAAAATGCCAAACGCTACGTGCCTTTTTACATTTTTCTAGTCGGCTTCATTATTTCAATGGTCACCTTTACCAAGGGTTTGACACACATTGGACTCGACTTGACCTATACCCAAGCAAGCCTTGCCTCAGCCGTGATTGGGCTTATATCCATGGGCGTTGGCGTCCTAATGATCAAACGCATCCGCCCCAACCCCGAGGATGATAAGGACTTCCACTTCACCAATGTAGAGAAGATTTTTGCCATTTTGATGCTGTTTACGGCCTGCGCGATGGCATTTGCACACGGCTCCAATGACGTTGCCAATGCGGTTGGCCCACTGGCGGCCGTTGTGAGTGTTGTTCAATCCGGTGGCGAAGTGGCCTCACGCTCAATCATGCCCTCGTGGATCTTGTTACTCGGCGGTGGTGGCATTGTTGCTGGACTCATCATGTATGGCCACAAAGTCATTGCAACGGTTGGCCAAAACATCACAGAACTCACACCCAGTCGTGGTTTTGCGGCAACGCTAGCAGCGGCCGGTACGGTTGTGGTTGCATCGGGTACAGGCTTACCCATTTCAACCACTCATACCCTCGTAGGTGCAGTGTTAGGTGTCGGCCTTGCGCGTGGTATGGCCGCGTTGAATCTTCGCATTATTGGTACGATTTTTATCTCCTGGATTGTCACTCTGCCAGCAGGTGCCTTCTTATCCATTATTATTTTCTTTATCTTAAGTGCCATTTTTCTGTAGAAGTTTTCTGGTCTGATCTAAAATGCGTTGGATTTCTGTTGAAATGTGGTATCAATAGAGATTCAACGCACTTACTGAATCGAGATTAGGCCTGATTGTGAATAAACCCTCTTCAACACAAGATGCACTGCAATACGTAAATTGGTTTAGGCACTCCTCTCCATACATCAATGCCCATCGTGATAAAACCTTTGTCTTGATGCTCAGTGGAGAAGCACTGGACGACCCTAACCTAACCAATATTATTCATGATATTGCGCTACTCAATAGCCTTGATGTCAGACTGGTGGTCGTTTATGGTTCGCGCCCTCAGATTGAAATGCGCTTACAACAACGCAATATTCCCACTCGACTTCACCATCATCAACGCATCACCGATAGCGACACACTCAGCTGCGTGATTGAGGCCGCAGGTGTACTGCGTGCAGAATTAGAAGCACTGTTTTCAATGGGTTTATCGAATACGCCCATGCATGGCTCTAGAATTCGAGTGTGCAGTGGCAACTTTGTGACGGCTAAACCCGCAGGGGTTGTTGACGGTGTTGACCTCGGCCACACGGGTGAGCCTCGTCGAGTCGATCATAAAGCCATCAATCAACAATTAGACCTCAATAATATTGTCTTGATTTCAAACCTTGGCTTTTCTCCGACAGGAGAAATTTTTAATTTATCAGTGGAAGAAGTCGCAACCCGGACCGCGATTGCGCTGAAGGCGGATAAGCTCATTTTATTTGGCAGCGAAGACGGGATACGCGACAGCCGTGGTGACCTGCGCAGTGAGCTCTTGGTCGCAACCGCGAAGCGAATGGTATCGCAGTACTTGTCACGCATTGAGGATGCCAGCCTTGCCTACACAGAAACGGCTCGATTGCTGCAAGCCGCCGCCGATGCCTGTGAACACAATGTGCCACGCTGTCATTTGATTAGTTATCAACAGGACGGCGCTCTCCTTGCCGAACTCTTTACCCGCGATGGTTCCGGCACCATGGTGATTAAAGAATCGTATGAGCAAATTCGTCAAGCGAGTATCGACGATGTCGGCGGTATTCTTGAGTTAATCGCGCCACTGGAGTCTCAGGGCGTATTAGTCAGACGCTCACGAGAACGTTTGGAAGCTGAAATAGAACGCTTCACACTGGTTGAGCGCGATAATGTCATTATTGGCTGTGCCGCTTTATATCCCTTCCTTGAAGACAAGGTCGGTGAGCTGGCGTGCGTTGCCATCGACAATCAATACCGTGGCGGTGAGCGAGGTGATCGCTTATTAGAAGCCATTGAGGCACGCGCACATGAATTGGGTCTCACGTCTTTGTTTGTGTTAACCACACGCACGGCGCATTGGTTTGTAGAGCGAGGCTTTAAACCTGCTCCCTTAGACGACTTACCCGGTGAGAAAAAAGCCTTGTATAACTTCCAGCGTAACTCCAAGGTGTTTTTTAAAACACTTTAAGCCTGCTTTCCTCTGGCGAACCTAACCTTACGCCAGAGGAATCATCATGCGAAAACGTGCACCTCCTAATTCCGGCGAGTTATCGGCCTCCAACGCCCCACCGTAGCTGCTCAGAATATCAACCGTAACGGCGAGACCTATTCCTTGCCCACTGGTCGAGGTGTCCATACGCTTGCCCCTTTCTAGAATCACACGGGACTCACCTGGCAAAATACCATTGCCATCGTCTTCGATCATCAATAACACACCATTACGCGTGGTATAGGAGGTCACTCGAACCCGGCGTTTGCCATATTTGCAGGCATTTTCCATTAAGTTACCTAACAACTCCATTAGGTCACTTTCATCGCCTTGGAACTCAGCCGCCTCTGACACCTGATTCTCAAACTGGATCTGTTTTTCAGCATAGACTTTCAATAAAACACCGCCTATGCGTTGCACAACAGGTGATATTTTAATGGGTTTAACGAGTAAGCGGCTTTGAGACTTAACCGATCGGGACAGTTGATACTGCACTATCTGCCCCATGCGTTGAGCCTGCTCTTCAATTAATTGCTTATACGCCTGGTTATCCAGCTTTTCATTACTCGCACCGGCAATAACAGCCAAAGGCGTTTTCAGGCTATGAGCCAAGTCGGCAAGTGTATTGCGATAGCGTTCTCTCTGCTGGCGCTCACTTTTAATAAGCTGATTTAGATTATCGGTAACGGCCTGCACCTCAAGAGGGTATACACCCGTCAGTCCTTCGGCATCACCTTTTTCAATGCGATTAAGATCATCGGCTAATTGATGTAAGGGTTTTAAGCCCCAGCGCATGATCACATACTGGACGAAGAGCGCGAGTAAAAAGACGCCCGATAACCACCCCCACAAACGGGTTTTGAACGCCAACATTTGCTCATTTACAGACAAATCAGCGCGTAACACAGACACCATAAAGTCAAGATCGCCTTCGGGCGACTCCCAAACGACGGGATACTGCATCAAAAAATAGCCCTGCTGGCGTAAATACCGAAAGTGCATCTGTCCAGGATCTGGGTAACGTCCCTTTAAGCTTTTCTCCGCGATTTCATTTGCCAAAAACTGAGCCGATAGCGAACGCCATAAGACCTCACCAGAGGGATTGGTCATGTAACCATAGACACCCGAGTCGGGCCGCATGAAACCCGGCTCAGGGAGCAACTCGGGCAACACCGGCTGATGATCAACCAACTCCACTGCGCTTAGAATTAAATAGACCTGAAGCTGCGCTTGAGATTGCTCGGAGGTCACCAAGCTATCATAGAAGGAGCGCTGCAGTGCAACCGCTGCAGCGGCAATCACCAAGGGCAGTAAAATGAACGAAGCCCATAATAAACGGGCTTGCAACGAACGCGGAATCAATTTGAATTTCAAGATTGCGTCTTAATATCCGGGTTAAATCGGTAACCTAAGCCTCTCACCGTCATAATCGGCTGCAATGTCTGATCAGGATCGAGTTTTTGCCGTAAGCGACGTACAAAAACCTCAAGCACATTGCTGTCTCGATCAAAATCCTGATGGTAAAGATGCTCGGTTAATTCTGTTTTAGAAATTGTTTTACCTGCATTCAGCATCAGGTATTCAACCGTACGGTACTCATAGCTGGTCAAACGAACCTCTTCGTTGTTCAAGCACACAACACGGCTGACCGTATCCAAACTGATTGGACCAAACGTCAACTGAGGCTTTGCATGACCTGCTGCACGTCTCACCAATGCATTCAATCGCGCAATTAATTCTTCTGGCTGAAATGGCTTAACCAAATAGTCATCAGCTCCCGCTTCCAAGCCTTCAACTTTATCCTGCCAGTGACCACGCGCAGTTAAAATAAGCACAGGAAAATCTCGCTGCTGTTGACGCCAAGCTCGAATGACCTCCATTCCCGATAGACCCGGCAAACCTAAGTCGACAATCGCCACATCGTAGTCGTACTCTTGCCCCTGGAAAACCGCATCTTTACCTTCGGCACACTCCTCCACGGTATAGCCTTTGTCAGCCAAAATAGAGACCAACTGCCGACGTAAATCGGGATCATCTTCAACAATCAATAACTTCATGCCTATGTCCTTACTCTACTAGGGTGCAATGATTTCACCCGTGCTCGCCTTGATTTGCACATCTCTAACACGGCCTTCATTGACAATGCGTATGTGATACACCTTGTCACCACTGGCTTCGTCCTCTTCGGCTTTGAGGACTTGTCCACCAAAGGTTTTCTGAGCGATTTCGGTTGCTTGTTTCAGACTCACGGGTGAGTTGGCGACCGTGGCAACAGAAACAAACATCAAGGGAACGACAGCTAAACATAAGAGCGATATCGATATGAGCTTACGTCGCCCTTCATTCAACAAAGCTGATGGCATTCATGGATCCTCCGTTCAGTACAACACCCGAACATTTAAGATTTAGCATTGAAGGCAATCCTAAATGAATCCAGATGAATCGCTTCTGAACAGCTCAAAAATGCCCCTATTTTTTCTGTTTGGCGTGTTCTTCTTGTTCACGAATGGATCGAACCGAGAGCATCACAAAACGAACGTTGTAGGCCAAACCTATCAAGATGGCCAGCGAGGTACAGAATACAAACAACGGGTTCACGTACGGAAAGGGCAAATACCCGCCACCCCAGAGTAACAACACAGCCAATATGGACAATGGAATACCTGTTTTCATACAGAAACGCAGAAAAGGGTCCTTTCGAATTTCTTTTTTATCAACTCGGATAGTCATGCGCGAATTTACCTGTTTAAAATGTGACAGAATAGTCGTCAACCTCTCTTGAAACAAGGCTGTCTTTGGTATACTCAGGACTGTGTTTGAATCTGTTATACTGATAAAAATCGCTCGTGAACCCTAAGCAAAGGATAACAACATGCCTGCGTATCGCTCCAAGACCTCCACAGCTGGCCGTAATATGGCGGGTGCTCGCGCACTTTGGCGCGCCACCGGAATGAAAGATGATGATTTCCAAAAGCCCATTATCGCGATTGCCAACTCATTTACTCAATTCGTTCCCGGCCATGTCCACCTAAAAGACATGGGACAACTGGTGGCACGTGAGGTGGAAAAAGCAGGCGGCGTGGCAAAAGAATTCAATACAATTGCGGTTGACGATGGGATCGCCATGGGTCACGACGGCATGCTCTACTCCTTGCCATCACGTGACATTATTGCCGACTCGGTTGAATACATGGTCAACGCACACTGTGCCGACGCCCTTATCTGTATTTCAAACTGCGATAAAATCACACCGGGAATGCTGATGGCGGCCATGCGCTTAAACATCCCCGTTATTTTCGTATCAGGCGGGCCGATGGAAGCGGGTAAAACCAAGCTTTCTGAGCACAAGCTCGATTTGGTCGATGCAATGGTCATTGCTGCTGACGACAGCGCCAGCGATGAAAAAGTCGCTGAATATGAGCGCTCAGCTTGCCCCACATGCGGCTCTTGCTCGGGTATGTTCACCGCCAACTCTATGAACTGCTTAACCGAAGCACTCGGCCTTTCTTTACCAGGCAATGGTACGACACTGGCGACTCACAGTGATCGTCGCCGTTTGTTTGAAGAGGCCGGACACCGCATTGTTGAATTGGCAAAACGTTACTATGAGCAGGACGACACTTCGGTATTACCGCGTAACATTGCCAATTTCAAAGCCTTTGAAAACGCCATGTCTTTAGACATTGCCATGGGCGGGTCAACCAATACGATTCTGCACTTATTGGCAATTGCCATCGAGGGTGAAATTGCGTTTGATTTAAAAGACATAGATCGTCTTTCACGCAGTGTTCCACAGTTATGTAAAGTCGCACCTAACACACCAAAATACCATATTGAGGATGTCCACCGCGCCGGTGGTATCTTCGCGATTCTGGGTGAGCTGGACAGAGCAGGCAAACTCCACTCAGATCTCCCTACGGTGCATAGCTCTTCGATGAAAGAAGCCTTAGAAACCTGGGATATCATGCGCAGCCCATCACCCGAAGTCCTTGAGTTTTACAAAGCGGGTCCTGCGGGCATTCCAACCCAGGTTGCCTTCAGTCAATCAACGCGTTGGCCTACCCTAGATGGCGACCGTGAAAATGGCTGTATCCGCTCTGGTGAACACGCCTTCTCGCAGGAAGGAGGCTTGGCTGTTTTATTTGGCAACATTGCCGAGGACGGTTGTGTTGTAAAAACTGCAGGTGTTGATGACTCCATTATGGTGTTTGAAGGTCCAGCCCACATTACAGAATCTCAAGATCAAGCCGTTGCCCACATTCTGGACGACAAAGTAAAAGCGGGCGATGTCGTGATTGTTCGTTACGAAGGCCCGAAAGGCGGACCGGGCATGCAGGAGATGCTCTACCCCACATCGTATCTTAAGTCGAAAGGCTTGGGTAAAGACTGCGCTTTATTAACCGATGGACGCTTTTCGGGCGGTACATCGGGGCTATCGATTGGTCACGTGTCACCCGAAGCGGCCTCCGGTGGTGCCATCGGTCTTGTTCAAAATGGAGATCGCATTCGCATCGACATTCCAAACCGACGCATTGATGTCCTCTTAAGCGATGAAGAACTGGCGGCGCGCCGTGCTGAGCGTGATCGTTTAGGTTGGAAGCCTGCGGACGAAAGACCACGCAAAGTATCAGCCGCACTTAAGGCTTATGCAAAACTGGTCACCTCTGCTGACAAGGGTGCTGTTCGCGATATATCGTTGCTGGATTAAACAGAGAATGCGTCAGCTTCGATAAGAGGCTGACGCAGATTTGAGAACCGCTGAGGGTTTAGGTGTGCATGGCATTGAGGACTTGATCCGCCCACTTCAGGCTATGACGATAGGCAACCTCGTAAAACGGCCGATCAAGCAAATCACTCAAACGATCAAATTCGCCAGTCTCATAAATTTCAGCCTCCTTCAACACTTGACCCAATGGACCTTCACGCTCCAGCAGGGCACTTTTAACATTGAGCTGTAAGGGCACCTGCTCTAATAATGAAGACATGTCTATGTCCATCATCACATCTAACTGAGACAACAAACCGACGATAAAGAAATCCATGGGGGTCTCGTACTCAAGTATCTCAGCCATCAACTCACACATTCTCGCACGAACCAACATGGTGCGCGTCAGCTCAAGCGGCTTTCCCCCTTCGCTTTTCGTCAAGAACAACATGACCCAACGCTTAATTTGCTCCATACCCAACAAGGTGATGGCGTGAGACAAAGACCTCACTTCTTTTTGCACATTAAACGCAGCCGAGTTTACAACGCGTAGGATTTTATAGGTCAACTCAGGATCTTTGAGTGCAATTTCTTCAACAGACTGCGGCGACGACTTGGGATTATTGAGTTCGTTTAAGACCTGCAAGAGCACCACTTTATTGCCAGATATTTTCTTGCCTCGCACCAAACAAGGCTTACTCAAAAAATAGCCCATGTAGAGCTCAAAGCCCATTTCAAGGCACTGTCTAAACTCGTCTTGGGTTTCAACCTTATCGGCTAAGAGCTCTAAGTTAAACGGCTTTAACTTTTTAACCAGATTGGGGATGCGATGCAAACCTATCAGTTGAATATCAAGTTTTAAAACATGAATCACCTTAAGAAGCGGATAAAACTTAGTATCGGCGGGATCAAATCCCGACAGCGCTAATCGATACCCCTGCTTCGCCAGTTGTTGTAGTCGATTAATCAACGCAGGTGTCACATCCGTATGCGCCAGCAATTGTAAAACAAACATATGGCGCGGAAGATCTGGAAGCTGATTACTCAGTAAGATTTCATCCGTGACTTTTAAAAAGAATGGAACATTTTCATTCTGATTATTGGCATTGACAGACGAATAGGAGTTGATGAGTACGGCGAGTGTCGCTTCATCATCTTTCAATCCCTGAATAAAATTGCCCTGCTCATCTCGATAGAGCAGCTCATAGGCGGCCACATCCTGACTTTTGGTATAAATTGGCTGACGCGCCATTAAGACAGGCAAATTCTGATCATTTGCATTTAATTTAATACCGGCCATCGATTACTTTTCTCCCAATACCTGTAACGCTCGGCTTAGACAGGATGCTTCCTGATATTATCGCACGCGATTCAATAATGATTTAAACATCATAGCACTCTCAGCAAGATTTCTTTACCATTACCTATCCTATGTGCCGCTAAACTCATTCTGGACCCACCTCATGTCAACTGAAACTGAACAAATCCGCCAAGATCTGCAAACTATTCGTGACTACATTCGCCTTGCAATGACACATTTTCAGAAACACAGTGTTTTCTATGGGCATGGTACGGACAATGCGTGGGATGAAGCGGTGCAGTTAGTGCTGAATGCTGTCCATCTGCCATGGGATGCCAACCCCGCTATTTTAGATGCGAAGCTTACTCAGGACGAGCGGATCAAGGTATTGGATTTTATTCGGCGTCGAGCTGAAGAGCGAATCCCCTTGCCTTACTTAGTTGGAGAAGCATGGTTTTTAGGCATGCCTTTTTATGTCGATGAGCGCGTCCTGATTCCTCGTTCACCGATTGCAGAACTCATTGAGCAGGAGTTTGATCCTTGGCTGAGACCCGGACAAGTCGACAGAATACTCGATCTATGCACAGGCAGTGGATGCATAGGGATTGCCTGCGCGTATGCGTTTCCTGAGGCCGAAGTTGATCTGGCCGACATTTCCACAGATGCCTTAGACGTTGCGCAGAGCAATGTCGAACGCCACGAACTCAACGGGCGTGTGCAGGTTATTGAGAGCGATCTTTTTAATGCCCTAAAAGGTAAGCGCTACGATCTGATTGTCAGCAACCCTCCTTATGTTGATCTTCAGGATTTATCCAATATGCCCGCTGAATTTCATCACGAGCCTGCATTGGCACTCGGATCGGGGGATCAAGGCTTGGATATTACACGGCGCATTTTAAGAGAGGCCTGTGAATATCTTGATGACGAGGGTCTGCTGGTCGTTGAAGTCGGTAATAGCGAAGCACATTTGATCGAACTCTACCCTGAAGTTCCATTCATGTGGGCAGAATTTGAAAAGGGTGGAAATGGCGTATTTATGATCTCAGCAAGGGATTTACGTCCACATATATCCTTGTTTCAGTAAGGGTTTTAACGCGATAAATCGACCGTCGAACCTGACTGACGTCAATCCACACACAACTTATACACAATATCAACACAGTTTTGCACACCCTTTACCCCCTGAAAGGCCCCATTATCTGGGCCTTTCAGGGAGTTTTCGCAACTCACTGCATTTACTAACACGCTCAGGTGTTGATAAGTGTATTATGCACATGAAACCTGAATAAGACTGTGCATAACACTGGGACACTCGGGGGGAAAGCGATTCCAGTCAGCATCAATGCTCGGTTGTGAAAAACTGATTATTTTTTGATCAACACTAAAGATGCAATGCATTGGATGGTCGGAGTGAAAGATAAAGGATTCACACAGGGCTCATTGGAATCGAGATAAAAATTGAGCATAGGCTTCAGATGCCGCAATTTGCCCACAAGCTCTAAACCGAACGGACTGACCTGGCTGCACCTGAGCCAAACGCGCACAGGCCAAGGGCGTTAAACTCCCTAGCTTCGGATAGCCACCTATCGTTTGACGATCATTTAACAACACAATCGGGCAACCATCCGGTGGAACTTGCACCGCCCCCAGCCCGATTCCCTCAGAAATCAACGAGGGTAATTTCACTTGCAACGGGTTCCCAGTGAGACGAACCCCCATCCTATCCGCGCGCAAATCCACTTTCCAAACGTGATTGAAGGCTTGAAAAAGACTGCGGCCTGAAAAAAGGTGCACTTGAGCACCGGGAATCAAATCTAAATCGGTTATCTGATCGAAGGCGCGCGGTTGAGTCTTTTTATGTACAGAGGCCGACTCGAATAGTGTCGAAGCAAACAACACATCCTCTCGACTTAACCGACTGCCATCCCCTTTATGTCCACCCAACTGCTCACGTTGCACAGAAGCGCAACTCTCGAGAAAACGCGGCGCATCAAACCCACCTTTTACCGCCAAGTAAGCCCTCAGTCCTTGCTTGGGCGATCCGAAGGCGAGACGTTGTCCTTTTTTAAGCGGTAGACTTTGCCAAAGCGGAATCGGTGATTTATCCACCGTTGCACCTAAATCGGCTCCAGTCATTGCACAATCAACATCCTCTAGGCATTCAAGGATTAAGCCACCCACGGTGATTTCCAAAACGGCACAACCCCAAGCATTATCCAATAGTTGATTGGCCAGCGCCCAAGACTCCAGATCCATCGGCCCACCCTGAGTAAGTCCCAAATGACGTACACCAAATCGCCCCGCATCCTGCAACTGTGCTAAAGGGCCTGCTTGAATAACTCGAAAGATCGGATGGCTCATCGATCATCTCCGCCAAGTCGCTTAAATTCCTGTTGAGTAATACTGACAAACTGAACCCGATCCCCGACCTGTAGATAACTCATAGCCTCACGTTGAGGGTCGAATAATCGCAAAGGTGTCCGCCCAATCACATTCCACCCACCCGGTGTTGCTTGTGGATATGCCGCCGTTTGTCGCTCAGCAATCGCAACACTGCCAACCGCTACTTGCTGACGCGGTGTGGATAAACGCGGCAAGACTAAGGCATCAGGCAGGCTGCCCATAAACGCAAAGCCTGGTGCAAATCCTAAGGCAAAAACACGAAAAGGGTTTTCAGTATGGAAAGCAATCACCTCGCCCAAGGACAAACCTTTTTCATCCTGCAACCGCTCAAGCTCAGGCCCAACACTTGAGTGGTACCACACGGGAATTTCTTTAATACTGCCTGCATGACTTATGTCCAACGGACGTAATTCTTGAAGCAACGAAACGAGCATCTGACGGGAGACTTGAGAGGATAACTTGGTTAAGTTGTACTGAATCCAAACCGTTGTGTAAGACGGGACGATATCGATCAGCGCCTCAGAGAAGAGTGCCTCACACCCTTTCACTAAGCTTAAGATCCAAGGCATATTCTCTTCGGCAATATCGTCGAACAAACGAACCGTCCATGCATCAACACCCGCATGTTCAATACGAGGTGCGAGTCGTGCTGTCTTCATCATAAATTAGCTTAACTCATCCAATGCGGTGCGAATACGCTTCACCGCCGCGATAGACTCTTCATTATCGCCATGAACACAAAGGGTATCGGCTTCTAAAGACAGCCAGGTTCCGGTATTGGATAACAAGGGTTGTTTGAGTGCGATTCGTATCGCTTGTTCGATAATGGTGTCAGGATCGTGATGAACTGCATTGGGTAAGTGCCGAGAGACGAGAAAGCCTGCATCATCGTAAGCACGATCGGCAAAGGCTTCAAACATCAGCTGCATACCCTCCTCTTCCGCCATGCTTTAGCACGTGAGTTGTCCGCCGTAGACATGATCATCAAGGGTAAATGTTCTGAATAGGCCTTCACACCTCGCAAGATCGCGCGCAGCAACGCTTCATTTTTCATCATATCGTTGTACAACGCGCCATGGGGTTTAACATAGGTCACTTCGGTGCCCTCGGCACGGCACAACGCCTGCAACGCACCCAACTGATACAGCACTAAGTTTTCAACCTGCTCAGGCGTACACTGCAATGAACGCCGACCAAACCCTTGTAAATCAGGATACGCTGGATGCGCCCCTATTTTAACCTGATGTTGTTGTGCCAAACGTATGGTTGAGCGCATGACATCTGGATCGGATGCATGGAAGCCGCAGGCAATATTCGCAAGGTGAATGTGCGGAATAACAGCTTCGTCCTGTCCCATCCGCCATGCTCCAAAGCTTTCTCCAACATCTGCATTTAAACGTAATTGGGTCATGACACGGCTCTTTCTCAGTTATTTTTAAATGAAATTTAACAAAACAAACACAATTTGCAAATAAATTATCGATAAATTGTAAAAATAATGTTGACGAATCGACGGGTTCTTGTCTACTCTCCTTAACACAAGAAGCATCGTGAATGCTCTGTGATCATTTTTCAGTGCCCCTTATGCGAAAAATAAGATAAATAAACCTTTTGAGGTCGAAAAATATGTCTACAAACCGTCTGCTGAAAACGGCACTCGCCGTTGTAATGAGTGCTAGTGCTGTCACGTCTGCCTTTGCAGCGACCAGCTGGGATATGCCCACACCCTATGGTGATCGAACCTTTCATACCGTTAATATTCGAGCATTTGCTGATGATGTTGCCGAACGAACAGGGGGAGATTTAACCATCAATGTCCATTCTAACGGCTCGTTAATCGGTCATGCCGAAATCAAAAATGCCGTTCGTCGTGGAATCGTGCCATCCGGTGAGCTCATTATGTCACGCTTGGCCAATGAAAATGCGATCTTTGATGTCGACTCTGTTCCCTTCTTGGCATCAAACTACGATGAAGCTTGGGCCTTATGGCAAGCCTCAAAAGAGATCATTTCCGAAGAGTTAGCAAAGCAACGCATCCGTCTACTCTTTGCCGTACCCTGGCCACCACAAGGTTTATATTCACAAAAAGAACTCAATGATGTTAGTGACCTTAGAAATCTTAAAATTCGTGCCTATAACCTATCTAGCGAACGCTTATCACAACTTGTACACGCCGTTCCGACTCAAATAGAAGTGCCCGATATCCCAACGGCTTTCAGTACAGGTCGCGTGGACGCGATGATGACCTCACCAGCAACGGGTGCCGATACCAAAGCTTGGGATTATCTTAGCCACTTTAACCACACTCAGTTGTGGATTCCAAAGAATATGGTCATCGTCAACGAGCAGGCCTTCTCGCGTTTAAGCCCAGAGGTACAGCAAGCCGTATTGGACGCGGCCGAAGCCGCTGAGAAGCGTGGCTGGGAAATGAGTCAAGCAGAAACGCAATCCGCCATCCAAGTGCTTAAAGACAATGGCATTCAGGTAAGCGAACCGTCTGAAGCCTTGTCAGCTGCCCTTAAAGAAATCGGCGACATCATGACACACGAGTGGCTTGAAAGAGCCGGTGCTCAAGGCCAAGCTATCCTCCAGCGCTACGCCGCTCAATAAGCATCATGACCGGATCGCCAAGCGACCGGTCTTTTTTCAGGTAACTCATCATGCATTACCGACTGCGACCTTTATATACTTTTGGGGCGTTCGGTGCCGCGGCTTGTCTGGTGCTCATCTGCAGCTTAATTACCTTACAAGTACTCGGACGCCTTCTCGATAAACTCAGTGCTTGGCTCGGCTTCGACAATCTTGGCTTAGTCATTCCCGGTTTGTCCGAAATATCCGGATTTCTTCTGGTCGGCGCGAGCTTTTTAGGCTTGGCCTATACCTTTATACACAATGGCCATATTCGCGTGACCCTGCTCATCAGCCATTTATCACCCAAAGTGCGCGTATTTGTTGAGCTTTGGTGTTTATCCTTGGCATTGGCCCTATGCGCATACCTCAGCGTGTATACCTTTCGCTTGGTTGAGGACAGTTGGAGCTTTAATGAGATGTCCTACGGATTACTACGCATCCCACTTTGGATACCTCAAACCGTCATGCTCACGGGCGTTGCACTCTTTTCGTTGGCCTTATTTGAAACGTGGTTAAATCGGCTCATTCAAGCCTTCACGCATCCAAGTGCCTTTCAAATAGACGACTCCGGACACGAATGATAGGGGCTATACTATGCTGTTAATGATGATTGTTTTGACCCTAGCCCTATTTATCTTCTTAGGATCAGGCGTTTGGGTTGCCTTCTCCCTGCTCGCACTGGGCTGGATAGGCATTAGCCAATTCACATCAATTCCTGTTGGCGACATGATGGCCTCCGATATTTGGAGCGCCAGTTACAGTTGGGAATTAACCGCCCTACCCATGTTTATCTGGATGGGGGAGATTCTATTTCGTTCACGCCTAGCCGAAGACATGTTCACAGGACTCGCGCCTTGGATGCAACGCATACCCGGACGCTTACTGCACACCAATGTTGTGGGCTGCGGTCTCTTCGCTGCCGTATCAGGTTCGTCTGCCGCCACCTGTGCCACCATGGGTAAAATGACACTGCCTGAACTGACACGCCGCGGTTATGATGAACGTCTGATTATCGGAACACTGGCTGGTTCGGCAACGCTTGGCTTACTCATCCCGCCATCCATTATTCTTATTGTCTTCGCTGTCGCAACTGATCAATCCATTGCGCGGCTGTTTATGGCAGGTGTTTTCCCAGGCCTCATGCTGATCAGCTTGTTTGCAGCCTATTTGGTGTATTGGTCATGGCGCTACCCTGATCGTGTGCCTGCAGCGGATGCGCCGATTTCATTTAAAGAAAAGCTACACCGTTCTCGTCGGCTGATTCCAATGATGGCACTGATCATCGGGGTCATTGGCTCAATTTATGGAGGTCTCGCCTCCCCCACAGAAGCAGCAGCAATCGGTGTGGTCCTGTCTTTAGTGCTGGCCTATGCCAACGGCGCTTTAACCTGGCAGAGTTTTTCTGATGCCACCCTCGGTGCCGTCAAAACCTCTTGCATGATTGCGTTTATCCTAGCGGGCGCATCCTTTCTAACCGCCGCGATGGGCTTTACGCAAATCCCAAGTCAGTTAGCGGGATGGATTGCCACCTACGACCTATCGCCCTTCATGCTGTTGGCCGTATTGACGTTGTTTTTCATTGTTATGGGGTGTTTTTTAGATGGCATTTCTGTCGTCGTGTTAACCACCTCCATCATGCTGCCGATGGTTGAAGCCGCCGGTATCGACTTGATCTGGTTTGGCATCTATCTTGTTATCGTTGTGGAAATGTCGCAAATAACACCCCCCGTTGGTTTTAACTTATTTGTGTTACAAGGTATGACAGGGAAAAATATTCTACAAATCGCCTATGCGGCACTGCCTTTCTTTTTCTTAATGTTATTGGGCATTATTTTGATTACACTCTTTCCTCAGATAGTAACTTTTTTACCTGAGGCTATGAGTAATCGCTAATGCCCCTTACAGACTTAAAAAAAGACGGACTTGGGCCCATCGTGTCTTCAGAGCATCTTTCGCGCAAAGCGAAAGAGCTCTCTGAATTCGAGTTTGGTTTGATCATTGCAGGCCATGCATTTAATCGCTGGATGGTGCGTTGCATGACGGCGGTTGGCTTTTCGGAGCTTAACTCGTTGGATATTTTAGTGCTCCACAGTGTGAATCACCGCGAACGTGCTAAGCGTTTAGCGGACATCTGTTTGGTGTTGAATATTGAAGACAGCCATACAGTCAGTTATGCCCTTAAAAAACTGACGAAACTGGAGCTACTGTCTAACCAGAAGCAAGGTAAGGAAACCTTCTTCAAAACCACAGAGTTAGGTCAAACAACCTGCATGCAATATGCCGAAATACGCGAGGCCTGTTTGGTTGAGTCTCTGGCAAGTTTAGGCATTGCGCCTGAAGATATGCACCAGATAGCAGCTTCCTTACGTGCCATGTCGGGTCTTTATGATCAAGCCGCACGTTCAGCGGCTTCTTTGTAAAACCTATCGGTTATATTCATCTCAACTTACGATTCAATTTTGCTAGCGTAGCGCCCCAATAAATGACTAATTAATGGGGTGCATAAGATTAAGATGAACATCCTAAACACGTGAATAAACACAACATAAATCGGATCGATCCCTGCGACCGTCGCAATCAAGGCCATCTCACCCACTCCACCCGGCACTAAGGCTAGAAATGCATGAGACAAGGGGATATCGGTTAAGGTCCAAGTCACCGCCGCCATGATTGCCGCAATCACCATGCCGATGGCCGTGGCCAATACCGCAAACACACTGACTTTGAGCAGTTCCCGAACCTGAGTCCCAAAAAAACGACTGCCGATTGACGAGCCCAACACCACAAAGGTCATCATCATGACCCAACCGGGTAAATCGATGTCAATCCCAGACACAGCAAGAACCGCACTGATCATCAAAGGCCCCAGAAACTCAGCCATTGGGATGCGCAGCCATCTAGCCCCCCACCAACCCAACGGCACGAGCAACACCCAAAGCAGATCCAGCAGCTGCCCTACTTCTGGGCTTGAGCCCTGTAGGTTTTGTCCCGGCATAAAGTAGAAGATAAGCGTTGTACTGATCACCACCAGAGAGATACGCAGGGTCTGCGCAATGGCAATCCAACGTGCATCTCCACCTAATTGCTCACCTTGGATCACAACCGCATTCATCGTGCCTGGCAAGGATGAAAACACCGAGGTAATCAAATCTAACTTTGCAATTCGATTAAACAACCAGGTATTCACCACAAGGGTAAGTGCCACTGACACCACCATAAGCAAGACACTTGAGTACCAATGAAGGGCTTCACTGAGTAAGCTCGCTTCAAACCCTGTGCCAAGCCAAAAACCTAAAACACCGAGAAAGAAGCGATTGACTCGACGATCAACCCGCACAGAGATGCCCTTGATGGCAAGTAACGTCACCAAGAAAAGGGGGCCTAGCATCCAAGGCAGTGGAAGATTCAGCCACCAGGCGAGATATCCGCCCAGTGCCCCAAGTACGCAGGTATAGAGTGTTTTCAAAGAGACAGCCCTAGTGTCAATTTTTAGCTGCTGACATCTTGTGCATGGAAAAACGCATCAGTGCTAACAGGTGACGTCCAAATAAGGATAACAACAATAAGCCTATAATAGCGAGTGTTACAGGACGCTCGAGCAAATAGCTGATATCGCCACCACTGATTTGATAGGTGTGCAATAAGGTTTTTTCAGCCATGGCCCCAAGCAAGATCCCGATGACCGCTGCCGGAACGGAGTAGCCGTAACGACGCATCAACCAGCCAATCACTGCAAATGCCAGAACCGTGAACGGCCCAACAAAGTTACCCGTCAATCCAAACGACCCCATCACAGCTAAGACCAGCACAGTTGGTATCAAATAGCGCATCGGCACCTTGATGATATTCGCCAAGAGCGGAATAAATAACAGCCCCAGAATCATCAAGAAAAACACCTGCGCAAAATTGGCAAAGATAATGGCATACACGATATCAGTCTGCTCACGAATAAACTGTGGGCCGCCCGTGATATTGTGCATAGCAAAGGCCGCCAGCATCACCGCCGTTGCACCTCCCCCCGGAATACCCAGTGCCAGCAGCGTTGCCATAGAACCGGCCTCGGATGTGCTGTTGGCCGACTCGGACGCCACGATGCCTTTCGGGTTGCCCTTGCCAAAGGAATCTGGATCGGGATCACGACGTTTGGTTTCCACATATGAAAGCAGATTTGAGACAGATGAGCCCACACCAGGAACCGCACCCACAAAGACCCCCATCAAACATCCGCGCAACATGACTAAGGGGGATTGAAAGGCCATTTTGCAGCCTTGGCCGATTTTACGCAGCTCCACTTTACGCGATGCTTTGTTTTCGACAATGAATTGCTTATTGGCAATACGGAACAGCTCAGACGCGGCAAACATCCCCATCATTGCGGGAATCACCGGAATTCCGTCAAATAAATAGAAGCTTCCCAATGTACCGCGGGCCATTCCAATTTCATTGAAGCCAATGGTTCCAATCAGCAAACCAACAAGACCTGCAATCAAGCCTTTTAAAACATACTCACCACGTAAGCTGGCAATTAACGTCATCCCCCACAAGATCACCATAAACATTTCAGATGGACCCAATTTGAGCACCATCAATGAAATCGGCTGAATCATCATAAAGAGAATCAAATACCCGACCAAAACCCCAAACACAGAGGATGCCAAGGCAATGCCCAATGCTTCATTGTGCTTGCCCTTCTTGGCCATCGGGTAACCATCAAAAGCTGTGGCAATGGCAGACGATGTGCCCGGTATATTCATCAAAATAGCGGGTATTCCACTGCCGAATGACCCACCTGTGAAGATAGCTGTTAAAAACAACATGGCTTGCAGAAAGTCCATGTAGAGGGTCATGGGTAAGAAAATGGCCATGGCCATGGAAATTTGCAGGCCCGGCGTGGCACCAAAAATCAAACCAATAATAATGCCCGGAATCACAATCAGCCAAGGCGTCAAACTGGTCATCAGCATAGAGAGTGCTGAAATACTCGCAGCAACATCAATCATGATACGTCACCTTGTTAATCTATCGGAAGAAACGTCATTGGCATGGGATATGGCAACATCAACGCAAAAAACAACGCAATGGCTAAACCAAACCCAACGCTGTAGCCAATCACCCAATACCAGTTCGTTTCTTTTTTCATGCGAAGAAAAATTGCAACAAACAAAATCGTGCCTAAATCAAACCCCAGCCAAGGCAAGGACAAGACATAGACGGCAAACAAAAGAATAATTGGCAGTATCTCGCGCACAGGCTCATCATCAACCGCCTCAAATAATTTACCGCCACGCCAGCTCATCAACAGTTCAGCTAAGGCTAGCATCAGGATGGCGATTGCAACGGGCATAATCAGCAGTAGATTGGGTACGGTAAATGAAACACGAATCGCATCACTCAAATACCAAAGCGTAAATCCAACCAACCCTATTAACATACAGAGATGGCCGACATCGTATCGGGGCTTGTTCATCACTCGAATCCTGTGCTGCCCAGTGGATGGGCAGCATTAAGTTGCAGAGAAGTTAGTTTAAGAGTTGGGCATAACGACTGAAGGTTTCGAAGTTCTCTTTCATCATCTGTTTTGATTTTTCAGGACCGACCCAAATACCACCGATATCGTGACGACGTAGCTCTTCTTGCAGGTCTTTTTTGGCCAGCACATTTTGCATCGCATCGGCCAGTTTTTTATAACGCTCAGGGTGACGACGCTCAAACTCTGCACTCACGGCAAAACCGCGCATTGATCCCTGCAGTACAGGCACTTCAATGTTAAGTGGAGCTAAGGCTTCATTGACCGTTGGTACGTCCCACTGTTCAATGCGCTCATCACTCACAATCGCCAGCGGAATTAAAAACTCGCGGATGCTCTCGCTGCCTTCAGCACTGATCAAAACCAAATCCACTTGGCCACCCGCTACGGCTGTCCTCGCTTCACCACCACTGTTATAGGTCACCAGATTTAAATGGTTTTGAGGAATACCATAGGCATCCAACAGAATCCTCGCCATCAAATGCCCTGCCGAGCCCTGCACCACAGACGCACGCACTTTACCCGGTTGGTTTTTGATGGTTTCAATCACTTCAGCAAGACTTGAATAACCACTGTCTTTATTGACGGCAATCAAATCTTGGTCAAACCATTGAAAATTCACATAGGAAAAATCATCAACACTGTAGGTCGCATCACCCGCCAAAATGGTATTGGTCAGATAGGGTGCGAAGGTCGACGAAAAAAGATGGTAGCCTTCATCCGGTGCATTCAAAATGTAGTTTGCAGCGATTTGAGTACCCGCCCCTGGGCGGTTAGTCACGCGAACAGGAACACCTAACTCTTGAGAAAGATGATTCGACATAATCCGTGTCATACGATCAGCACTCCCGCCCGTACCAAAACCGACAACCGCCTCAAGAGGACGATTGGGATAGTTATCAGCCGCGGCAAGGGTTGAAGAAACCAGCAGGGGAATGGCCAAAGCACATGCAGCCAGTTTGATGGATTTGCGTAAGGATATCGCCATGATGTTTAAACCTTTTAATTATTGTTTGAATAGATGCCAACTACATCACATGGGCTGTAAGGGCATGATTGCACTATATGAGGCTAAACTGTCAGAAAGCTGGCAAGACTGACTTAATTTCCTAATTTTAGACTAAAGTATTAACCAAAAGAGACTCAGTCGACACAAGCGACCTACCCGCATTAATCAGTGGCAACATCCTTGTAGATAGCGTTAAATAATGGCATGAACAGTGTATTTGGAGGGCAATGTCTCATACAGTGACCGCTCTTGTCTCTTTTCCTCCACCGTCTTAATACGTGGTTTTGACATGAAGATTCTGATTCTAGAAGACAACGCCATTCTTGCAGAGGGCCTGAAGACAGCCATTGAAGAGGCAGGCTACTACGTGGATTTACTAATGGATGGTATGCAAGGCATCCCTTGGCTTAAAAGCGGTCAGTACGATTTATTGATGTTGGATCTTGGCTTGCCTGGCATGGATGGAATAGAAATTCTTCGGTATTTACGTCGCCAGAAGAACCCCATACCCGTCATCATCATTACGGCAAGGGATCGACTCGATCAACGGATCACCGGGCTAGAAGAAGGCGCGGATGATTATCTCTGCAAGCCTTTTTCTCTGGAAGAAGTGGTTGCTCGTGTTCGAGCGGTCATCCGTCGCAGCCGCTCATTTTCAGACAATCGCCTCAAAAATGGGGATGTAGAGTTATGTTTAGCTTCACGAACCCTCACGTTAAACGGTGAGATCGTATCCCTGCACCGACGTGAACTCGCTGTACTTGAGTACTTTATGCTGAATCGCGGACGCTTACTGAGTAAAGATCAAGTGGCCGACAGCATTGCCTCTCTGGAGCAAGACATCAGTGCAGGTGCTATCGAAACCTATGTCTCGCGTATCCGTAAGAAACTGGGGGCTGCGGTGGCCATTCGCACGGTGAGAGGCTTAGGATACATGATGGACAGCTTGGATTAATTCAATGCGCTATTCAATCCGTGCTCGACTCATACTCTGGTTTATCCTCCCGCTGATCATCTTGATTTCCTCGTCTTTGTACGTCAGCCGCATAGTGTTCGCACAGCGGATTGATAGTAGTTTTGATACCCTGCTGCGAATGGGTGCCGAACGCTTCGAAGAGCGCTTGTTCGTTTCAGAAGGCGACGTTCGGATCAATATGAATTACTTTTCCGTAAACTCGCTGGGTACAGGAGGACAAGGCAAACTGTTTTATCGAGTGAAGGATGCCCACGGCCGCCTACTGACTGGATTTGAAGGCTTGCAAGGTCCGGTGGAGCAAAATAATGAGGCTATCTTCTACGACACAGTCTTTGCTGGAACTGAGTTGAGGGCATTGCGTTTATTTATTCCTGTGCGTGGTTCAACAACAGGCAGCCCTGTGGAGGTCATTGTCGCTGAATCACGCGAGGGACGAGAAAATTTACTGGACGCCTTTTTATCAAACCTGCTCGGCATCAACCTCGCACTGGGTATTAGTCTACTCAGCATCGCCTTATTTGCCATTCACAAAGGCCTGGTCCCTTTAAAACGGATTGAGCGGGCCTTACGTCGACGCTCCGCTCAAGACCTTTCACCTTTGCAAGAAAAGGTTCCGAATGAGGTTCAAGCCCTGGTTGATAGCATCAATCATTTAATGGTCAAAATAAAGCAAAACATGCAACACATTCAACAATTTAATGCAGATGTCTCACACCAACTGCGCACGCCAATCGCTGAAATCAGTGTGTTAGCTGAAATGTCCGAAAAACAGTGCACCGACCCCGCTCTAAAACACTATTTGCAGTCCATCTGCAAAACAACGGAGTATGCCGCTCATACAACCCAGCAGCTCCTGAAGTATGCCAAAACAAAAAGTGATTTGGTGGATGCGTCGGCATTGATGCCTCATGATCTACAACCCATCTGCCGAGAAGCCTGTGCTCGCCTGCTCAATCGCCTTCTAAAACGAGACCAAGAACTGGAGTTTATCGCCAATGACCGACCATTTCTAATCCGCTGCGATCCCATTATGGTGCAATGGTTATTAACCAATTTGATCGACAACGCCAGCGTGCATGCGGGTGGCCCCCATGCGGCTTATACGGGAGTGATTCGCGTAAAATTAGAGCAAATCGACAATAGTGTGTGCTTAAGTGTCGAAGATGAAGGGGTAGGTATACCGGATGATGCCATTGCACACGTGACCGAACGCTTTTATCGCGTGAATCGGGATGAAAAAGGCAGTGGATTGGGCTTATCCATCGTGAGCCAAGTCACGCAATCGCATAATGCTCAATTGCGTCTGGGCCGGTCCGAACAAGGTGGTTTGTCGGTCAGGGTGATTTTTCCGTTATATTTGAAACCCACCCCAATGCCCATGGTATAACCAACCCTAACTACAGTTCTTTCATGCGTTTAACAACACCTACAGCCTAAAAAACAAAGCACACTTTTACTAGGCAGTCTTCTCGCGTATAAGCAATCCAATTGATATCAAGACTTGTAAGCCGGCATATCGACATATAAAATGATAACCATTATCACTTTTATGTTGATTAAGGATTATTAATGCCTGACGTTAACCCAATGCAGCACAATCAGGTGGGCTCGCTGTATCGCGACCATCGCGGCTGGCTGCACCAGTGGTTACGTCAACGTCTGGGCTGCTCTGAAACGGCAGCAGATTTAGCGCAAGATACTTTCATTCGACTTTTAACAAAGGAAGCCGCTCCACAACCTGAAAGTCCTCGGGCGTATCTCAGTACCATTGCCAAAGGTCTGATGTTTAACCACTGGCGGCGTCAAGCCTTAGAACAAGCCTATTTAGAAGCACTCGCCTTACAACCCGAACACGAATCGCCTTCGTTGGAAGAGCAGCATTTAGTGGTTGAGACGCTCTTGCAACTGGCACAGATACTAGAGGGCCTACCCAATCGCGATAAACAAATATTTCTAATGGCTCGTTTAGATGGACTTAAATATCAGGAAATCGCGGACAGGCTCAATATAAATGTAAACCGGGTACAAAAAGCGATGGTCCGGTGCATGCAACAGTGTTATCGAGTCTTATATGACTAATCCACGCCTACCCACTCGCAAACTCGTGACGGAAGCAATTTATTGGCAGGTTAAGTTCGAGGCTGGAGAGGTTGATGCAGTCGGACAGCTTGCGTTTACACACTGGTTATCACAAAGTCCTGAACATGCGTTGGTATGGGAACAGCTGAAGCTGGCCAATCGACACTTCTCCCGCGTCTCACATCTCAGCAGTGAGAAAGCCTTATATAGCCTAAACAGTGCTGAACAGCGCTTGCACCAAAAACGCCACACACTTAAAACACTCGCCGCGATCAGCGGTTTTGGAACGACCCTTTGGCTAACACGTGATATCTCGGGGGTCGCTCAAACTGGACGCTATCTGTACGGCAAAACGATGGCAGACCTACGAACCTCCGCAGGCGAACAGAAAACACTTATACTTGATGACAACAGCCAGCTCATTCTGAATACACAATCTGCCCTAGATGTTAATTTCAACTCCCAGCCGGAACTTATCCTGCACTATGGCGAACTATCTATTGCTAACAGTGGTGGTGCACAAGTTCGGGCAGGCGCCCATCTCTTCACTCCTACCTCGGGAAGCGAGTTCACCCTATACCGGGAAGATAGCCACTGTGTCTTGCAGGTGATTACGGGGATAGTCCAATGTATCTTCAGCAATAAGAAAGAGCATCAAGTCAATGCTGGCCAGAAGATACAGCTACAAGGCATTCAGATGCTGCAAACAGCGCTAACTCCTTTTCATCTAAGTTGGCGCCAAGGCTTATTAACAGCTGAGCGTACGACATTAGGGGACTTTCTGAGGCAATTAACCCGTTACCGAGCGGGCTATTTAGGCTACGCCGATGAGGTTGCCCACCTGACCTTCTCAGGCAGTTTTCCAATCGCGGATACCGACGCGATTTTACATAATCTCTGCCAAATACTACCCATTCGTCAACACAGAGTGAGCCAATACTGGGTACGGCTCATGCCCGCGTAAAAATTATAAAAAAATAAGGCAGATTTTGTCTGTTCGTGGGGCTTATCAAATAAGAAGCACCTGTGGCAACTCGCTCAGGTGTATTGGCCACCCAACAAGGAATCTAGAGCATGCCGTTTGTCTCACCCTCTGTGCGTACATTATACAGATACCGCCCCTCTCTGAGTCATCTCGTTTTAGCGATGGGTATAGGACTCAGTGGACTCATAGCGTCACCACTGATACAGGCAGCTCCCGTATCGACGGTTAAACAAGCCTTTTCCATTCCAAGCGGTCGTCTCGACTCTGCTCTCGTTTTATTTGGCCAGCAAAGCGGTGTTTTAGTGTCAGTGAACGGTGATCTCAGCCAAGGCAAGCAAACACGGGGGCTGCAAGGCAGCTATCCGGTTGATCAGGCCCTAGGACTGTTGCTTCAGGGCAGTGGACTGGTCGCGGTACCGCAAAGTGGCGGGGGCTATATTATTACTCTACAAGCTATAAACGGTGCGGTCGCTTTACCTTCCGTCACGGTAACCGCCAACCAGCTTGGCGAAATTACTGAAGGCAGTGGCACTTACACCCCAGGCGCCATCGCAACCGCCACCCGTCTAGTACTCACACCGCGCGAAACACCGCAGTCCATTAGTGTCATTACACGTAACGAGATGGATGACTTCCAGCTCACAAACATCGATAAAGTCATGCAGAACACCCCTGGCATTAGTATTTTGACTTACGATAGTGAACGAACGGTATATTACGCACGCGGGTTTGCGATCAACAACTTTCAATACGATGGTATCCCAATGGAACGAAATGCGGGATATTCAGCAGGCAATACACTCAGTGACATGGCAACGTATGACCGAGTAGAAGTATTGAAAGGTGCCACTGGCTTATTAACAGGTAGCGGTGACCCAGGAGCCACCATCAACTTAATCCGCAAAAAACCTACCCGAGATTTTCAAGGGCATGTCAGCCAAAGTGCAGGCTCATGGAACAGCTATCGAACCGAAATTGATCTTTCGGGCCCGCTTAACTCAGAAGGCACCGTGCGAGGCCGAGCGGTGGCATCTTACCAAGATCAAGAATCCCACATGGATGGCTACCGCCGAAAAACACCTGTTTTTTTTGGTAGCATCGAAGCCGATATCACGCCTAGCACCCTGCTTACAGTCGGCGCTGACTATCAAGACAATAAACCGACTCGCTCAACCTGGGGCGGGATCCCAATTTATGACACTGAAGGTAACTTCAACGAACGCCCACGTTCTTTCAACAATGGCGCCAGCTGGAGCAGTTGGGAACAATACACTCGAACAGCTTTCGCGACGCTGGAGCACTACTTTGATAACGACTGGGTCGTAAAACTACAACTCAACCACCAAATCAATGGCTATGATGCTCCTCTCGGTGCTGTAGGCGGGGGCAATCCAAACCCTACTGATGGCTCCGGCACACGCATGTGGGTCGGCCGATACGTTGGGAAAACTCGGGCCAATGCAGCAGATTTCTATGCGAGCGGCCCATTTGAGTTTCTGAAGCGTGAACATGAACTGGTCGTCGGTGGTGGCTTGAGCGAACGACGCTGGACCAATAACGGAGATGGACCACATGTCGGCTACGCAACCATCCCAAGCAACTACTATGAATGGAACGGACAGGTACCAGAACCCGATTGGAATGACCCTAATGCATGGCATGGTCAAAATGATGAAACCACGCGTGAAAAAGGCCTGTACACCACGGCACGTTGGAATCTACGCGACGATCTAAAACTCATTACGGGAGCTCGCCTCTCTAACTACAAGCGTGAAACCATGCAAGAGTCAGGAGTGTTGACCCCCTACCTCGGCCTCGTCTATGACCTCAACGATACCTACTCTGTTTACACCAGCTACACCAGTATTTTTAAACCTCAATCTCGACGTGATGAGTCTGGCAATACACTCGACCCCTTAGAAGGCACCAACATAGAGCTCGGCTTGAAGGGTGCCTTCTTCAGTAATCGCCTGAACGCTAGCGCTGCCGTTTTCCAACTTGAACAGGACAACTTTGCTGAAGCCACAGGAGCGCTAACACCTGACGGAGGTGTCGCTTATCGAGCCATTAACGGTGTAAAAACTAAAGGGTATGAACTGGAGGTGTCCGGTCAGTTGAATGACTATTGGAACCTGCATGCAGGCTTCAGCAACAGTGTTTCACGTCGACAAGGCAATAAGGTTTCTACCCTCGCACCGGCCAATCAAGTCAGCCTCTTTGCCACTTACAAACCCTGGGGGCAAAATAGCAAATTGACACTCGGTAGCGGCGCACGTTGGCAAGATAAAACTTGGGGAGATGTCTACAACCCAGCCGTGGCTGGCATGGTTAAGCATACGGTGGATGACTACTGGGTTGTTGATGCTATGGCCAGCTACCGTTTTACGGATCAGTTAACAGGATCATTGAATATCAGCAACCTATTCGACGAGAAGTACTACACAATTTTCAGCGCGTATAGTACCTACACATGGGGTGAGCCCCGAAGAACCATGCTGACCATGAAATATTCCTTCTGAGACAAAACGGAAAGTGACCTAATGCCGACATCCACTTCAACTAAGTCAATGACCGAAAAACCACGCGCCAATCGTGCCAAAATCTGGTTTCTCGTGCATAGCTGGATGGCCATGCCAATTTGGGCATTTGTATTTTTCATTTGCCTAACGGGTACGATTGCTACCGTGAGTCAGGAAATCGTGTGGCTGGCTGACCCCGCCTCACGCGCCAATCCTCCGGCACAGGCGGGGAACCTGCTCAGTTTTGATGAAATTGTCGCCGTGGTGAATGAGGGTCATCCCGAAGCGATTATTCAGTCGATTTCCCGACCGGTAAAATCGCAATTCGCCCTAACGGCGCGTATCAGTTATCCAGACACCACCACGCGAACACTCTACATCAACCCCTATACTGGCGTGATTCAAGGCGAAAGTTCTCGTTTTGATTTTCGACAATTTGTACGGGGCCTACATGGCTGGCTACTCATGCCCTGGACCAACGGCTACAGTTGGGGATGGTATCTGGTGAGCATTACGGCGGTTCCCATGCTCATTTCATTGGTCACTGGTCTTGTTGTCTATAAACGCTTTTGGCGAGGTTTTTTAAGCCCAAGACTGCGCTTTAACGTCAATGCACGGGTTTTCTGGGGAGACTTTCATCGCTTAGCGGGGATTTGGTCTATTCCCTTTATTGCAATTATTTCGATCACCAGTATCTGGTTTCTGCTACAGGGCATACTGCAGGATAATCAAGTTTCGTTTTCAACAGCGGGGCCCCTATCTATGTCGACAGGGCTGATGTCCCGCAACTGAGCAGCAACAGCCAGACACCGCCTTTTATCAGCCTAGATGAAGCCACAGCCGCCGTCGAAACCGCCTTTCCCGATTTCCAAGCGTCTTTTGTCTCTATGCCGGGCAATGCCTACGCACACTATCGTATCGGCGGACGCAGTGTCAGTTATCCACTGCTGTTCGAGCGCGTGAGTGTGAACCCCTACAACGCCAAAATTGAGCAGACACGCCGGATTTCCGATCTGTCTTGGCTTGAAATCATCACGGGCTCCATGCGCCCGCTGCATACCGGTGATTTCGTCGGTCTGAGCTTGAAGCTGGTGTATTTCTTCTTCGGCATACTGCTGACCATGATGGTATTCAGCGGCATGATGATCTGGAGCAAACGCACCTTCAGGGACACGGCTGCGGTCCTTCGCGAGCGAAAAATTAAACAACAACCCAACGAACAGATGAACCCCCAAATACCTGCTTACGCATTAAACAAAGGAGAAAGCGCATGAGTCAGCCACGTGCCTCCCAACCCCGTCATCGCAAAAGTCTCTGGTTTCGCTGGCGCTTTCATCTCAGCGGATTGTTGCTGATTTTACCAATGGTCGCGATGCCGTTTTATTTTGATGATCTGGCCATGTCTCGGGGTGAAAAAGGTCTGGGCGAACGGGATCTTGGTCAACACCAAGTCGGTCCTTGGCAGATTCAGTTGGCAGAATGGGATACCAACCCACCTTGGCGAGATGGAGTGGCCAGTTATATGAAAACCTTTTCACTCTCCCTCTGTGAGACGTGCATCCCAGAGGTGAAAGCGGCCTATATGCGCATTGGTAAACCGCGTAATCTGCGCACCGCTGGTGCCATTTCATTCGGAACGCCCTATCGCCAGTTTATATCGGTTCCCATTACCGATAGCGCAACGGCCGATGCCGATATTTGGATAACACTGGAAGGCTGGGACGGTTCCATACACCAAATATCCATGCCCTTGGCTGAGGCTTCACCCAGCGCCGCGACCTTTATTCAACGTCGCAATCATTAACCAAGGCACCCTAGATTGAGAACGGATTATGAGAACGAATAAACGCTTTTTTTACATAGTACTACTGATATTCAGCAGCCTAGCAACCTTACCCGTTTGGGCCCACTCTCCGTACTGTCAGTGCAAACTTGAAGGGGATTTTATTGTCTGCCAAGGTGGTTTTTCAGATGGCTCCGGCGCTGAGGGTATACAGCTAGATGTCATCACCTATGATGAAGACATTATTCTATCGAGCACGTTGGATGGACAGTCCAGCATCCGCTTCCCACGCCCTGAGGGCGATTTTTACATCTTAATGGATGCAGGCCCTGGACATATTGTTGAAATAGATTGGCCGGAAATTGAAGGGATAGAGTCTTAATCGACAGGTGTTATACCCTTCATTGAGCAGCGGAAAGTTAGGATTAAGCTCCCCAGCCTTTTTTAACTCTGCTACAGCGGCGCGTGCAGGAATACAGGCTTTTAGCACAGCCCTAGTTTCTATGGCATCTAGGCTTGGGCGGTGTGACCCCGTTGTATAGACCTCCAAATTATGGGCAAAGCGCTTTTACCATCTCTGCGGCAAATACTGGGTGAAATACAAGGGCATCACGATATTGGTTTGTTCTAACGCTGAAGAGCCTTGTGTACCCGTTAACTTAAAGGTTTTACTTGGAGTACATTTTTCAACGTAGGATGCCAACGATTTTGCTCGTGTACGTTTGCCGCTTTTTACTTCGACAGGGATGATATCGCCTTCATCTGTTGCCAAAATAAATTCGATTTCGGCACGAGCATCATTCCATGAATAACTTGGGTCAATGCCAATGGCGGTGAGTTCTTGCTGCACAAAGTTTTCAGCTACATAGCCTCTGTAGTTATAAACAGAGAGATCATAGTTTTGTTGCTTAACCTCTTTATAACTGCTGCCCAGCATATGATTGAGCAGGCCCACATCGAACAGAAACAGCTTGACCATATTTTCTTTTTTATAGGCCGCAAGTGGTGATTTCGGCAACCCTTCAATAGGGTAGTTTGGCAAGGCTAAGCGGCAACAGTTAAGCCAATGGATTGCGGTTTCAAAATCGCTATATCGAGATTTACGCTCATGGACATATTTAAATTTAAAGCGTTTAACGGACTCATCGCTCACAAGTGATAGCTGCGCTGGAATGCTATTGAACACCGATTCAATCAGTGTGGCATCGACCTTGCCGGCGTATTTACCAAAATCGCGGCGATAACCTTCAACTAAATCGGCATGAATTTTAGTGACTTTTTCAACACGCTCTAAAATGCTTGAATCTTTAAACTGATACCAAGCAGAAACAGCTTCCGGCATACCGCCCGTAAAAAAGTAGTCCGTCAGTTTATCCATCAATTTAGTGTGCACTGCCGGTGTACTTGCTTGGCCATCAAACGCTTTGATCAGTGCTTGCTCATTTGATGCGTAAATAAACTCTTGAAAGGTCAGTGGTCGTAAATTGTATTGCTCTACCTTGCCAACGGGAAAAGTGTTGAGCAAACCAATATTCGAGCCGCTGGCCGCGACAAAATAGGAAGGTGTTTTTTCAGCAAAATACTTTAGTGAGGTAACGGCACGTTCACATTCGCCAATTTCATCTAATATCAGCAGATCGGTTTCTGGGTTGAATGCTTGGTTGGTTAACAACTCAATGTTCATTACTAGCTCGTTAGGTGACAACGAGCCATCGAACGCCTCTTTGTAAGCAGGGTTTTCAAGGAAGTCGATACGAAGGATGTTGGCAAAGGTGTTACCAAACAACTCTTGCAGCAGATAGGTCTTACCTGTTTGTCTTGCGCCATCGATTAATAATGGCTTGCGCACAGATTGGTTTTTCCATGCCATTAAGGCGTTAAGTAAGTTACGCTGCATTGTTATTTCCCGCCAATTAAGACTGTTAACTGCCTGTAGTATAACTCGGCTTACACTTTTACGCGCATAAAAGTGCGAAATTTTACATTTTTATGCGCGTAAAAGTGTAATTTGATGGCCTTTGGCATTCAGGGATCCACATCATCGCCTTGGCCAACGCGCAAACTAAGCCTAAAAGTAGGATATAAATCCAATTATATCAAATAAAATGGGAATATAGTCCCATATTTTACTTGTTGACGTTGCTTGAATTTAAAAGTTGGACTATATTCCCATTAACGGTTAAATAGTGGGAATATAGTCCCTTTGGTTGGTGATATGGCTAAGCGTGACTTACACAATGTACTGTTTCCAAAGCAGCGCAAAATCCTGACTCATTTTGGTGAGGATTTGCTGTTGGCGATGAAACGACGTGGTTTTACAAAAAAGCTACTGTGCGAACGAACTGGCTTTGATCATAAAACCGTGAACAAAGTCTTCGCAGGTGATCCGGCGTTGCCATAGGTACTTACTTAAAGGTAATGGCCGTACTTGGCATGGAAAGCAACTTTGCGGAAATGGCCGCTCATGATGAAGTTGGTATCAAGCTGCAAAACATAAAATTGCTGGAAGGTTCAAGATGAGCCGTGAAATCGTCGAAGTCTATGCCGACTGGCAGCCAATTGAAGCGCCTTTGCTAATAGGGCAGCTTACTTACAGCGACTCAAGCCGAGGTGGCGTGTTTAGTTTTGCCTACGATAAAGCGTTTTTAACCTCAGCCTATCGCTTGCAAATCGATCCAATCCTGACGCTTCACTCCGGTGAACTCTACAACGATGAAGCCGATAAAAACTTTCGTTCATTTCTTGATTCATCGCCTGATAGATGGGGACGTATTTTAATGCAACGACGTGCGGCCATTGAAGCTCGCAAGGACATTCGAGCAACAAGTCGATTAAACGAGTTGGATTACCTGCTGGGCGTACATGACTCTTACCGAATGGGTGGTATTCGATTTAAGCGAGCAGGCTCGGATGCTTTCTTAGATGACAATGCTGAATTTGCTGCGCCGCCAATGTCGTCTCTGCGAGAGTTAGAGCACGCTGCAATGCAGATTGAAAAAGACGATAACATCGACAGTGACGAGTATTATCGCTGGTTGAAGATGCTGATTTCTCCAGGCTCATCATTAGGTGGCGCAAGACCCAAGGCTTGTGCGACAGATGAACAAGGCCACTTGTGGATTGCCAAGTTTCCCAATCTAAATGATACCTTTGACGTGGGGGCGTGGGAGATGGTCTGTTATGAATTGGCTTTGGCGGCAGGTGTTGACATGTTTCCATGTGAGATTAGGCAGTTTTCCTCTCAGCATCATACCTTTTTAACAAAACGGTTTGACCGTGACGGCGATCAACGGCTGCATTTTTCATCGGCCATGACACAGCTCCAATACTATGATGGTGAACAATCTCAAGGTGCCAGCTACTTAGAGCTTGCTGAATTTATTTCCAATTCTGGTGCACAAACAGAAGCTGATTTAGCACAGCTATGGCGTCGTATCGTGTTTAATATTGCGGTGTCCAACACAGATGATCACCTGCGTAACCATGGGTTTTTATTAACAAAGAAGGGTTGGAAATTATCACCCGCTTACGACTTAAACCCAATAGTTGGTAAGCACGGCCTGCATCTGAACATTACAGATGCAGACAACGCTTTAGACTATCAATTAGCCTTTGACGTAAAAGACTTTTTTCGGCTTTCTCAAACCCAAGCCACGCAAGTTTACGATGAAGTATTAATTGCGGTGAAGCAATGGCAAGCCGTTGCTAAGCGCCTAGGGATCAGCCGAGCCGAACAAGCCATGAAAGAATCGGCGTTTAACGTTTAATGAGTAAGAAACGATGCACCCAGTATCAGCCCGTCACCTTAGAGTGTATGGGGTTGTTATGGCCCTAAACGGAAAATATTCTTGCACTATTATCAGTAGTTGATAAGGTGTTTGGCTTATGTATAAGCGTACAGTCTTTTTATTGTTCAAACGCTGTTTTACGCACCCGCTGACTGTAGAGGAAGTAGAGAGTGCGAGCAAATTATGCGAGTAAAGCAATGAGAAACGTCAAACAATCGCGCTGCGTAATTAGTATTACAGGTCAAACGCCCGACCCTGAGTATCCCGTCGATATCTGGTTCGACTCGCTTAAATCGTTGGCCAATGTGTTGTCAAAAGAAAACCAGCAGTTGTTAAAAGTGATTGCCGAGCAGCAGCCGCAATCGATAACTGAGCTGGCAGCACTTACCGGCCGTGCAGTCAGTAATGTGTCGAGAACACTGAAAACATTGTGCAAGTACAACTTGGTTGAAATGACAAAATCACAAAATGGATTGGCGGTAAAACTACGATATCAATCGATGTTGTTATTGATCCAGCCATTAGAATAAAAGGAATATCATGCAACAAGTCGGAATTTATGAGCAGCTTATAACGCAACTTATCGAGAGTCGTATTGACCGAGAGCGATTCTATGTCGGCGAACGTGAGCTCAATAGCAGTGAAGCATCAACATGGTTATCTCGCTTCCTCTCACACATTCTTGAGTATGCGATTGATTCTGTGCCTGCGGGTGATGATCGGCTGCAACAGCAAATTACTTTGTCCAACCAATTGTTATTGTGGTTAAAAACACAAATTCAGGATGATGATTTTATCGAAGACAACTTGCTTGCCAGTCAAGGTAAAATTCTAACTGCGCTCTATGAGCTCGAAAATCCTGTCTCAGCCAATTTAAAAAATTATATTAACGACATTTTTCCGTTAACGGGCTTAAGCCAAAGCGAGCTGTTTTGTGGCAGTAATGCGGGTTTGTCGCTTGAATCTGAATTGAAGCGAGAGATTCTGTCTGCGGATAAAATTTACTGGTTAGTGTCATTTATTAAGTGGGCAGGGATCCGCATTTTTCGCAAAGAGCTAGAAGAGTTTACCTCAAGTGGGCGCGAGCTAAAAATCATCACCACCTCATACATGGGAGCAACGGATGCCAAAGCGGTGGAGTATTTGGCGAGTTTACCGAATACCGAGGTGAAGTTGAGTTACAACACTGAGCGTGAACGTTTACATGCCAAGAGCTACTTATTTTTACGCAACACGGGTTATCACACTGGTTATATCGGCTCTTCCAATCTTTCCCATTCAGCGCTAACCAATGGCTTAGAGTGGAATTTAAAAATCACTTCACAAGAAATCCCACACATTATCAATAAATCATTGAGCACCTTTGAAACCTATTGGGTTTCTAATGATTTTGAACACTTTAGTGGCGATGCAACAAGCAGTGAAAAACTCAAAAAAGCCTTGAGTCAGCAGCGCGGAGGTTTTGAGGCCAGCCCGACGCACTTCTTTGATATCTCTCCGTTTCCTCATCAAAGTGACATTTTGGAACAACTGGCCGTTGAGCGTAGTGTTCACCAGCGCTTTCGTAATTTAGTCGTTGCGGCTACCGGCACCGGAAAAACCCTGATTTCGGCCTTTGATTTTGCGCGCATTATCAAAGCCAAGCCGCAGGCTAAGTTCTTATTTGTCGCTCACCGAGAAGAAATCTTAAAACAAGCCAGAGCGGCATATCGTGGGGTGTTGCGTAACGGTACGTTTGGTGACCTTTGGGTGGGCGGACATACACCAGAGCATTATCGGCAGTTGTTTGTTTCTATTCAAACTCTGAACAATCAGCTTACTCAGCTTAACCTAACTGCTGACTATTATGACTACATTGTCATTGATGAGGTGCATCATATTGCAGCTTCAAGTTATCGCGCGCTGCTGGAGCACTTTTCCCCAACTATTTTACTCGGCCTGACTGCAACACCTGAGAGGCATGATGGCGGTGATATTTTAGCGGATTTTGGTGGCGTGATTGCGGCAGAGATCCGTTTGCCGGAAGCGATTAATCGTCGCCACCTTTGTCCATTTCAGTATTTTGCTATTGATGATGATACCGACCTTCGCAACATTGCATGGAGTCGTGGACGTTACGATATCGCTCAACTGACCAATCTGTATACCCACAACCAAGTCCGCTTTGACAAGATTTTGCTGAGTATGCAGGAGATCATCACTGATATACGCAAAATGAAAGCATTGGCCTTTTGTGTGAGCAAAGAACATGCACTGTACATGACAGAGCAACTCTTATTAAAAGGCGTTAAAGCGGATGTGTTGACCAGTGATAACAGCCACGAGCGGCAACAAAAGCAGCAAGCGATTCGTTCTGGCAGCATTAACGTGCTTTGCGTGGTCGATATCTTTAATGAAGGTGTAGATATTCCCGAAGTCGATACGTTATTGTTTTTACGACCGACAGAAAGCCTCACCATTTTCTTGCAACAGCTTGGCCGAGGTTTGCGTTTAGCCGAAGGCAAAGAATGTTGTACCGTGCTGGATTTTGTTGGTAATTCCCGCCCAGAGTATGACTTTGCCAATAAATTTAGAGCCTTAATCGGTAAAAGTCATCGCGCGATCAGCGAAGAAATAAAGCAAGGGTTCCCCCACGCACCACTGGGTTGTCGCATTGAGTTGAGTAAGCGCACGCAAGAAATGGTGCTCAGCAACATTCGTCAAGCTTCATTAACGTTGAAGCGCCTAGTCGCAATGATCCGCCAGTATCCAGAGCATTCCACACTGCCGTTAACGCTTTCGAACTTCTTAATCCTAAATCCGCATATCGACTTGAATGAACTTTATAAACGGGGCAGTTGGTCGCAGCTGGTTCAGCAAGCTAAGGATGAAATCAACGAAAACTCAGTTGATGAAGATCTGCTGAAAATGCATAGAAAGGCTATTCATAACCGAATTTTGACCTGTGATGATCATGCCTATTTGAGTTTCTTAAAACAGCTTTGCCAAAGTAATTTTGTTATTGAAGATGCTGACCATCGTTATGCCTTAATGTGTCATTTCGATTTTTGGCAGAAAACGGGGCCTGAATGTGGATTCGATTCCATTGTTCAAAGCTTAGCGAAACTGAATGCTTGCGAGTTAAAAGCAGAGTTAATGGATGTTGTGAATTGGCAACTCGCACAAACCAAGCATGAGCAATCGGCAATGCACGCTTTGTCTGAGGTTTCACTAAGGCTGCATGCACGTTATGCGCGTGAGCAAATATTGGTGGCATTTGGTGCGACCACGTTTGAGCGTCAGCCGCCAGCACGAGAAGGTGTGTTTGTTCTGAAAGATCAAAATATTGAACTGATGTTTGTCACCTTAGACAAAAACGAAAAGCAGTTTTCACCCACTACTATGTATCACGATTACGCGATCAACGAACACCTGTTTCACTGGCAGTCGCAAAATAGCGCAAGGCCCGACAAAGGACGTGGTTTGGAGTACATCAAGCATCAAAATATTGGTAAGCGTCTGTTTTTATTTGTGCGTGAGCAAAGCAAAGATGAATACGGCCGAACCATGGGTTTTGTGAATTATGGTGAAGTAGACTACGTATCGCATACAGGTTCACAACCGATGAGCATTACTTGGCAGTTAAAAGAGCCAATGCCACACTTTATGTGGCAACAAGCGGCGAAGTTAGCTGTAGGTTAAATATCATGATGACTCCAGCCATCAACAAAGTTTACCCCCTTTGGCGCTTTAGTTTGGTAGAGAAAACCGAGCAAGATGCAGCGACTAGCCAACAACGCAGGCATTTTCCATTGATGTGGTTGGCTAATTTTGCCGCGTTACGGGAGCGTTTTGAGCAAGGCTTAAAAGTGATTTGTGCCGCACCACATAGCCGTTTGCAACCGACGGTAGCTAATATCAAAGCGGCCAAATTAAAAGGCCGCCTGCCACATAAGTTAGCCGAGAAAGTTAAGCAAGACTTTGCGAATGGCCAGTACGATAAGCGCTATGCAGTCGAAAAAAAGCGACTCAGTGTCGATACCCCAGAAAACCGTTTTATCAAAATGGCGGTGACTAAAAGTAAGCGGCAATTAGCGGAGTTCGAACAAAAACTTAGGCAAAGTAACCAAGCACTAGAGCGGCCACGTTTATCAGAATCCTTCATTGATGAAGTGCATAGTTGGCAACAACCGCTGCAAAAAGTGTTAGGTCAAAGTTTTTTAAAAGAGGTTGGCTCATACACTGGGTTAAGCCGTGAGTCGTTAGTGCTACAGCAAAAAACGGGTTATAGCGCGGTGTATCGTATTTGGCAGGAGCTGAAGTTTTATTTAGATGTGTTTGGCAATCAGTCGAGCATTTCAATGAAATCGGTGGCTGAGATTTACGAAGTGTGGTGCTTTTTATGCTTGAAACAGATTTTAGAGCAGGATCTCGGCTTCGAGTTGGTAGAAAACGGTGCGGCAGAGCTAAAACAAAATGATTTTTTTGAGTACAGCTTTAAAGAAGATGGCATGCGTGGCGCTTTTCGCTTTAAACGTGCTGATGGTGTGACGGCAAGATTAGCTCATGAACCGATTTTCAATAAAACGGGTAAAATACGTTCGTATCTAGTGAACCAAAAGCCGGATATTGTGTTGGAAGTGACATTGCCTAAAAGCGCCCATTTAACAAAAGCAGACTCAGGCTCATCAGAAGAGAAGCAGTTTATTTGGCTGTTTGATGCAAAATACCGTATTAAAACCGAGAAAAACCACTTTGATGATAGCTGCGAAGATATTGAAAGTACCGATTACGTACCCGACGATGCCATCAACCAAATGCACCGTTATCGGGATGCCTTGATTCGTTTATCAGAACCTCACGGACCTGAATCATCAAGTGGAAACACTGGCCAATCTCCTAAGAAAAGCCGTCCTGTTTTTGGTGCGTTTGCTTTATACCCAGGCTTTTTTGATCAAGCCACAAAAACCAACCCCTACGCAGCCGCAATAAAAGAAGTGGGTATTGGCGCGTTTGCCCTTTTACCTAGTCAAAATGAGCCTAGTCAGAATAGGCCTAGCCAAAACGAACTTAGTCAAACAGATCCTACTCAGACTAAGAGCAGTTATTCCGGTCACCAGTGGTTGCTAAAGTTCTTGAAAGCGCAAATTGGCACAGCACCGAATGCACAAACAGAGCAAAACAATGAAGTCATGTATCCTGTGGCTAGCATGGCGGAAAGGCTCTACGTACAAGAAGCAGCACGCATACCTTATTACGGCATGCGCCAAGTACTGTATCCTGATTTGACGATGACAGTGGCATTGGGTGGGCAACGTGGCCGTGATAATGGCTACTTTGAACAATTTGAGCAAGGCACAGCGCTGTGGTATCACCTGCCGCAAAGCACGTTTTTGCAGAAATTTAAGCAGCATATTGCCGAGGAAATTCGCTATTTAGCGTTGGCGTCTACCTCAGACACTCAAAGTTCAACCAAGCAAATTGACAAACTTTGGCCGGTTAAACGAGTCACAGTGTTACCACGCTACGCCATTACCGAAGATCAAGCGGGTAAGAAGTCAGGTTCTGCTGATTTGTATTATTTATTTGAGTTAGGCAAACCACTGTCACTACAAACGCCAGTGACCAACGTGCCACATCGCCCAATGAAAAACTCGATGAAACTCACCACCTTAACTCGCCTAGAGAGCGTCACTAAGTTTACCGAGGTTGAAAAAGTGTACGAAGCGGCAATGGTGTGATTGTGAAACATAGAAAAGAAAACTTCCCTTTTTGGTAACTTTAATTATAATTCCCACCAAGGGAACCTTGAGGTGGTATGCAAGTCTTAGGTAAAGACAAACTTGTCGATTTTTATAAAAAACACGCTAATGTGAAGTCAGCTTTAGAGGCATGGGTTTCTGAAGCTCAAAGCGCTTGTTGGAAAACTCCTCAGGATATTAAAGACCGTTACCGCAGTGCAGATTTCCTAGACGGTAATAGAGTTGTATTTAATATCAAAGGTAACCATTACAGACTAGTTGTAAAAGTCAGGTATCAAAATGGCATTGCTGTTATTGAGTGGGTTGGTACTCATGCTCAGTATGATAAGCAACGCTTTTAGGAGGGGAAGATGAGTCACATTAAATTAATCAAATCAGCACACGATCATGAGTCAGCATTGATGCGATTAATGTCATTAATGGACTTGGATCCGCAGCCAGGTTCAGCCGAATCTGATGAGATGGATGTATTGGCATTATTAATTGAAAAGTACGAAGAAGATCATTTTCCAATTAGTAAGCCCGATCCAATAGAAGCGATAAAATTTAGAATGGAACAACAAGGTTTAAAAAATCGAGACCTTATTCCTTTTATTGGGTCAGCTCCAAAAGTTTCCGAGATATTGAATGGAACACGTAGCCTTAGCTTGAACATGATCCGAAAGCTAAGCAGTGGGTTGGGTATATCAGCTGATGTTTTGATTCAATTGCCAGAGCAAAAGCACGCAATTCAAAGAGAAGTTGATTGGCAAGCCTTCCCGATAGCTGAAATGCGAAAGCGTGGCTACTTTGATAGCTTCAATGGTTCATTACAAGAGTTAAAGGAATATGCAGCGGAGACTCTGTCTGATTTTATCGGTTCCGTAAAATCAGGCTTTAATCTTCAACCTGCCTTGTTGAGAGCGTCTTCTCACCTTCGTACCAATGATAAGGAAACAGATCCTTATGCTCTGTGGGCGTGGCAAATTCGAGTATTGCAGAAGGCTGCTGAACAAAAATTACCCTGTCAATATCGCGCTAGTACTGTGAATTTGGAATGGATGCAGAACATTTCCAAGCTATCTTGGCTTGAATCAGGCCCTTTACTAGCGATTGAGTGTCTAAATAAGTCAGGCATTCATGTAATCATTGAGCCTCATCTACCCAAAACTTATTTGGATGGTGCTGTGTGCATGGGTATTGATGGCAACCCGATTATAGCGCTGACGTTAAGGCACAATCGTCTCGATAGCTTTTGGTTTTCACTAATGCATGAAATGGCACATATTGCATTGCACTTAGATGGTAATGAAAGCTGGTACTTAGATGATTTAGATGCTCAGGGCGCTGATGAGATTGAGAAACAGGCCGATGATATGGCTAGAGAGGCGTTGATACCGCAGAGTATTTGGTGCAGAAGCCGTATATCGAGCGCTGAAGAAGTCAGGGAGCTAGCAAAAGAGCTTCAAATATCACCTTGTATCGTGGCTGGACGAATTCGTTTTGAGAGTGGTGATCATAAAAAGTTTGGCTCTTTATTCCGTGACAAGATTAGCGTTTATTTTCAACGTTAAGCCATAAGCTCTTGAGTAATCCAAACATCATTCTCCGGCTCACAAAGGTGGTGCAGAAGCTCTAGGTTGATCTGGTGGCTGATCACTTCGTTTTTCGTTTTCTTTTCTTAAGCCACTCAGTAATAACCCCGTGCATGATTTGCCCATTTGCTCCGGCGAACTGGGCTGGAAAGGCCTACCAGCGTTGGATTTCAATCGAGACGCCAAACAGTAAATGGGCTAATTTCCCTGCTTGGCGTTTCGATCCAAAAGCCAAACGGATAGTGCTTTTGGCGTATGGGGGTAAAGGGATGGGGAAGTGTGTGGCGGCTGTTGAAACTCATGGATTAGCAAATGACGCATTGGGGGGGATTGCATCAGCTGATCAAAATAAGTAATTGGGTTGGTTGATTTAGCTTAAAGCTGGGTGTGGTATTTTGTAAGCGAGCTATTCAAATTACAGCCCATTGTCCCAACTGCCCACGGTAAGTCAGCTCGTGCGTTACGACTTATCTATAATTGCATATCAAAAAGTGCATGATGATACATAATAGCTAATCATTTTTGTGTTTGTGGGATTAGGGTGATATGTTTTTGTATACGACCTAGAGCTATTGGTTGCGCCTAAAAAGTCCGCTTCTGCCATCAAGTCAATCATTCGAAGCAGCCAAGGTATTAACGGCATCAGCTACGAAGCTGAGCCAATACTGCCTGCCTATGACTTTGTCTCGACCATTCCTTATATCCCCGATGATAGTGCGTCGCTGAAGGTGAGCCGTAGCAAGAAATTCAGCGATTTCACGCTGGATGAGCTGTCACACTTGGCGGCTAAAGCCATGTTGCCTGAAAAGGTGGTGTTGGATACCACCAAGCAAACCGTGGCAGGCTTTCATGAGGTAATAACTTTCCACCTAGGAATCTATTCAATATTCTGCACCTGCTCTCGCATCTGCTCAATCAACACCTTCAAGTCCACCGCGTAGTGAGTCGTGAGTGTGGCAATCGATTTAGAGGCTAAAGTGTTCGCCTCACGGTTAAGCTCCTGCATTAAAAAATCCAAGCGCCGCCCACTGGCCTCCTCTACCCCCAACACTCGCTCAACCTCTTGCAAGTGGGTCTCTAATCGATCTAACTCTTCGGCAACATCCGCTTTTTGTGCCAAGATCACCATCTCTTGCTCCAAACGGCTTGGATCTAACTGTTCCTTAAAACTCTCCAGCCTCGTACCTAACTGCATGACTTGGGCGACGAGTAACTCAGGTAATATCTGTTTAACATTATCCAGTATCAAGCGAATATCATCTATACGACTCTGAATCAGCAGCGCTAATTGTGCCCCCTCTCTCGCCCTTGCACTTTCTAGCTCATCTACAGCAAGGTGAAAGGCAGCCAATGCAGCTTGGGACAAGGCTTCGATATTCAACGTTTGCGTTTGCAACGCACCCGGCCACTTCATCAACTCAAGAGGCGAGATAGGATGAGATGTTTCTAGCTGATCGTTCAGCTGTTTTGACAGCACAATTAACTGGCTGACCAATGCTTGGTTAAGCTCGAGTTGATCGGTGCCCTCTTCTGCCTGATAACGAAGCGCACACTCAATTTTTCCTCTCGCAAAACGGTTTTTTAGCACATCACGCAGTAATGGCTCCAGCGAGCGAAATACTTCAGGTAATTTAAAATGAAGTTCTAAATAACGACTATTAACAGAGCGCAGCTCCCAAGTCAGCTCACAGGATTGATGGATTTGGCTTTGGCGTGCAAAAGCTGTCATGCTGCGTGTCATAATCATCGCTTCTCGTTTAGAATAGGCAATCAATTCTAACAGTCCTGAGCGTCCAGCTCTATGCATACAACTGAAAGGAAACACCATGAGTTCTCCGCTGTCTGAGCAGCTAAAAAATCTGGGTCTGGATAAACTGCGTGCCGGTGGGCGTGCACCCGACCAGTTGCGCCCGATAAAAATCACTCGTAATTTCACACAGCATGCCGAAGGCTCTGTGTTGGTTGAGTTTGGAAATACCAAGGTGATCTGTACTGCCTCTGTAGACCGTGGTGTTCCTCGTTTTCTTCGTGGCTCAGGCTCCGGTTGGGTGACAGCAGAATACGGCATGTTGCCGCGTGCAACCAATACACGTAATGATCGCGAAGCCACTAAGGGTAAACAAAGTGGACGGACGCTTGAAATTCAACGACTGATTGGGCGCTCGTTGCGTGCCGCGGTAGATCTTAAAAAACTCGGTGAGAACACAATTTTAATTGATTGTGATGTCATTCAAGCCGATGGTGGAACCCGTACAGCCTCTATAACCGGAGCCTATGTAGCGCTGGTCGATGCGATTAATGTTTTACGCCGAGACAAAAATGGCGCGGTAAAAGGCAATCCGCTAAAACAAGCCATCGCTGCTATATCCGTTGGGATACACAAAGGCCAAGCCATTCTAGACTTGGACTATAACGAAGATTCTGATGCCGAAACCGACATGAATGTTGTTATGACAGACCAAGGAGGCTTCATTGAAGTTCAAGGTACAGCAGAAGGTGCCGCTTACTCGCAAGAACAGCTTAATGAAATGCTGGGGCTTGCCCAAAAAGGCATCAAAGAGTTGTTAGAGATACAAAAAACAGCGTTATCAAACACCTAAGAACAAGATACTGAGAGGGCACTGTTCGTGTCCTCTCTCATGTTTCTAAGTTTAAAATGTCAGGTCATAATCAATAATTAGAGGCGCATGTTCAGAGAAGCGCTGCTCTTTGTAAATAGACACAGACTTGACTGATTTACGCAAGTTCGGCGTGGTGATTTGATAATCTAACCGCGCACCTTCATTGAGCTTCCAGGCACGGTTATACTCCGGCCACCAAGTGTACTGCCGCTCCGCCTTATTCACCTGACGAAATGCATCTACAAAAGCCATTTCACCAAAAACTTCTTCAATCCAGACACGCTCTTCGGCCAAAAAGCCAGACACTCGTTGATTGACGTACCAATTACTCAAATCTATTGGTTTATGTGCAATATTGAACGTACCTGTAAAAATGAAATCACGACGCTTACGGAGTGTCTTTTTCAAGTGCCCCATAAATAAATCTAAATATTCCATTTTCGCCGCTTGCGCTTCATCACTTTTCAGACCAGATGGGATCGTCAACGATGATATGCTGAATTTGTCAAAATCCGCTTGGATAAAGCGCCCATTAAAATCACACTGTTCAAACCCAAGGCCAGTCATGATGGCTTTGGGCACATGTCGAGTGTAGATCGCGACTCCACTGAATCCATCCTCGAACGCATCAAAGAAATAGGCATGATAGCCTCAGGATGATAGCGTTCGTCATCCAGCTGATACTCTTTGGCTCGCAAACTTTGCAAACAGACAACGTCTGCATCTTGCTTAACCATCCAGTCAAAAAAGCCTTTTTCAGCTGCTTGTTCAATACCCTGTGTATTGAATGAAATCACGCGCATAGTAAGTTAGCCCCATTGAGCAAGTAGCCAGTTATACTTATTGACTATAGATTGTATCGGGAAGCGACCAAAAATGAAATTTATATCCAATCAATTAATGACGGATATGGGATCAGACAGGTATTATTGTTCACACACCATCAGACAAAACCAGTGAAATACTAAAATGCTTGACTATCAACGTGAGTTTATTGAGTTTGCTATTGAAAAAAATGTCCTCAGATTTGGCGAGTTCACGCTCAAGTCAGGACGTGTCAGCCCCTATTTCTTTAATGCAGGTTTATTCTGTACAGGGGAAGCACTGGCACGTTTGGGTAAATTTTACGCAGCGGCCTTGATTAATTCCGGAATAGAATATGACGTTCTATTAGGTCCTGCCTATAAAGGTATTCCATTAGCCGCGAGCACGGCCGTCGCGTTATACACTGATCATAATATTGACACACCTTATGTGTTCAATCGCAAAGAAGCGAAGGATCATGGCGAGGGCGGTAGCTTGGTTGGCGCGCCATTGATTGGCAGAGCCTTAATTATTGATGATGTTATCACGGCAGGCACAGCTATCCGTGAAGTCATGGAGATCATACAACAGGCCAATGCGGAACCTGCTGGTGTTCTGATTGCACTGAATCGTCAAGAAAAGGGAACGGGCGAACTCTCCGCTATCCAAGAAGTAGAATTGGATTTCAACATCCCTGTTGCCAGTATTATTACACTCAATCTGTTAATTGATTACTTGCAAGAGCGCGGCGACTTAACCAAGCAATTAGACGCCATCAAACGCTACAGAGACAGCTACGGTGTTGCCTAACAGTAGCAGCTTAGCCACTCACGAATGCGCTCGGACGGGTCAGGATGCAACGAAACATCACTCACGACGGCAATGATGTCAGCACCTGATGCTAAAACAGCGCTCGAGCGCTCCAACGTAATGCCACCTATGACACAAAGCGGAATCTGACCCAGCTGGGCTTTCCATTCAGAAATACGCCCTAGCCCCTGCGCAGACCAAGTCAACGACTTCGTTTGCGTAGGGTAAATAGGGCCTAGTGCTATGTAGTCAGGATTTAACAAGAGTGCACGCTCAAGTTCTTCTTGTGAGTGAGTGCTGATACCTAACGAAATCCCTGCTCTGCGTAACGCATTTACATCGGCTTGGATAAGGTCTTCTTGCCCTAAATGCACCCAATCAGCCCCCTCTTCTATGGCCAACTGCCAATGATCATTAATCACCAACATCATATTGGCCTCACGGGCAATGGCTAGGCTTTGACGAATGTTATCTCGTATCGTCTCATGCCCTCCTGACTTAATCCGAAGTTGTGCAAAACGAACACCTAATCGCGCAGCCAGCTCAACTCCTTCAACAGAATCGAGCAACGGATAGAAAATGGGGAGAGACATCATAACCAGGCCTTACCTATCACGGGGGTGGATGGAGATGCCATATCGCGCACTTCCATCGGTCCAGCCTGATAACCTAGGGCACCAGCCTGGATAGCTAGCGAAAATGCCTGCGCCATTTTGACAGGGTCTTGCGCTTTGGCAACAGCGGTATTCAGTAGAATAGCATCGAAACCTAGCTCCATTGCTCTAGCGGCATGAGAAGGAAGACCGATTCCGGCATCTACAACTAAAGGAATGTCAGGAAAGTAGTTTCGTAAGGTTTTTAGTGCATACTCGTTGTTCAGGCCTAAGCCCGAGCCAATAGGTGCTCCCCAGGGCATTAATACTCGGCAACCCACTTCAACCAATCGATCCGCTAAAACCAGATCATCCGTCATGTAAGGAAAAACTTGAAATCCATCCTCACTCAGAATCCGAGCGGCTTCAACCAATGCAAAGGGTTCTGGCTGTAATGTATCCGTATGACCGATAACTTCTAATTTAATCCAAGGTGTATCAAAGACTTCTCGTGCCATATACGCAGTTGTCACGGCCTCTTTCACTGAATAGCATCCTGCTGTATTAGGAAGTAAACGCAGGTTCATAGACTTAATTAGAGACCAAAAATCCTGTCCTGCGCCTTGCTCACGACGTAAAGACACTGTCGCAATTTCGGCACCAGATACTTTAAAAGCGTCTTTCAATATTGCAGGAGAAGGGTAAAGTGCCGTACCCAGCATCAAAGGATTTGTGATGTCGACATCGTAAAATCTAGCCATGTTAGCCACCTTGCATAGGGGAAACGACTTCTAGCCGATCTCCCTCTGTCAATTGTAATTGATGACGCTGAGAACGAGGTACAAACTCTCCATTCACGGCGGTTGCAATATGCTGATCTGAAACACCTAACAAAACCAAGCACTCTGCCAAATTTGAGGCGCTTACTTCTACGTTCTCACCATTAAATAGTACATTCATCCATCAACTCCGGTTGTTTATGAGTCAATAAGTAGTCTGCGGTCATCTCGCTAAAGCAGGAGCCAATAGATAGCCATGCCGATAAAGGCCATTAATAAATAGCCTGTTGCCTCTGCGTCGTATTCTCGGAAGGTTATCTGGGAAGGCTGGACGTACATCCACGCCAATTTCAAGAACCTCAGACTCGGCAAAGGCAGGATGAAGAGCGTAAGCAGCCGATAAAAGTTCTAACATCGAACGAGCAGTAATACGAGATCGATCTGAAGATTCAATCATCGTCGCACCCAGCATATACACCCCACTCCCTCGTGGTACGATATATAGAGGCATACGCGGATGAATAAAGCGAACTGGACGACTAATATTAAGTTCAGGATTCTTTAAGATTACCATTTCACCTTTAACACCGCGCAGATCAGCTAAAGCATCCCTCGCTGCTAACCCACGACAATCGATTGTGAGTATGTCACTTAAAGGCTCCTCTTGAGTACATACAACACCCTGAGATGCTAAAGTATCGACAAGACGTGCCAGCGCAACTCTGGGGTCGAGGTGAGCTTCAGAGTCGAAATAGAGCCCCTGACGTATATGACCGGCTAAGTCGGGTTCTAACTCAGCAATAGAAAGGTGATCCACCCAGCGATGCTGGCGAGTCATACTGGCAAAACGCAATAACTCATTTTTATCACGCTTGGACGATAAAACTAACGAGCCTTTATACTCAACAGCGCCCGTAAACTTCTGCCACCAAGATGCTGCACGTGTACCCAAGCGTATGACGGGCTCTTCGGCGCTTTCACCTTCGCAGAAGGGCGCTAGCATGCCACCTGCCCACCATGAACATGCATGCGGACCTGGCGGACGATACGTGTCATGTAAGCTGACTTCAACACCGCGAGAAGATAGCTCATTTGCAACGCATAGACCTGCAACCCCTGCACCTACTACTTGTACTCTCATCATTCCCCCTAGATAGGTCAATATGAGCGATATGCAAATATTAAAATTAGCGGATTAAACGTATGGGGAATAAGCATGGGGGAATGGCAAAGCACAAGAAGATCACCGTTCCCTTCGCCGGTATTACCCGTATCAGGTTCGATGGGTTAGTTTATAAAACTTCTCAGCCTTTCACGGCACCCCAACGGATGCATTGATGATATAGAGTGGCTAGCAGAGTGTAAAGAGAGGTGGAGAGAGACAATTAGTGTGCTGCTTCCTTGCAGCGGAGCCACGATCCTGTGAGATAGACAGAGGCCTGAATCCTTCAGGCAATCACAATCCCTTGCGCTCTGTCTTGATGAGATTATCAAGATAAAGACTTAGCCTGTATATAGGAGTTCTTCCTAAAGAGTCATCAATATAAAAAATACAAGGGTGGCAGTAGCAAAGAAGCTTCATATACTCTATTGCAGTAAAGAGTCATCTATAGAAACCCACTCGTCCGCACTTGCAATTAACGAATGGGCGGTGAGCCCAGGAACACTAAACAAATAACTATAAACCTGATATCGCTCCCTAAGGGTGTGCAATAATAAATCAAAATCACCGTCTCCAGACAATAAAATTACTCGGTCGACAGCCTCTGCACAAAGCAATGCGTCTATAGTAATACCGACATCCCAGTCACCTTTGGCAGAGCCATCACCACGTTGAATATAGGGCTTGAGCTTTACATCAAATCCGATATGTCTCAGGGCATCCTGAAACTTTTGCTGCTGTGAATCTCCACGATCTATCGCGTAGGCAGTAGCAAGCACTATGTCGCCAAGTTCACTCGCTGCCTGCCAAAAAGCACGATAATTAAACTGCCGTCCAAATACTTGACGTGTGGTGTAATAAATATTTTGAACATCGACAAAAATGGCTATTCGGGTCAAAACAGATTCTCTTGATATGAATTGGAGGATCGGGACTACCTGATGATAACCCTGAACTCATCATAGATACTATAACTGAATCAACGAGCTAACTATAAAAGCCCCATAGCAAGATTGTACGGCATGTAATTTATCAATCTAAAAGCGGCTTTAGATAGATGAATATATTTCGAATTGCAAAAATACTTAATATTTAAAGAGAAAACTGTACTGGAGAGGTTATATGGAGTGAGAATCTTTGATTCTGCTATTTTGCATCCATGCAGCTGCATCCCT